>NZ_JBFXIO010000252.1:0-7714 GCF_050175855.1 Piscinibacter sp.
GTGGCCCAGAGCGAGGCGGCCAGGCTGGTGTCGCCCACGTAGGCCGGCGCCGCGCTGATCCGAGAGTGTGCATCGCGGTAGCGCAGCACCACCGGCTGCACCGGCGATTCCGTCGAGATGGCCGCCTGCAGCAGGTTGGCGTGGAAAGGCAGCACGTCGTGGCCGTCGCTGGTGGTGCCTTCGGGAAACACGGCGACGATGTCGCCGGACTTCAGCGCCTCGGCGATCTGATGCACCACGCGAAGCGCGTCGCGCTTGCGCTCGCGCTCGATGAACAGCGTGCCGCCGCTGGCCACCAGGAAGCCGAGGAAAGGCCAGTGCTTCACGTCGGCCTTGGAGACGAAGCGCGCGGGGTGCACGGCGTTGATCGCCAGGATGTCGACCCAGGAGATGTGATTGGCGACGATCAGCACCGGCCCCGCATGCACCGTGCCGCTCGCCTGCAGCCGGATGCCCAGCGCACGGAGCATGCGCGCCGACCAGCGCCCCACATGGCCCATGCGCTGCGCCGGCGTGATGAACGGGAACCACAGCGCGCAGATCAGCGCGCCCGCCAGGGCCTGGAACAGCGCAGCGGCGAGCCGCCAGAGCGCGCGCGGCAGCCTCACCCGCGCGCGGCCTCGTACGCGACGTGGCCGCCCACCAGCGTGGCGATCACGCGCCCGGGCAGCTCGTAGCCGGCGAACGGCGTGTGCTTGCCCTGGCTGCGCAGCGCCGCCGCCGTGACCTGCCAGTGCGCCGCAGGGTCGAACAGGCACAGGTCGGCCACGCCGCCCTCGACGAGCCGGCCAGCACTCGAGCCGAGCGAGCCGAGCGACTCGCCGAGCACGCCCACCGGCCGCTGCGTCACGGTGGCCAGCGTCTGCAGCAGCGACAGGCCGCTGTCGGCGCCCCATTTCAGCGCCAGGCTCAGCAGCAGCTCGACCCCGGTGGCACCCGGCTCGGCTTCGGCGAAGGGCAGGTTCTTCGCATCCTCGTCGACCGGCGTGTGGTCGCTGACCAGCGCATCGATCGTGCCGTCGGCCAGCGCGGCGCGCAGGGCATCGCGGTCGCGCTGCTGGCGCAGCGGCGGCGTGACGCGCATCGCGGCGTTGAAGTAACCGATGTCGACATCGGTCAGGTGCAGGTTGTTGACGCTGACGTCGCAGCTGACCGGCAGGCCCTCGGCCTTGGCGGCGCGCACCATCTCGACGGCGGCAGCGCTGCTGAGGCGGCACAGGTGCACACGTGCCCTCGTGTCGCGCACCAGCTCGAAGATCAGCGCCAGCGCGATCGTCTCGGCGATCGCGGGCACGCCGGACAGGCCCATGCGCGTGGCCAGCGGCCCCTTGGCCGCGACGCCGTTGCCCAGCCAGGGGTCGTTCGGACGCAGCCACACGGCGTAGCCGAAGGTCGAGGCGTACTGCAGCGCGCGATGCAGCACCAGCGTGTCGCGCACCGGTGCCTCGGCCTGTGCGAAGGCGACGCAGCCGGCCTCGGTGAGCTCGGCCATCTCGGTCAGCGCCTCGCCCTTGAGGCCGCGCGTCAGCGCGCCCAGCGGATACAGGCGCGCATGGTTGAGGTTGCGCGCGCGGAACTTGAGCATCTCCACCAGTCCCGGTTCGTCCAGCGGCGGGTCGGTGTCGGGCGGGCAGACCAGGTGCGTGACGCCACCAGCCATCGCTGCGGCCATCTCGCTTTCCATCATGCCCTCGTGCTCGTGGCCGGGTTCGCGCAGGCGCACCGCCAGGTCGACCAGGCCGGGCGCCACCACCAGGCCGGAGGCGTCGACAGTGCGGTTGGGTGCGAAGTCGGCGGCCACGCGGCCGATCGCCACGATGCGGCCGGCGGCGATGGCGATGTCGCCGGTCTCGTCGCGGCCACTGGCCGGGTCGACGATGCGGCCGTTCTGGATCAGGACTTTCATGGGTTGTTGCCCGCGATGATGGACATGACCGCCATGCGCACGGCGATGCCGAAGGTCACCTGCGGCAGGATGACGCTCTGCGTGCCGTCGGCGACGGCGGAGTCGATCTCGACACCGCGGTTGATCGGCCCGGGGTGCATGACGATGGCGTCGGGCTTGGCGAGCGCGAGCTTCTCCGGCGTCAGGCCGTAGTTCTTGAAGAACTCCCCGGCCGACGGCAGCATCGCGCCGCTCATGCGCTCGTTCTGCAGTCGCAGCATGATGATCACGTCGGCGCCTCGGATGCCCTCGGCCATGTCGTGGCAGACGCGCACGCCCATCTCGCGCAGGTCACCCGGCACCAGCGTCTTCGGGCCGACGGCGCGGATCTCGGGCACGCCCAGGGTGGTCAGCGCGTGGATGTCGGATCGCGCCACGCGCGAGTGCACGATGTCGCCGACGATCGCCACCGTCAGGTTCGTGAAGTCTCGCTTGAAGTGGCGGATCGTGTACATGTCCAGCAGCCCCTGCGTCGGGTGCGCATGGCGGCCGTCGCCGGCGTTGACCACGTGCACGTGCGGTGCGCAATGCTGCGCGATCAGGTACGGCGCCCCGCTCTCGCTGTGCCGCACGACGAACATGTCGGCGTGCATCGCCGAGAGATTGGCGATGGTGTCGAGCAGACTCTCGCCCTTGGCGGTGGAGCTGCGCGCGATGTCGAGGTTGATGACATCGGCCGACAGCCGCTTGGCGGCGATCTCGAAGGTGGTGCGCGTGCGCGTGCTGTTCTCGAAGAACAGGTTGAACACGCTCTTGCCGCGCAGCAGCGGCACCTTCTTCACCTCGCGCTCGTTGACCGAGAGGAAGGTGCCGGCGGTGTCGAGGATCTGCGTGAGAACGGCCTTGGGCAGGCCCTCGATCGAGAGCAGGTGGATCAGCTCGCCGTGGGCGTTGAGCTGCGGGTTTCGTTTGAACAGCATCAGATGGCCTTTCGCCGGGCCGCCCCAAGAAAGGCCGCGCCCCCTCGGGGGGCCGCGCAGCGGCGAAGCCGCAAGCTTGGGGGCCTCATGTCGTTTCCTTGATGTCGAAACTGAAGTGGCCTTGTTCGTCGCGGGCGAGCGACAGGCGTTGCCCCCGGGGCAGCGCCACGCGCGCCGCCGAGAAGGCCGGCTGGATGGGCAGTTCGCGCCCGCCGCGGTCGACCAGCACCGCCAGCGTCACGCTGGCCGGCCGGCCGAAGTCGAACAGCTCGTTGATCACCGCCCGCGTGGTGCGGCCGGTGAACAGCACGTCGTCGATCAGCACCACGTGGCGGCCCTCCACCTCGAAGGGCAGCCGGGTGTGGTCGGCGCTGCCGCTCATGCCGCGCGAGCCGAAGTCGTCGCGGTGCAGCGCGCTGGAGATCACGCCGTGCTCGCCGGGCAGCTTCAGGTCGCGCTGCAGCCGCTCGGCCAGCCAGGCGCCGCCCGACCAGATGCCCACCAGCGCGCAGTCCGGCTTGAGCAGGGTGCGCACGCCGGCCAGCAGGTCGGTGTAGAGCGCTTCGGCGTCGAGGTGCAGGGTGCTCATGGCAGGGATCGCAGGTATTGGTCGAGGATGATCGCGGCCGAGGCCGCGTCGAGGTCTCGCGCGCCCGCGGCGGCGGCCTCGGTGGTGCTGTAGCGCTCGTCCACCTCGTGCACCGGCAGCCTGTAGCGGCCGTGCAGCTGGCGGGCGAAACGCTGCGCCCGGCGCGTATTGTCGTGCGGCGTGCCGTCCGGATGGACCGGCACCCCCACGATCAATGCATCCGGTTGCCATTCGTCGATCAGCCGGGTGATCGCGGCAAATCGCGGCTCGCCTTCGGCCGCGATCGTGCGCAGCGGCGTAGCCTGGCGCGTGAGGCTGTTGCCGGCGGCGACGCCGACACGCCTGAGTCCGAAATCGAATGCGAGAAAGCTGCGGGGAGGGGTGGACACGGCGCTCGGCGAAGCGCTCATGCGTGCCCCGCCTCCTGGCTGAGCATGCGCGGGTCGATGCCCAGCAGCGACAGCGCGCGTTCGTAGCGCTGCTCGACTGGCGTATCGAAGATGATGCCCGGCTCGGCATTGACCGTGAGCCAGCCGTTGCGGCCGATCTCGTCTTCCAGCTGGCCGGCGCCCCAGCCGCTGTAGCCCAGCGTCACCAGCACCTTCTTCGGCCCGGCGCCATGGGCCAGCGCTTCCAGCACGTCCTTGCTGGTGGTCATCTCCAGGCCGCCGGGAATCTGCAGCGTGGAGTTGTAGTGGCCGCCCTCGCCGTCGCCGCCGCCCAGCGGCTCGTGCAGCACGAAGCCGCGCTCGGTCTGCACCGGGCCGCCGAAGAACACCGGCTCCTCGGCCAGGTCATCGCGGTCGAGCGTGAGCTCGACCTTCTCGAACAGGTTCTTCAGCTTGATGTCGATCGGCTTGTTGATGACCAGGCCGAGCGCGCCCTTCTCGGTGTGCTCGCACAGGTAGACCACGCTGCCCGCGAACGTGCCGTCGGCCATGCCGGGCATGGCGATCAGGAACTGGTTCGTGAGGTTGATCGGTTCGCCCGCCATGAGGCCATTTTATAGACTCGGCCCATGCCCCACGACAAGCACGCCCCTGCGCCGCTCGACGCGGCGCTGGTCTGGTTCCGCCGCGACCTGCGCGCCTACGACCACGCCGCGCTCTACCACGCGCTGCGCTCGGCGCGGCAGGTGTGGTGCGCGTTCGTGTTCGACCGCGACATCCTCGATGCGCTGCTGGCGCGCGGGCTGTCGGCCGATCGGCGCGTGGAGTTCATCCACGACAGCCTGGAGCAGCTCGACGAGGCGCTGACCGCGCTCGGCCGTGCCCACGGCCACGATGGCGTGCGGCTGCTGGTGCGCCACGGCCACGCGGTGCCGGAGATCGACCGGCTGGCGCGCGAGCTGCACGTACAGGCCGTCTACGCCAACCACGACGACGAGCCGGCGGCGCTGGAGCGCGACGCTCGCGCCCGCGGTGCGCTGGCTGCCCACGGCATCGCGCTGCACACCTCGAAGGACCACGTGATCTTCGAGCGCAGCGAGGTGCTCACCGGCGCCGGGGCGCCGTACAGCGTGTTCACGCCGTACAAGAACGCCTGGCTGCGCAAGCTGGAGCCGTACTACCTGAAGGCCTACCCGGTCGAAAAGCACGCGGCCGCGCTGGCGCCGGTGCCCGAGGGAGTCGCGACCGCCATGCCGACGCTGGAAGCGATGGGCTTCGCACGCACCAACCTGCACACGCTGAAGATCCCGGTGGGCTGGCGCGGTGCGCAGTCGCTGCTGGCCGACTTCCTGCCGCGCATCGACGACTACCAGCGCACGCGCGACTTCCCGGCGGTGAAGGGCCCCAGCTACCTCTCGGTGCACCTGCGCTTCGGCACCTGCTCGGTGCGCACCCTGGCGCGCGAGGCCTGGGCACGCTCGCAAGCCGGCAGCGAGGGCGCGCAGGTCTGGCTCTCGGAGCTGGTGTGGCGCGACTTCTACCACCAGATCCTGCACCACCACCCGCGCGTCGTGGGCGCGAGCTTCAAGCCCGAGTTCGACGCGATCCGCTGGGAGCACGGCAGGCACGCCGACGAGCTGTTCCTGGCCTGGTGCCAGGGCCGCACCGGCTATCCGCTGGTCGATGCGGCGATGATGCAGATCAACCAGACCGGCTACATGCACAACCGGCTGCGCATGGTGGTGGCGAGCTTCCTGACCAAGGACCTGGGGCTCGACTGGCGGCGCGGCGAGCAGTATTTCGCCGACCACCTCAACGACTTCGACCTCGCCGCCAACAATGGCGGCTGGCAATGGGCCGCCTCGACCGGCTGCGATGCGCAACCCTGGTTCCGCATCTTCAACCCGGTCGCGCAGAGTCGCAAGTTCGATCCACAGGGCCGCTTCATCCGGCGCTACCTGCCGCAGCTGGCGAAGCTGCCCGACGAACTGATCCACGCGCCCTGGGAAGCGCGGCCGGTGGACCTGGCCGCTGCCGGCATCGAACTCGGCCACGACTATCCCGCGCCGCTGGTGCGGCACGACGAAGCGCGCACGCGCACGCTGGAGCGCTTCGGGGTGGTGAAGAAGAGCTGAGAGCTAGAACAGCTCGACGTCGCCGATCTTGGCGTCGTCGGCGAGGTGGCCACTGGCCACCAGTTCGGCATGGTGGCGCACCTGGTTGCGGCCGTTGCCCTTGGCGAAATAGACCGCCTTGTCGGCGCGCTCGAAGGCCCCGCTGGGCGTGTCGCCCGGCTTGAGCTCGGTGAAGCCGATGCTCACCGTGATGTGGCCCACCTGGGGGAACGGGTGGCGCTCCACGTTGCCGCGCAGCCGCTCGAAGGCATGGGCAGCTGCCTCTCCGTCGGCGCAGCGCATCAGCACCACGAACTCCTCGCCGCCGAACCGGTACAGGCGGTCGTCGAAGCGGAAGCTGCTGCGCATCAGACGCGACATCAGCAGCAGCACCTCGTCGCCGATCAGGTGGCCGAAGCTGTCGTTGACGCGCTTGAAGTGGTCGATGTCGATCACGCCCAGCCAGTGGCGGCAGCCCCCGCCGTGGCGCCGACCGGCGTCGGTGTCGGCGGCAGCCGGCCCCGACTCGGCCACCGTCTTCATGAAGCTCTCGTCGAAGGTCTTGCGGTTGAGCAGGCCGGTCAGCGTGTCGCGCTCGCTGTAGTCGAGCAGGCCCTGGAAGTTGCGGTAGATGCGCAGGATGCTCATCACCATGCGCTGGTCTCGCTCGTCGAGCGGCGCATCGCTCTCGACTTCCATCACGCCGAGATGCTCCCGATCGGTGGCGACGGGGAAGAAGGTTCGGTTGACCGGCCCGGCCACCTGCACGATGCCCTGCGTGCGGAAGGCCTCCAGGCGCTCCGGGTGGTCTTCTCGGCGCGGCAGCTGGTCGAGGTCGATCCAGGCCGGGTCGGCACTGGCCGCCAGCTCGCCGGCAGTCAGCCGGGCGCGCGTCAGCCAGCGCTCGTTGCCGGCCTCGCCGACGCTGCGGTAGATGGCCACCGCGTGCGGCCGCGGGCGCAGCAGGTCGCGCAGCGCGCCGACCAGCGTGACGTCCAGCAACTCCCGGTCGCGGAAGCCCGTCAGCTCGGCGAGGTGGTCGACCAGCTCGGCCATCGCGGCAATGTCAGGCCGTGGCGGCCGTGGCCACGTAACGGCCGATCAGGGCCAGCAGATCGTCTTCCGAGTACGGCTTGCCCAGGTAGTGGTCGACACCCAGCTCGGCGGCGTAGTCGCGGTGCTTCTGCGCGATGCGCGATGTGATCATGATCACCGGCAAGTCGCGCAGGCGGGCGTCGCCGCGGATGTTGCGCACCAGGTCGAAGCCGTCCATGCGCGGCATCTCGATGTCCGACAGCACCACCTGCGGGCGCTCCTCGGCCAGCTTCTCCAGCGCGTCGATGCCGTCCTTGGCCAGCGCCACGCGGTAGCCTTCGCGCACCAGCAGGCGCTGCGTCACGCGGCGCACGGTGAGCGAGTCGTCGACCACCAGCACCAGCGGCGCCGCCACGTGCTGCGGCTCGGCAGCGGCCATGGTCGGCGCGGCCGGGACGGTACCGCCCTGCAGGGCCGCCACGGTCACGGCGCGGGCACTGTCGCCGTACAGGGTGGCCAGCGCCACCGGGTTGTAGATCAGCGCCACGGCGCCCGAAGCCAGCAGCGTCATGCCGGCCAGGCCGGGCAGCCGCGACAGTTGCGGCCCGAGGTTCTTGACCACCACTTCCTGGTTGCCGAGCACTTCGTCGACGTGCAGCGCCACACGTTGCTGCGCGCTTCGAACCACCACCACCGGGCGGGTGCGCCCGGCGTTCTCGGTC
>NZ_JBFXIO010000253.1:0-7635 GCF_050175855.1 Piscinibacter sp.
TGGCGCCCCCCAGCATGTCGCCCTCGCTGACTTTGTCGAACAGCTTCTGGCCCGGCGCCTTGGCGAGCATCTCGCTGGGAACCGGCTCACCGCTGACGATCATGTTCAACGCATTCTCCAGGCCGAGCACGCGCGGCAGGCGCTGCGTGCCGCCGGCACCCGGGATCAGGCCGATCTTCACCTCGGGCAGTGCGATCTGCGCGCCGGGGGCGGTCACGCGGTAGTGGCAGCCCAGTGCCAGCTCCAGCCCGCCGCCCATCGCCACGCTGTGGATCGCGGCGACGATCGGCTTGCTCGACGCCTCCAGCGCCAGGATCACCGACAGCAGGTTGGGCTCGGCGATGGCCTTCGGGGTACCGAACTCGCGGATGTCGGCGCCGCCCGAGAAGGCCTTGCCCGCGCCGGTGATGACGATGGCCTTGACGCCCGCGTCGTTCAGCGCCTGCTCCAGGCCATTGACGATGCCGACGCGGGTGTCGTAGCCCAGGCCGTTGACCGGCGGGTTGTCGAGCGTGATGACGGCGACGTCGCCGCGGATCTGGGTGGTGGCGGTCATGCGGGGTCCTCTCGGAGGAAGGGACGGAAAGCGGGGCAGAATAGAACGATCGTTCGATTCTAGGGTGCCGGGGTTCGACGACTCTGTCGCTGCCGTGACAGGCGGCGGTTCGTCAGACCTCCAGCCACTCCTTGCGAATATAGGCGTTGGCGCGCAGCTCGGCCGGAGAGCCCTCGAAGACGATGCTGCCGTGGCCCATCACGTAGCAGCGCTGCGAGATTTCCAGCGCGATGGTGAGCTTCTGCTCGATCAGCAGCACCGAGATGCCGCGCTCCTTGAGCTCCTTCAGGTACTCGGCCACCAGCTCGACGATCATCGGCGCCAGGCCCTCGGTGGGCTCGTCGATGATGATCAGGTCGGGGTCACCCATCAGCGTGCGGCACAGCGTGAGCATCTGCTGCTCGCCGCCGGACATCACGCCGGCCTGCGTGTGCTGCCGCTCCTTCAGGCGCGGGAACAGCCGGTACATGTCGTCGAAGCTCCAGCGCGGCTGCTTCCTGCCGCGCTTCTCGCCGAGCATCAGGTTCTGGTGCACCGTCAGCTTGGGGAAGATGTCGCGGTTCTCCGGCACGTAGCCGATGCCGACGTGGGCGATCTCGAAGGGCTTGCAGCCCAGCACCTCGTGCTCGCGGAACTTCACCGAGCCGGTGGCGTCGACCAGCCCCATGATCGCCTTGGCGGTGGTCGAGCGGCCCGAGCCGTTGCGGCCGAGCAGCGCGACGATCTCGCCCGGCTGCACGTTCATCTGCACGCCGTGCAGCACGTGGCTCTTGCCGTAGTAGGCGTGCAGGTTCTCGACCTCGAGCAGGCTCATACCTTCGCCCCCGCCGCCTGCGCCTCGGCCAGCACCGAACCGAGGTAGGCCTCCTGCACGCGCGGGTTGGCGCGCACCGCTTCCGGCGTGTCGAAGGCGATCACCTCGCCGTAGACCAGCACGGCAATGCGGTCGGCCAGGCCGAACACCACGCCCATGTCGTGCTCCACCGTCAGCAGCGTCTTGCCCTCGGTGACCTCGCGGATCAGTTGCACGAAGCGCGTGGTCTCGCTGCGGCTCATGCCGGCGGTCGGCTCGTCGAGCAGGATCACGTCGGCGCCGCCGGCGATGGTGATGCCGATCTCCAGCGCGCGCTGCTCGGCGTAGGTCAGGTTCATCGCCAGCACGTCGCGCCGCTTGTCGAGCTTGATCATCTTCAGCACTTCTTCGGTGCGATCGTTGGCATCCTTGGCGTCGGCGAGGAAGCGCCAGAACGAGTAGCGATAGCCTCTCGACCACAGCACCGCGCAGCGGATGTTCTCGAACACCGACAGGCGGGTGAACAGGTTGCTGACCTGGAAGCTGCGCGCAAGCCCCATGCGGCTGATCTCGTACGGCTTGCGGCCGAGGATGGACTGGCCGTTGACGAGGATGTC
Source organism: Piscinibacter sp. (assembly GCF_050175855.1). Lineage (GTDB taxonomy): Bacteria > Pseudomonadota > Gammaproteobacteria > Burkholderiales > Burkholderiaceae_C > Piscinibacter. Next base: position 1,967 of record NZ_JBFXIO010000253.1, read on the forward strand.
GCCGGTGGTGGCGTGGAAGCGGCCGGAGATCAGGTTGAACAGCGTCGACTTGCCCGCGCCATTCGGCCCGATGATGGCCACGCGCTCGCCCTGCTTCACCGACAGGCTGGCGCCGCGGATGATCTCCGTCTTGCCGAAGCTCTTGCGCACGTCCTTGAGTTCGACCGCGTAGCTCACAGCGCCTCCCTGCGCTTGATCTCGCGTTCGATCTCGGCCTGCGTCTCGCCCCATTCGCGCACGAACACGCGCCGCGCCAGCTCGAACAGGCCGGCGCCGGTGACCATCACGAAAACCACGCCGAACCACGTGTCGGTGCTGCCGGTGTTCAGCGTCGCGCCGAGGAACTTCATCTCGGGGCCGAGCGCTGCGTTGAGCTGGATGTGATAGACCATCTCGATCACTGCCGCCACGCCGAGCAGCAGCGTGGCCCCGGCGCCGCCGAGCGCGAGGTAGGCGGTCCAGAGGCGGCGCAGCTTGCCGAAGGCGGCCACGCGCAGGTTCATCATGATCAGGCTGGCCACGCCGCCCGGTGCATACATCACCATGAAGAGGAAGATCAGGCCGAGGTAGAACAGCCAGGCCTTGGTCCACTCCGACAGCAGCACGATGCCGATGACCATCAGCACCGCACCGATGATCGGCCCGAAGAAGAAGGTGGCACCGCCGAGGAAGACGAACAGCAGGTAGGCGCCCGAGCGCGCCGCGCCGACCACCTCCGCCGTGACGATCTCGAAGTTCAGCGCCGCCAGCCCGCCCGCGATGCCGGCGAAGAAGCCGGCGATCATGAAGGCGCGCCAGCGCACCTGGCGGGTGTCGTAGCCGACGAACTCGACGCGCTCGGGGTTGTCGCGCACCGCGTTGAGCATGCGGCCCAGCGGCGTGCGGGTCAGCGCGAACATCGCTGCCGTGCACACGAACGCGTAGAGCGCGATCAGGTAGTACAGCTGGATCTGCGGCCCGAAGCTGATGCCCAGCACCGGCTTGCCGACCACGCGGTTGCCCGAGATGCCGCCTTCGCCGCCGAAGAACTCCGGCAGCATCAGTGACATCGACCACACCAGCTCGCCCACGCCCAGCGTGATCATCGCGAAGGTGGTGCCCGACTTGCGCGTGGTCACGTAGCCGAGCAGCGCGGCCACGGCAAGGCCGGCCAGCCCGCCGACCACCGGAATCAGGCTGACGGGAATGGCCAGCTTTCCGGCCGAGGCGGCGTTGAGCGTGTGGATCGCGAGGAACGAGCCCAGCCCGGTGTACACCGCGTGGCCGAAGCTGAGCATGCCGCCCTGCCCCAGAAGGATGTTGTAGGACAGGCAGGCGATGATGGCGATGCCGATCTGCGACAGCATCGTCAGGCCCAGGCTGCTGGTCCAGGCCAGCGGCGCGACGACCAGCAGCAGCGCGAAGAAGCTCCAGATCAGCCAGCGGCCGATGTTCCAGGGCTTGAATTGGTAGACGTTCGAGGCCATGGCGTCAGTCTTCTCGCGAACCGAGCAGGCCGCGCGGGCGGAAGATCAGGATCAGCACCAGCAGCAGGTAAGGCAGGATGGGCGCGGTCTGCGCCAGGGTGATCTTGGCGATCGGGTACAGCGGGCTGTCAGGCGAGATCGTCCAGCCGAAGCTGGCGCCGAGGTTCACCAGCGACTTGTCCACCGTCAGCGGCAGCGTCTGCAGGATGCCGATCAGCAGCGAGCCGACGAAGGCCCCGGGCAGCGAGCCCATGCCGCCGATCACGATCACCGCGAAGATGATCGGCCCGATGTTCGACATGTTGGGTTCGGTCACGAAGGTGATGCCGCCGGTGACGCCAGCGAGCCCGGCCATCGCGCAGCCGGCGCCGAACACCAGCATGAACACGCGCGGCACGTTGTGACCCAGCGCCTCGGCCATCTCGGGGTGCGTGAGCGCCGCCTGGATCACCAGGCCAATGCGCGTGCGGGTGAGCAGCAGCCACAGGCCGATCAGCATCAGGATAGCCACCGCGGCAAGGAAGGTGCGGTTCAGCGGGAAGCGGGTGCACTGCACGATCACGTCGGCCGCGCCTTTGCACATCTCCGGCGGCGCCACGCCGAGCACGAAGCGCATCGAGTCGACCGACGACTGCACGATGGTGAAGGCCGTGCCCTGCAGCACCTCGGGCGGCGTGAACGGCACCGAGGTGCGACCCCAGATCAGCTGCACCAGCTCGTACAGAACGTACGAGAGGCCGAAGGTGACCAGCAGCTCGGCCACGTGGCCGTACTTGTGCACCTTGCGCAGGATGGCGCGCTCGAACAGCGCCCCGCTGGCGCCCACCAGCAGCGGCGCGAGCACCAGCGCCGCCCAGAAGCCGACCACGCCGGTGAGCGTGTAGGCGAAATAGGCGCCGAGCATGTAGAAGCTCGCGTGCGCGAAATTCAGCACGCCCATCATGCTGAAGATCAGCGTCAGGCCCGAGCTGAGCATGAACAGCAGCAGCCCGGAGCTGATGCCGTTCAGCAGGTTGATGAGGAACTGGTCCAAGGCCGCCCCGGAATGCTCGACAGGAAAGACAAGGCCCGCGGGAGACGGCTCCGGCGGGCCTGTCGGGGTTCAGGCGATCAGGCGCCCGGACGCTTCATCTGGCACGAGGTCGGCGTGCTCGACACATAGGGCTCGAACACCCGGTCCTGCACCCAGGTGTAGCCGGTGCCCTCGGCATTCCACTGCTTCTTCGGGTCGGACAGCTTCTTCCAGGTGGCGATGTACAGCGGCTGCTGCAGCTGGTGGTCGGCCGCGCGGATGGTCACGTCGCCCGAGAAGCTCTTGACCGTCAGGCCCTCCATCGCGAACGCCACCTTGACCGGATCGGTGCTCTTGGCCTTGGCGATGCCGCCGGCCAGTGCCGGCAGCACGTGCATCGTGGTCAGCAGCGACAGGTCGTCCTTGAACTTGGCGTGGTACTCGGTGGCCCGCTTGAACACCTCGGGGATGTTGCTGTGGCCGACGTAGACGAACTTCACCTTGCCGTCCATCGTCGGACCGATGGCCGACGGCGTGCCGTTGGCGCCGCCGTAGTAGGTGTAGAAGTTGGCGTCGAGGCCGGCGTCCTTGGCAGCCTTGATCAGCAGGGAGAGGTCGGTACCCCAGTTGCCGGTGACCACGCTGTCGGCGCCCGAGGCCTTGATCTTGGCGATGTAGGGCGCGAAGTCCTTCACCTGGCCGATCGGGTGCAGGTCCTCGCCGACGATCTGCACATCGGGGCGCTTGCGCGCGATCGCATCCTTGAAGAACTTGGCGACCTGGTGGCCGTGGGCATAGTTCTGGCCGATGATGTAGACCTTCTTGATGTTCTTCTCGTCCTTCATGTAGGAGGTCAGCGCCTCCATCTTCATGGACGTGTCGGCATCGAAGCGGAAGTGCCAGAAGCTGCACTTGCTGTTGGTCAGGTCGGGGTCGACAGCCGCGTTGTTGAAGAACACGACCTCCTTGCCGGGGTTGCGCTCGTTGTGCTTGTTGATGGCGTCGATGATCGCGCCGGCCGCACCCGAGCCGTTGCCCTGCGTGACGAACCGGATGCCCTGGTCGATCGCGGCCTTGAGCACCGTCAGGCTCTCCTGCGGCGAGGCCTTGTTGTCGAACGAGACGATCTCGAACTTCACCCCGGCCGGGTTGTTCGCGTTGACCTTCTCGGCCATGAACTGGAAGGTCTTCAGGCTGTTCTGGCCGATGTTGGCGAAGGGACCCGACAGCGGGTCGATCCAGGCGATCTTGACGGTCTCGCCCTTCTGCGCCCAGGCGGCGCCGGTCATCACCATCACACCGCATACGGTGCCGAGGACGTGTTTCGTGAAGTTCATCGAGCTCTCCGGAAGTGAGGTCTGTCGCTGAGGGACAAAGCGTTCGGACGGTAGCGGATCACTCCCGTGTCGGGTTTTAGGGACTACCCCGAACGCCCTTGTCACTGCGGGGACAAGGCTGCGTCACGAGTGCGTCATGCGCTCGGCAACTGATGGTCCTTGAACATCTCGCGCAGCTTGAGCTTCTGGATCTTGCCGGTGGCGGTGTGCGGGATCTCCGGCACGAAGGCCACGTCGTCCGGAATCTGCCACTTGGCGATCTTGCCCTCGAAGAAGGCCAGCATCTGTTCGCGCGTGAGATCCGCGCCGGCCTTCTTCACCACCACGAGCAGCGGCCGTTCGTCCCACTTCGGGTGGCGGCAGGCGATCGCCGCGGCCTCCAGCACCGCCGGGTGGCCCATGGCGATGTTCTCCAGGTCGATCGAGCTGATCCACTCTCCGCCGGACTTGATGACGTCCTTGCTGCGATCGGTGATCTGCATGTAGGCGTCGCCGTCGATCGCCGCCACGTCGCCGGTCGGGAACCACTCGCGGCCGCCCACCTTCACCAGCGGCGACTCGGGGCGCTGGAAGTAGCTCTGGATGATCCACGGCCCGCGCACCACCAGGTTTCCCGAGGCCTTGCCGTCCCAGGGCAACGCGGCGCCGTCGTCGTCGATGATCTCCATGTCGACGCCGAAGATCACCTTGCCCTGCTTCTCGAGGATGCGCCGCTGCGCCTCCACCGGCAGTTCGGCGTGCTTGGCCTTGAGCTTGGACAGGGTGCCCAGCGGCGACATCTCGGTCATGCCCCAGGCATGGATGACCTCGATGCCGAACTCGTCCTCCAGCGTGCGCATCATCGCCGGCGGGCAGGCCGAGCCGCCGATCACCGTGCGCTTCAAGGTGCTGAACTTCAGCTTCTGTCCCTGGGCGAAATTGATCAGACCCAGCCAGACGGTGGGAACGCCGGCGCTGAAGGTGACCTTCTCGGCCTCCAGCAGCTCGTAGAGCGACTTGCCGTCCAGGTGCGGCCCCGGGAAGACCAGCTTGGCGCCGATCATCGGCGCCGCGTACGGCGTGCCCCAGGCGTTGACGTGAAACATCGGCACCACCGGCAGGATCACGTCCTTTGCGCCCACGCCCATGCCGTCGGGCAGCGCCAGGCCGTAGGTGTGCAGCAGCGTCGACCGGTGGCTGTAGACCGCCCCCTTGGGGTTTCCGGTCGTGCCTGAGGTGTAGCAGATGCTCGAGGCAGTGTTCTCGTCGAACTCGGGCCAGTGGTAGAGGCCGTCCTCGGCTTCCACCAGTTCCTCGTAGCACAGCAGGTTGGGAATCGTGCTCTGCGCCGGCATGTGGCTGCGGCCGGTCATCGCCACGAAGTGCTTGACGCTGGACAGGGCCGACGCGAGCTTCTCCACCAGCGGCAGGAAGGTCAGGTCGAAGCACAGCACCTTGTCGGCCGCATCGTTGGCGATCCAGGCGATCTGCTCGGGGAACAGACGCGGGTTGATGGTGTGGCACACCAGTTCCGAACCCGAGGCGCCGTAGTAGATCTCGAAGTGGCGGTAGCCGTTCCAGGCCAGCGTGGCGACACGGTCGCCGGCCGAGCAGCCCAGGCGCGCGAAGGCCTGGGCCAGCTTGCGGGCACGCAGTTCGGCGTCCTTGTACGTATAGCGATGGATGTCGCCCTCGACGCGCTTGGAAACGATCTCGGTGTCGCCGTTGTGGCGCGCCGCGTGCACCAGCAGCGAGGAGATCATCAGCGGCATCTGCATCATCTGGCCCATCAGGCGTGCCATGGTCTAGCTCCGTGTCGGAAAAAGGTGATCGGTGGTGGGGCAGCGAGGAATGCTGCGACGCAGCGATCATAGG
>NZ_JBFXIO010000254.1:0-7616 GCF_050175855.1 Piscinibacter sp.
GGGCGCCGACACCTTCGTGCGCTCGTTCGACTGCCTGCGGCCCTTCGGCCTGGCGGCGAACTTCGGCAATGCCTCGGGCAAGGTGCCGCCGATCGACATGGGCATGCTGGCCGCCAAGGGCTCGCTACGTGACACGGCCGACGCTGTTCACCCACATCGCCACGCGCGAGTCGACCCAGGCGATGGCCCACGACCTGTTCGCAATGGTCAAGAGCGGCGCGGTGAAGATCCGCATCGACCAGCGCTACGCCCTGAAGGATGCGGCGCAGGCGCATCGCGACCTGGAAGCGCGCAAGACCACGGGCTGCAGCGTGCTGCTGCCCTGAGCGGCTTCTTGCTGCAGCGCGACATTTGACACGGGAGTTCTGGGCAGTCCGCCCATAAAGTGATCGCCGAAGCGCAGGCGCTTCGGGATACTGGCGGGATGGGTCATCCCCTCACGTTGGCCACTTCGCGCTGCCTGCTCGCTCTGGGCCTGGCCGCGTGTGCGCTGGGCAGTGCGGCGCAGACGACCCCGGCCGCGTCTGCGGCGCCGCGCGCCAGCGTCGCCACCGTCGTGGCCGGCATCCTGGCTTACACGCGCTGGCCGACCGAAGGCAGCGCGCTGCGCCTGTGCACCCTGGGCCGCGGACCGGCCGTCGATGAACTGCTGAGCGCAACGACCGACCTCGGCTCGCCGCAGCGGCGCGTGGCGGTACAGGCACTGGCCAGCCCGGCGCAGATGCGCGTGGCCTGCGACGCGGTCTACGTGGCCGACTCCGGCGCCGCCGCGGCCCGCGAGACCCTGCGCGCCCTGGCCGGCCAGCCGGTGCTGCTGCTTGGCGAAGGCGCCGACTTCTGCAGCGACGGCGGCATGTTCTGCCTCGAGCCCGACGAGGGCTCCACGCGCTTCGGCGCCAATCTCGACGCCATCGCCCGCAGCGGGCTGCGCGTGAACCCGCTGGTACTGCGGATCGCACGGGGAGCGCGATCATGAGCCTGCGCCAGCCGCTGCTCGAGACGCTGCGCGCGGCCCACCTGCGGCTGGCGCTGGCGGCGCTGGTGGCTGCGGCCATCGTGCTCACCGTGGTGTCTTTCGTCACGCTGCGCGGCCAGGTCGAGCAGAACCTGACGCTGGTGGCGCGCTCGATTTCCTACACGGCCGAGGCGGCTGCAGTGTTCGGTGACGCCGCCTCAGCCCAGGAGGCGCTGGTCCAGGTGGCAGCGAAGGAGGAACTGCGCGAGGCGCTCATCGTCGATGTGAACGGGCGAACGCTGGCCCGCTACGAAGCCTCGGCCGGATCGGCGCTGGAAACCATGGCCACGGAAGTGGCCGCGCTGCTGTTCGCCCAGGAGGCGCACGCCGAGATCGCCAGCCAGGGGCGGCGCCTCGGCGAGGTGAGGGTGCAGGGCCGCGGCGTCGCCTCGCTGCTGTACCTGCTCAAGGTGCTGGCCGCCATCGCGCTGTGCACGGCCGCCAATGCCTGGCTGGTGGCGCGCCTGTCGCGCCGCATCGAGAACGACATCGTGCTGCCGCTGAACCGGCTGGCCGCGCTGACGCGCACGGCGCGCGTCGAGCGCGCCCTGGCCACGCGGGCGCCGGCTGCGGCGGTGCGCGAGATCCACGAGCTCGGCGAGGACTTCAACGCACTGCTGGCCGAGATCGAGAGCCGCGAGGCGCGGCTGGTGGCCAAGCAGGAACGGCTGCGCCACGCCAACGAATCGCTGTCCTACCTCGCCTTCCACGACAACCTCACGGGCCTGCCCAACCGCGCCAGCTTCCTCGATCGGGCCATGCGCATCGTGCAGTCGGCCGCCGAGGGCGGCGATTCGGCCGCGCTGCTGTTCCTGGATTGCGACCGCTTCAAGGACGTCAACGACGCGCTCGGCCACGCCGCCGGCGACGAACTGCTGGTGCAGGTGGCGCGGCGCATCCGCGCGCAGCTGCGCGACGGCGACTTCGTGGCCCGCCTGGGGGGCGACGAGTTCGCCGTGCTGCTCACGCCCATCCGCAGCGATGAGGACGCGCAACGCATCGCCCAGAAGATCGCTCACGCGATCCGCGAACCGATCGACAGCCCTGCCTACGGTCGCATCGAGGCCAGCGCCAGCATCGGCGTGGCCTTGCTGCCCGATGCCGGCGGCGACATGGAGCAGTGGATGGCCGCGGCCGATGCGGCGATGTACCGCGCCAAGGCGCGCTCGCCGGGTTCGGTCGGACATTTCGAACGCCGCACGGACGACCTGCCGCGGCCGCTGGCCGCCTAGCCGAACGAGGAGAACGAGATGAAACTCGCCGCCCCACGCCGCCGCCTGCTCCTGTCCATGGCCCCGATGCTGCTGCTGGCCGCGTGCCAGTCGGCGCCGCCCGCGGCGCCGCCGGCGCCCACGCGCGAGCAGAAGGTGGCCGCGCTGCAGGAAGTCGGCTTCGTGCCGGCGGACAGCGCCTGGGAGCTCAACCTCGGCGTGAGGCTGCTGTTCGAGACCGACGTCGACGATCTCTCGACGGAAGGTCGCGACGCGGTGGCGAAGGTCGCGCAGGCACTCGCACGGGTGGGCATCGACGGCGTGCTGGTGGAAGGCCACACCGACAACGTCGGATCGGCCCGTCACAACGAGCAGCTGTCGCTGCGCCGGGCCGAATCGGTGGCCCAGCATCTGGTGGGCGCAGGCCTGAGCGATGCCGCCATCGAACGGCGCGGCCTGGGCTTCGCCAAGCCGGTGGCCGACAACGCCACGGCCGAAGGCCGCGCGCAGAACCGGCGGGTGGTGGTGACCGTCAGGGTCGACTGATCCCGTTCGACGTGCTCAGGCGTTTGCCGGCTTCCAGTAGCGCGCCTCGAGCGCCTTGGCATCGGTCAGGCGCAGCTTGACCAGCACACGCTCCAGCCAGGTCAGCGGCTGGATGCGCCCATCGGGCAACGCGAGCACCGCGCCGAGGATGGGCTCGTCCTCGATCCGGGATTCCTTGTAGGCACGCACGGGCAGGTGGTCGTTCATCTTCGTCTCCGTCGTGTTTGTAACAACACGTATTCTACGGAAGCGTGATGCAGTTGGCGAGCGGTGTTACGCCGTCGTCTCGCCAGGCGCGTCGCCGACCGCGCCGCGGTAAGCATGCCAGGACGCATGGCCGACCACCGGGCCGACCACCAGCAGCCCGACGAAGCCGGGCAGCATGGCCAGAACCACCAGCAGCGTGATCGAGCCACCCCAGATCAGCATCACCCAGGGCTGCGTCAGGCACAGCCGCAGGCTGGTGAGGCCGGCACTCACCGCATCGACCGAGCGGTCGAGGATCATCGGGATCGACACGACGCTGATGGCGAAGATCAGCCCGGCGAACACCGCGCCGACGGCGAGGTAGGCCACGATGAAGCCGAGGTTCTCGGGGTCGAGCAGCGCCAGCAGCGAGCCCTTGAAGTCGGGCATGCCATCGAAGCTGACCGCGAACACGATCAGCGAGGCGCGGCCCCAGAGCATCTCGAGGATCAGCAGCACACCGCCGAAGATCGCCATCGTGCCGGTGCGCGACCGCCAGGCCAGCAGCGAATCGACCAGGGCAGGCTGCTCGCCGCGCTCGAGCTTGCGGCTGGCGTCGTACAGCCCGAGGCACAGGAACGGGCCCATCAGCAGGAAGCCCGCCGACAGCGCCAGCACCCAGGCGGGGGCGTGGCTGTAGGTCCACAGCAGGATCCAGCCCATCACCGCGAAGCAGGCGCCGTAGAAGACGCCGATGCCGGGGGCACGCACGAAATCGGCCCAGCCCAGGCGCAGCCAGCGCAGCGGGTCGTCGGCGCGCAGCTGGCGCAGCGGCAGGTCGAGGATGGTGGAGCCGGGACGCTCCGCGGAGGTGTCTTCCATGGCGCGCATTGAGCCGCGCCGGCGCGACCCGCGCAAGCGGGCCTGCCCTATGCCGGCGGGGGTCAGTCGTCGTCGCGATGGCGCGTGCTGCGCCAGATCGAGCGCACCAGCCACAGGCCACCGATGGCGGCGCCGCAGTAGCCGAGGAAGCCGAAGGCCGGCAGGCCGAACAGGGTCGGCCCGCCGCCGACCGTCATCACGATCGACGAGCCGATGATCAGCGCCGAGATTACCAGCGCCAGCGCGAGGCGGTTGGCCGCGCGGTCGAGCTGGTCGCCCACGCGCCTGAGGTGCGCGAGGTCGATGTGCAGCTGCATTCGGCCTCGGCGGATGTTGCGCAGCGCGCGGGAGAGATCGTGCGGCAGCCGCTCGGCCATCGCGAAGGCGTCTCGCAGCGTGGCCCAGGCGCGCTGGCCGATCGCCCGCGGCTTGTAGCGGGCGCGCAGCACCTGGCGCAGCATCGGCAGCGCCTCGCTGGCCATGTGGAAGCCCGGATCGAGGCCCCGTCCCATGCCCTCCAGCGAGATGAAGGCCTTGATCAGCAGCGCCAGGTCGGAGGGCAGGGCGAGGCGATGCTCGCGCAGGATGGTGGTCACGTCGGCCAGCATCTGGCCGAGGTGCAGTTCGGCCAGCGGCGTGCCGTGGTACTGGTCGACGAAGGCCTCGATCTCGCCCTCGAGCAGCTCGAGGTTGGCGCCGTGGCCATCGCCGGTCCAGTCGAGCAGCACGTCGGCCACCGCCTGCGGCTCGCGCTGCACTAGGCCGAGCAGCAGCGCCAGCAATTCCTCGCGGCGCCGCGCGGTGAGCCGGCCGACCATGCCGAAGTCGATGAAGGCCAGCCGGTTGCCGCTCAGGTAGAAGACGTTGCCCGGGTGCGGGTCGGCGTGGAAGAAGCCGTCCTCGACGATCATCTTCAGCACCGCCTGCGCGCCGCGGCGGGCGAGCAGCACGCGGTCCAGCCCCTCGGCACTGACGCGGTCGAGGTCGCTGCCGGGAATCCCTTCGACGAACTCCTGCACGTTGACGCGTTCCTTCGTGTGCTGCCAGTGCACACGCGGAATCAGCACGTGCGGGAACACCGCCATGTTGGCGTTGATGCGCTCGGCGTTGTGGCATTCGGCGGCGAGGTCCATCTCGCGCTGCAGCGATCGCGACAGCTCGCGCACCAGCTGCCGCGGCCGGTAGGGCTGCAGCGCCGGCACCTCGGTCTCGGCCATCGCGGCCAGGCGGTCGAGCAGGCGCAGGTCGGCCTCGACGATCTCGCGAATGCCCGGGCGGCGGATCTTCACCACCACCTCCTCGCCGCTCTTCAGCCGTGCACGGTGCACCTGCGCGATCGACGCCGCGGCCAGCGGCTCGGCATCGAAGCGTTCGAACACTGCCTCGGGTTCGTCGCCCAGGTCATCGCGCAGCTGGGCGCGCAGGTCGTCCAGCGGCACGGCAGGCACCTGGCTGTGCAGGCGAGAGAACTCGGCGATCCAGTCGGGACCGAACAGGTCGGCGCGGCCGGCGAGGATCTGGCCGAGCTTGACGAAGGTGGGGCCGAGCTCCTCCAGGGCGAGGCGCACCTGCACCGGCGGATCCAGCCGCGCGAGGTCGGCCGCGTGGTCGCGCCGCAGCACGTGGCCGGCCTTCTCCAGCGCGTCGGCCAGGCCGAGACGGCGCACGGCATCGCCGAAGCCGTGGCGGATGAAGACGCCGGCGATCTCGTTGAGCCGGCCCAGGTCGCGCGCCGCGCCGAGGGTCTCGATCAGCATGGCGCGAGCGTACTCCGCTAGCTGCGCCGCACGCGCAGGATCTCGTCGAGGATCAGCAGCGCGGCGCCGACGGTGATCGCGCTGTCGGCGATGTTGAACGACGGGAAGTACCAGCCGCCGTAGTGCACCTGGATGAAGTCGACCACGTAGCCGTGCAGCATGCGGTCGACCACGTTACCGAGCGCGCCGCCGAGGATCAGCGAGAGCGCCCAGGAGAACATGCGCTGGCCGCCGTGGCTGCGCAGCATCCAGACGATGAACGCCGCCGCGGCGAACCCCAGGCCGATGAAGAACCAGCGCTGCCAGCCCGAGGCGCCGGCGAGGAAGGAGAAGGCCGCTCCGGTGTTGTGCACGCGCACGACGTTGAAGAACGAGGTGACGGTGCGGCTGTCGCCGAGCTGGAAGTAGCCGAGGATCAGCGTCTTCGTGAACTGGTCGAGCAGGATGATGGCCAGCGCGATGCCCAGCCAGGGCAGCAGCGAGGATCCGCCGGAGGACTTCTGCCAGGCCATGTTCAGGCCACCGAGCGCGCTTCGCCGGCGCCGTGCAGGTTGCTGGTGCAGCGGCCGCAGATCGTCGGGTGCGCCGGATCGTGGCCGACGTCGTCGCGCCAGTGCCAGCAGCGCTCGCACTTGGCCGCGGCCGACGGCGTGACCTGCACGGCGAGTTCCTCACCGAGTGCCAGCGTCACCGCCGAGGTGATGGTCACGAAGCGCAGGTCGTCACCCAGCGAGGCGAGCAGCGCATGGTCTGCCGCGGGCGCGGTGATGCGCAGGTTGGCCTGCAGCGACGAGCCCACCTTGCCGTCGGTGCGCACCGCCTCGATCTCCTTGTTGGCCAGGTCGCGGATCTCGCGGATGCGCGCCCACTTGGCCAGCAGCGCGTCATCGCTGGGATCGAACTTCCAGTAGGTCTCGGTGAAGATCGACGGCGATGCGCCTGGTGCCAGCACCTTCCACGCCTCCTCGGCGGTGAAGCTCAGGAACGGCGCCATCCAGCGCAGCATCGCGTGGGTGATCTGCCACAGCGCGGTCTGCGCCGAGCGGCGCGCGAGCGAGTTCGGCGCGGTGGTGTAGAGGCGGTCCTTCAGCACGTCGAGGTAGAAGGCGCCGAGGTCTTCCGAGCAGAACACCTGCAGCTTGGCCACCACCGGGTGGAACTCGTAGACCTCGTAGTGCGACAGCACCTCGGCCTGGAACTGCGCGGCGCGCGACAACGCCCAGCGGTCGATCTCGAACAGCTGCGCGGCCGGCACCGCGTCCTTCGCGGGATCGAAGTCGCTGGTGTTGGCCAGCAGGAAGCGCAGCGTGTTGCGGATGCGCCGGTAGGCGTCGACCACGCGCGCGAGGATCTTGTCGTCGCCGGCGATGTCGCCCGAATAGTCGGACGCGGCCACCCACAGGCGGATGATCTCGGCGCCCAGCGTCGAACTCACCTTCTGCGGCTCGATGCCGTTGCCGAGCGACTTGCTCATCTTGCGGCCCTGGCTGTCCACGGTGAAGCCGTGGGTGAGCAGGCCGCGATACGGCGCACGGTCGAACAGCGCGCAGGCGAGCAGCAGCGACGAGTGGAACCAGCCGCGGTGCTGGTCATGGCCTTCGAGATAGAGGTCGGCCTCGGGGCCCTGCTCGTGGAAGCCGCCTGGATGCTGGCCGCGCAGCACGTGCCAGAAGGTCGAGCCGGAGTCGAACCAGACCTCGAGGATGTCGCTGCTCTTGGTGTAGTGCTTCGCGTCCTCGGTGCCGAGAATCTGCTCGGCGGTGACGCGGCTCCAGGCCTCGATGCCGCCGTTCTCGACGATGTCGGCCGCCTGGTCGAGGATCTCCATCGTGCGCGGGTGCAGTTCGCCCGTGTCCTTGTGCAGGAAGAAGGGCAGCGGCACGCCCCAACTGCGCTGGCGCGAGATGCTCCAGTCGGGCCGGTTCGCGATCATGTCGCGCAGCCGCGCGCGGCAGTTCTCCGGGAAGAAGCCGGTCTGGTCGATCGCGTCCAGCGCCATCTGGCGCAGCGTGCGCGGCG
>NZ_JBFXIO010000255.1:0-7584 GCF_050175855.1 Piscinibacter sp.
GTATCGCGGCGCCGACCTCAGCTACGCGATGGAGATCACGCTCGAGGAGGCCGCCAACGGCAAGGACACGCAGATCCGCATCCCCGCATGGGAGACCTGCGAGACCTGTCACGGCAGCGGCGCCAAGCCCGGCACCAGCCCGAAGACATGCACCACCTGCAACGGCTCTGGCACGGTGCACCTGCGCCAGGGCTTCTTCAGCATCCAGCAGACCTGCCCGCACTGCCACGGCACCGGCAAGATCATCCCCGACCCCTGCACTACCTGCAGCGGCCAGGGCCGCATCAAGAAGACCAAGACGCTGGAAGTGAAGATCCCCGCCGGCATCGGCGAGGGCATGCGCATCCGCTCCAGCGGCAATGGCGAGCCGGGCACCAACGGCGGCCCGCCGGGCGACCTGTACATCGAGATCCGCGTCAAGCAGCACGACATCTTCGAACGCGACGGCGACGACCTGCACTGCACGGTGCCGGTCAGCCTGACCACGGCGGCGCTCGGCGGCTCGATCGAGGTGCCCACGCTGGGCGGCAAGGCCGAGATCGAGCTGCCCGAGGGCACCCAGCACGGCAAGACGTTCCGCCTGCGCGGCAAGGGAATCAAGGGCGTGCGCTCCAGCTACCCCGGCGACCTGTACTGCCACGTGCAGGTGGAAACTCCGATCAAGCTCACCGAGCACCAGCGCAAGCTGCTCAAGGAACTCGACGAATCCTTCCGCAAGGGCGGCGACAAGCACTCGCCGAACGCGAAAAGCTGGACGGATCGGGTCAAGGACCTGTTCAAGTAAAGCCCTTCAGCGGGCGCGGGAACGGCCGATAAGGAGTTGTCCAGACTCCTTTCCGGCCGTCACCCCGCATGGCACGCCAGCTGTATCCCGACATCGGCGACTGCCGCGCGCTCGTCATCGACGGCAACATGACCTCCCGCAGCATCCTCGCCGGGATGCTGCGCGACATGGGCGTGGGCCACGTCGCGTACGCGAGCCGCGCCGTCGATGCCCGGCGCCTGCTCGAGGCGCGCACCTTCGACGTGGTGCTGTGCGACTACCACTTCGACCACTCCGCGATGTCGGGCCAGGACCTGCTCGACGACCTGCGCCGCTCCAACCTGCTGCCCTACGCCACCGTCTTCGTGATGGTCACGGGCGAGGCGTCGTACACCCGGGTGGCCGAGGCGGCCGAAGCGGCGCTGGACAGCTACCTGCTCAAGCCGCACACCGCCGCCGCGCTGGAGCAGCGCGTGCTGCAGGCACGCCACCGCAAGAAGGTGCTCGGCCCAATCTTCGAGTCGATCGCCGCCGAGGATTTCGCCACCGCCGCGCAGCTCTGCCAGGAGCGCTTCGAGCAGCGCGGCGAATACTGGCTGTACGCCGCGCGCGTCGGTGCCGAGCTGTACGTGCGGCTCAACGAGCTGGAAAAGGCCCGCGCGCTCTACGAGGCGGTGCGCGAGGCGCGCGCCGCGCCCTGGGCCAAGCTGGGTATCGCGCGCGTCGAGCTCGAGTCCGGCCAGTTGCAGCAGGCCACGCGCACGCTGGAGAGCCTGATCGGCGAGCAGCCCACCTACGCCGACGCCTACGACGTGATGGGCCGCGTGCAGGTCGAGCAAGGTGACATGGCCGCGGCGCTGGAGACCTACCGCAGCGCCACCGAACTGACGCCCGCCAGCGTCTCGCGGCTGCAGAAGCAGGGCATGCTGGCCTTCTACATGGGCCAGGCCGAAGAAGCCACCGACGCGCTGGAGCGCACGGTCCGCATCGGCCTGAGCTCGAAGATGTTCGACTGCCAGAGCCTGGTGCTGCTGACCTTCTTGCACACCGACAAGCGTGACACCAAGGCCTTCGCCCGCGCCCTCGGCCACCTGGAACGCGCCGTCGAGAAGCGCCCGGACAGCGCCCGGCTGCGCCGGCTGCTGGAGACCGCGCGCATCCTGCAAGGGCTGGTGGAACGCCAGACGGCCGCCGCCGTGCAGGCGACCCGCGTGCTGGCGCGCCAGATCCGCGACGAGGACATCGACTTCGAAGCCGCCGCCAACCTGATCGCGGCGCTGGCGCGCGTGACCGGCACCGAGATCGAACTGCCCGACGGCGACGCCTGGATCACCGAGGTCGCCAAGCGCTTCTGCGCCTCCAAGGCCTCGGCCGACATGCTGGCGCTGGCGGCCTCGCCCCACCCGCCCTTCGAGGCGCTGGTGCGCGCGGCGCACCAGGCCATCACCGCCTCGGCCGAGAAGGCGATGACGCACAGCCTGAACGGGGCGCCGGAGATCACCGTGCGCACCCTGCTGGAACTCGGCTCGCAGACACTCAATGCCAAGCTGCTGGAAATGGCCGGCCTGGTGCTGAACCGCCATGGCGCCAAGATCAGCGACGCCTCCGCGCTGGTGCAGGAAATCAGCGGCCTGCGCCAGCGCTTCTGCACCCGCGGCACGCAGGTCGCCTTGGGCACGGCCTCCGGCCGTGCGGCGGGCGGCCTGACTTTGCGGCAGTGATGGCCGTTCACCGGATCAGGGCTTAAGTCGCGAACAAGCCGCGAATGGCATCCTGTTGCCGATGCGAGAAGTGATCGACCGATCTGGCCACCCTTGGAATCCCGTCACCCTGGCCCTGCTGATCAGCCTGTGGCTGGCCACGGCGGGCAATTGGCCGCTGTGGCGCGCCGTGCTGGCCTTGCCCGAGCATGCCGGCTCGCGCGGCCTGGTCTTCGCCGCCGGCTTCGCGGCCATGGTGGCCGCCTTCACCTTCGCGCTGCTGGCCCTGGCGGCCTGGCGGCGCGCGATCAAGCCGGTAGCCGCCTTCTTCCTGATCAGTGCCGCCGCCTGCGCGCACTTCATGGGCAGCTACGGCGTCGTCATCGACCCGACGATGATGACCAACGTCGTGCAGACCAATCTCACCGAGACGCGCGACCTGCTCAGCCTGCGCCTGCTCGCCAGCCTGCTGCTGATCGCCGGCTTGCCGATGGTGTGGCTGGCGCGGCTGCCGGTGCAGCGGCTCGGATGGCGAGCCCAGGCCGGGCGTAACCTTCTGGGGATCGCGGCGTCACTCGTCGCCTTCGTGGTGCTGCTCTTCGCGCTGTTCGCCGACCTCTCGGCCACGATGCGCAACCACAAGCAGATCCGCTACCAGATCAGCCCGCTCAATGCCTTCTACTCGACCGGCGCGCTGCTGCGGCAGGCCCAGGCGAGCCCGAGCGGGCCGCCGGAGGCGATCGGCCTGGACGTGCGCCTGTCCCCGCCGGCGCCCGGCGCACGGCCGCCGTTGTTCCTGCTCGTCGTCGGCGAGACGGCGCGCGCCGACCGCTTCTCGCTCAACGGCTACGGCCGGCCGACCAATCCGCAGCTGGCCACGCTCGACGTCGTCAGCTTCCGCAACGTGACCTCGTGCGGCACCAGCACGGCCGCCTCGCTGCCTTGCATGTTCTCGCACCTCGGCCGCGAAGGTTTTGCGGCGCGCACGCGTGACCAGGAAGACCTGCTCGATCTGGCGCAGCGTGCCGGCCTGGCCGTGCTCTGGCTGGACAACCAGTCCGGCTGCAAGGGCCTGTGCGACCGCGTGCCGACGGCGAAGGCCTCCGACGGCGCGCCCGCCGCCCTATGCAGCGACGGCGAGTGCCTCGACGAGGCCCTGCTGCACGGGCTCGACGCACGCCTGGCCGCCCTGCCCGCCGAGCGCCGCGCGCGCGGCGTGCTGCTGGTGATGCACCAGATGGGCAGCCACGGGCCGGCCTACTGGCGGCGCTCGCCGCCCGATCTCAAGCCGTTCCAGCCCGAGTGCGAGACCAACGCGCTGCAACAGTGCGACGAGCAGGCGCTGGGCAACGCCTACGACAATTCGATCGCCTACACCGACCGCGTGCTGGCCGGCGCGATCGGCTGGTTGAAGTCGCAGCGCAGCGCATTCGAGCCGACGCTCCTCTACGTCTCGGATCACGGGGAATCGCTCGGCGAGAAGGGCCTGTACCTGCACGGGCTGCCCTACAGCGTGGCGCCACGCGAGCAGACGCACGTGCCGCTGATCGTCTGGACGCCATCGGCGCAGCGCACCCAGTGCCTGGCCTCGCTGCGCGACCAGCCGCTCAGCCACGACCATCTCTTCCACAGCGTGGCCGGCGCGCTGGGCATCCAGGCTTCCGAGTACCGCGTCGCCCTCGATCTGTTTGCTGCCTGCCGCGCACCCTGACGTCAGGACATCCAGCGCTCAGAACAGCGAAGCCTGCTGCGGCGCCGGCGCAGCACCCGGCGCGCCGAACTGCGTCAGGTCAAGCGCATGGCGCTCGCGGTTGAGGCCCAGCCGGGCGCAGGCCTTCTCGAAGCGCTGCCGCAGCAGCCTCGCCCACACGCCCTCGCCCGTCATGCGGCTGCCGAAGCGTGCGTCGTTGTCGCGGCCGCCGCGCATCTCGCGCACCCTCGCCATCACGCGCTCGGCACGCAGCGGATAGTGGCGCTGCAGCCAGTCCTGGAAGATCGGGTTCACCTCCCAGGGCAGCCGCAGCACGATGGAGAACGCGCTGCGCGCGCCGGCCTCGGTGGCGGCGTCGAGGATGCGCTCGAGCTCGGGCTCGTTGACGAAGGGAATCACCGGCGACACGCTCACGCCCACCGGCACGCCGGCCTCGCTGAGCGCGCGGATCGTGCGCAGGCGTCGCTGCGGCGACGCGGCGCGTGGCTCCAGGATGCGCGCGAGCGCCGGGTCGAGCGTGGTCACCGACACGTAGACCGCAGCCAGGCGCCTTGCCGCCATCGGGGCGATCAGGTCGAGGTCGCGCTCGACGCCGGCCGACTTGGTGACCAGCGAGAACGGGTGGTTCCAGTCGCTGAGCACTTCGATCACCGAGCGTGTGATGCGCAGCTGCCGCTCCGCCGGCTGGTAGGCGTCGGTGGCCGAGCCGATGTTGAGCATCAGCGGCTCGTAGCCGCGGTGGGCCAGCGCCTCGCGCAGCCGTTGCGCGGCATTGACCTTGGCGACGATGCGCGACTCGAAGTCGATGCCGGGCGAGAGATTCAGGTAGCTGTGCGTCGGCCGCGCGAAGCAGTAGACGCAGCCGTGCTCGCAGCCGCGGTAGGGGTTGATGGAAAGGTCGAAAGCGATGTCCGGCGAGTCGTTGCTCGTCAGGATGGACTTGACCCGCTCCTCGATGATGCGCGTCTCGGGCGGCACCTCGACTTCCAGCGCCTGCTGGTCGAGCGTGCCCCAACCGTCGTCCCAGGGCTCGGCATGCTGGCTGCTGAAGCGGTGCTCCAGCGCCCAGGTCGTGCCCCGCCCCTTGGGACTGACGGCTTCGGCAGGGACGATGGCGATGCGGCGGGCGTGGCGCATACTGTAAATATATACAGTCTGCGCAACCTGCGCATCGGGATCGTCAGTACTCGTCTGCCCCGCCCATGCCAGGCGCGAGGTTGTCGAACTTCGTCAGCGGCTTCAGGAAGGTGAGCTTCACCGTGCCGGTCGGCCCGTTGCGCTGCTTGCCGATGATGATCTCGGCCACGCCCGGCTCCTTGCAGGCTTCCTTGGTGTAGTACTCGTCGCGGTAGATGAACATGATCACGTCCGCGTCCTGCTCGATGGCGCCCGATTCGCGCAGGTCGCTCATCATCGGCCGCTTGTCGGTGCGGGTCTCGACCGAGCGGTTGAGCTGCGACAGCGCGATCACCGGGCACTTCAACTCCTTGGCCAGCGACTTCAGGCCGCGCGAGATCTCGCCGATCACGGTGGCGCGGTTCTCCTCGCTGGTACCGCCGCTGCCGCTCATCAGCTGCAGGTAGTCGACGATGATCAGGCCGAGCTGGCCGCACTGTCGCGCCTGGCGACGCGCCCGCGCACGCACCTCGCTGGGCGTGAGGCCGGGGCTCTCGTCGATGTACATGCTGACCTTGCCGAGCTTCTCGACGGCCTCCGAGAGGCGGCCCCACTCGTCGTCGCGCAGCCGGCCGGTGCGCAGGTTGCTCTGGTCGATGCGGCCGAGCGAACCCACCATGCGCAGCGCCAGCTGGGCCGCGCCCATTTCCATCGAGAACACCACCACCGGCAGGCCCTCGTTGACGGCCACGTGCTCGCCGATGTTCAGCGCGAAGGCGGTCTTGCCCATCGAGGGGCGCGCCGCCAGGATGATCAGGTCGCCCGGCTGCAGCCCGGCGGTCATCTTGTCGAGGTCGTAAAAGCCGGTGCGCACGCCGGTCACGTCCTCGGCGCCGTTCTCGTGCAGCTCGTTGACGCGGTCGATCAGCTGCACCACCAGCTGGTCCATGCTCTGGAAGCCCTGCTTCGAGCGCGAACCTTCCTCGCCGATGCGGAAGATCTTGCCTTCGGCCTCGTCGAGGATCTCGTTGACCTGGCGGCCCTGCGGATTGAACGCCGCGGTGGCGATCTCGTCGGAGGTGGCGACCAGCTTGCGCAAGATGGCCCGCTCGCGCACGATCTCCGCATAGCGGCGCAGGTTGGCCGCGCTCGGCACGCTCTGCGCCAGCGCGTTGAGGTACACGAGGCCGCCGCACTCCTCCGCCTTGCCCAGGCTCTGCAATTGCTCGAAGACAGTGATCACGTCGGCCGGCCGCGTGGCGTTCACCAGCGTGCCGATCGCACCATAGATGTGGCGGTGCTCCCAACGGTAGAAGTCGCTCTCGGTGAGCAGGTCGCCGGCGCGGTCCCAGGCGCTGTTGTCGAGCAGCAGGCCGCCGAGCACGCTCTGCTCGGCCTCGATCGAGTGGGGTGGCACGCGCAGCCGCGCGACCTCGTCGTCACGCACCGCAGGGGTCGATTCGGGAGACTCGAAGACCTTGGACATGCTTGTGGGCAACCCTGTGGACAGCCGGTGATCGATCGGGGGAAACCGCGGGACAACCTGTGAAAACGCGGCCCGCCAAAGACAAGGGCCGGCGTATGCCGGCCCTCTTGCGGTCGCGGGGGCTACCTTAGTCGGTTTCGCCGATCACGACAACCTTGACTTCCGCCATCACATCGGTGTGCGGCACCACGGTCACGGTGTGCTCGCCGACGGTCTTCAGCGGACCGCTGGGCATGCGCACCTGCGCCTTGGCGACCTTGAAGTCGATGCGGGTCAGCGCCTCGGCGACGTCCTGGTTGGTCACCGAGCCGAACAGGCGGCCGTCCACACCCGCCTTCTGCGTGATGTGCACGGTGCGGCCGTTCATCTTCTCGGCCAGCGCCTGGGCGGCGGCCAGCTTCTCGGCGGCGGCCTTCTCGAGCTCGGCGCGCTTGGCCTCGAACTCCTTGATGGCGGCTTCGGTGGCGCGGCGGGCGGCCTTGGTCGGGATCAGGAAGTTGCGGGCGTAGCCGTCCTTCACCTTGACCACGTCGCCGAGGTTGCCGAGGTTCTGCACCTTTTCGAGCAGGATCACTTGCATGTCGTTGCTCCTTTAGACCTTGTGCTGGTCGCTGTACGGCAGCAGGGCCAGGAAGCGAGCGCGCTTGATGCAGGTGGTCAGCTGGCGCTGGAAGAACGCACGCGTGCCGGTCAGGCGGGCGGGCGTGATCTTGCCGTTCTCGCTGATGAAGTCGCGCAGCGTATCGACATCCTTGTAGTCGATTTCCTTGACGCCGGTGACGGTGAAGCGGCAGAAGCGCTTGCGGCG
>NZ_JBFXIO010000256.1:0-7523 GCF_050175855.1 Piscinibacter sp.
CAGATGGCGGATGCGGCCGACCGGAATCGTCAGCGTGCCCGTCACCGCCACCGGCGTCAGGTCCTTCAGCGTGGCCTCGCGGGTGTTCGGCACCACCTTCACCCAGGCGTTGTCGGCGGCGATCATGGCCTCGACGTCGGCGACCGGCACGTCCTTGTTCAGCTTGAACATCAGCGCCTGGCTGTGGCAGCGCATCGCACCGATGCGCACGCAGAAGCCGTCGACCGGCACGGCCGCGGTGCCGAAGCCCTCTCCCTGGCCGAGGATCTTGTTGGTCTCGGCGCCGCCCTTCCACTCCTCGCGCGACACGCCGTTGCCCAGGTCCTTGTCGATCCAGGGGATCAGCGAGCCGCCCAGCGGCACCCCGAAGTTGGCCGTCTCGGCCTCGGTCAGCGCGCGCTGCTTGCCGACGATCTTTCGGTCGATCTCGAGGATGGCGCTCTTCGGGTCGTCGAGCATCGACTTGACCTCGGCGTTGAGCGTGCCGAACTGCGTCAGCAGCTCGCGCATGTGCTGCGCGCCGCCGCCCGAGGCGGCCTGATAGGTCATCGTGCTCATCCACTCGACCAGGCCGGCCTTGTAGAGCGCGCCCACGCCCATCAGCATGCAGCTGACGGTGCAGTTGCCGCCGATCCAGTTGCGGCCGCCCTGGGCCAGCGCGTTCTTGATCACCGGCATGTTGACGGGGTCGAGGATGATGACCGCGTCGTCCTTCATGCGCAGCGTCGAGGCCGCATCGATCCAGTGGCCCTTCCAGCCCGCCGCGCGCAGCTTCGGGAACACCTCGCTGGTGTAGTCGCCGCCCTGTGCAGTGATGATGATCTCGCAACGCTTCAGGGCGTCGATGTCGTAGGCGTCCTTCAGCGTCTTCTCGTTCTTCGCCATCGCCGGGGCGGCGCCACCGGCGTTGCTGGTGCTGAAGAACACCGGCTCGATGTGGCCGAAGTCGCCCTCGGCCTGCATGCGGTCCATCAGCACGGAGCCGACCATGCCCCGCCAGCCAACCAATCCCGTGAGTCTCATCGTCGTCGCCTTTGAAGTGAAGTGAGGTGGAAACCTTCGTGCCCCCGGGTCGCGTCGCCGGGGGATGGGCGAGACGAACCGGAGCTGAACTAGCCCTTGGTAATGGTTTTGGTGGCGGTCTTGCCGGAAAGCGCGGCAACCACGGCGTCGCCCATGGCGCGCGTGCCCACCTGGGTGGTGCCTTCCGACCAGATGTCCGCGGTGCGCAGCCCCGACGCGAGCACGTGCTGGACGGCCGACTCGATCCGGTCGGCTGCCTCGGGCTGGTTCAGGGAGAAGCGGAGCATCATGGCCACGGACAGGATTGTAGCCAGCGGGTTTGCGAGATCCTTACCGGCGATGTCGGGCGCACTGCCGTGACTGGGCTCGTACAGGCCCCTGCCCTGCTCGTTCAGCGAGGCCGACGGCAGCATGCCGATCGAGCCGGTCAGCATGGCCGCCTCGTCGGAGAGGATGTCGCCAAACATGTTGCCGGTGACCAGCACGTCGAACTTCTTCGGCGCCTTGACGAGCTGCATGGCGGCGTTGTCGACATACATGTGCTCGAGCTCGACGTCCGGGTACTGGGCGTGCACCTCGGTGACCACGTCCTTCCAGAACTGGAAAGTCTCGAGCACGTTGGCCTTGTCGACGCTGGTGACCTTCTTGCCGCGCTTGCGCGCCGCCTGGAAGGCCACGTGCGCGATCCGCTCGATCTCCGGGCGCGTGTAGCGCATGGTGTCGAAGGCCTCCGGCGCGCCCTTGAAGGCGCCGTCGGGCGATTCGCGGCGGCCGCGCGGCTGGCCGAAGTAGATGTCGCCGGTCAGCTCGCGGATGATCAGGATGTCCAGGCCCGCGACCAGCTCGGGCTTCAGGCTCGACGCATGCGTGAGCTGCTGGTAGCAGATCGCCGGGCGGAAGTTGGCGAACAGGCCGAGGTTCTTGCGCAGGCCGAGGATGGCCTGCTCGGGGCGCAGCGCGCGCTCGAGCTTGTCGTACTTCCAGTCGCCCACCGCGCCGAACAGCACGGCGTCGGCTTCCTTGGCAAGCTTGAGCGTGCCTTCCGGCAGCGGATGGCCGTGCGACTCGTAGGCCGCGCCGCCCACCGGCGCGGTCTCGGTCTCGAACGTCAGATCGAGGCACTCCATGGCGCGCACGGCTTGCGCGACGATCTCGGTGCCGATGCCGTCGCCCGGCAGGATGGCGATCTTCAAGCGGATGTCCTTGGTCAGAGGGTGTGGGCGAGCCAGGGCTTCTTCATCAGCCGCTCGGCTTCGAAGGCGCGGATCTTGTCGGCGTGGCGCAGGGTCAGACCGATATCGTCGTAGCCGCCGAGCAGGCAGTACTTGCGAAACGGCGTGATCTCGAACGGCAGTTCGGCGCCGTCGGGCTTGACCACCACCTGCTTCTGCAAGTCGACGGTGAGCTGATAGCCGTTGAAGGCCGCCACCTCGTCGAACAGCTGGCTGACCTGCATCTCGCTCAGCACGATGGGCAGCAGGCCGTTCTTGTAGCAGTTGCTGAAGAAGATGTCGGCGAAGCTCGGTGCGATGATGGCGCGAAAGCCGTACTGCTCCAGCGCCCACGGCGCGTGCTCGCGCGAGGAGCCGCAGCCGAAGTTCTTGCGCGCCAGCAGGATCGACGCCCCCTGGTAGCGCGGCTGGTTCAGCACGAAGTCCGGATTGGGCTTGCGCGAAGCCGGATCCTGCCCCGGTTCGCCGCGGTCGAGGTAGCGCCACTCGTCGAACAGGTTGGGGCCGAAGCCCGTGCGCTGGATCGACTTGAGGAACTGCTTGGGGATGATCGCGTCGGTGTCGACGTTCTCGCGGTCGAGCGGGGCGACCAGGCCCTTGTGGACGGTGAAGGCTTGCATGCCGGATTACTTCTTCTTGGCGGCTTCTTCGATCTTCTCGCCGCCCTTCTGGATGTCCTTGCCCATGCCTTCGATGGTGTTGCAGCCCGCCAGCAGGGTCAGCGAGGCGAGCAAGGCGAACAGGATGCGCTTCATGAACGGTCTCCTTGGATGAGGCGCTTCAGGCGATGCGCCGGACGTCGACGAAATGGCCCTCGATCGCGGCCGCCGCGGCCATCGCCGGGCTGACCAGGTGCGTGCGGCCGCCGGCACCCTGGCGGCCTTCGAAGTTGCGGTTGGAGGTGGAGGCGCAGCGCTCTCCCGGCTCGAGCCGGTCGGCATTCATCGCCAGGCACATCGAGCAGCCCGGCTCGCGCCACTGGAAGCCGGCAGCCTTGAACACCTCGTGCAGCCCTTCGCGCTCGGCCTGGGCCTTCACCAGGCCCGAGCCCGGCACCACCATCGCCAGCTTCACGTTGGCCGCGACACGGCCGCCAAGCTTGCGCACCACGGCCGCGGCCTCGCGCAGGTCCTCGATGCGCGAGTTGGTGCACGAGCCGATGAACACCTTGTCGATGCGGATGTCGGCGATCGGCTTGTTCGGCTCCAGCGCCATGTACTGCAGCGCGCGCTCCATCGCGCCGCGCCTGCCGGCGTCCTTCTCGCGCTCCGGATCGGGCACGCGGTCCTCGATCGACAGCACCATCTCCGGCGAGGTGCCCCAGGTCACCTGCGGGCGGATCTGCGCGGCGTCGAGCTCGACCAGCGCGTCCCAGGTCGCGTCGTCGTCGGAACGCAGCGTGCGCCAGTAGGCCACGGCCTGGTCCCACTCGACACCCGTCGGTGCGAACGGCCGACCCTTCACGTAGGCGATCGTGGTGTCGTCCACCGCCACCAGGCCGGCGCGCGCACCTGCCTCGATGGCCATGTTGCACACCGTCATGCGCCCTTCCATCGATAGCGCACGGATCGCCGAGCCGCCGAACTCGATGGTGTAGCCGGTGCCGCCGGCGGTGCCGATGCGGCCGATGATCGCCAGCACGATGTCCTTGGCCGAGCAGCCGCGCGCCAGCTGGCCCTCGACCTTGACCAGCATGTTCTTCGCCTTCTTGGCCAGCAGCGTCTGCGTGGCCAGCACGTGCTCGACCTCGCTGGTGCCGATGCCGTGCGCCAGCGCGCCGAAGGCGCCGTGCGTCGAGGTGTGCGAGTCGCCGCAGACCACCGTCATGCCCGGCAGCGTGGCACCCTGCTCCGGACCGATCACGTGCACGATGCCCTGGCGCTTGTCGAGGAAGGGGAAGAACGCCGCGGCGCCGAAGGCCTTGATGTTGGCGTCCAGCGTGACGACCTGCTGCTTCGACGTCGGATCGGTGATGCCGTCGTAGCCCAGCTCCCAGCCGGTGGTCGGCGTGTTGTGGTCGGCGGTGGCCACGATGGAGCTGACGCGCCAGGGCTTGCGGCCGGCCAGGCGCAGACCCTCGAAGGCCTGCGGGCTGGTGACCTCGTGCACCAGGTGGCGGTCGATGTAGAGCACCGCGGTGCCGTCTTCCTCGGTGTGGACGACGTGCTCGTCCCAGATCTTGTCGTACAGGGTGCGGGGCATGGGCTCTCGCAGCAGGTTCAGCGGGGAACCGGCAATTTTAGGCGCTGGCGAAGCAAAAGGCCCCGGCACTCGCGTGCAGGGGCCTTCGGAACGGGCTCGAGCCGGATCAGCCGCGCTGCGACATCGGCTTGACGTCGCGGCGCTCCGAGCCGTGGTAGAGCTGGCGCGGACGGCCGATCTTGTACTCGGGGTCGCCGATCATCTCGTTGAGCTGCGCGATCCAGCCGACCGTGCGGGCCAGCGCGAAGATCGCGGTGAACAGGCTCACCGGGATGCCGATCGCGCGCTGCACGATGCCCGAGTAGAAGTCGACGTTCGGGTACAGCTTGCGGGCCACGAAGTACTCGTCCTCCAGCGCGATCTTCTCCAACTCCATCGCGAGCTTCAGGATCGGGTCGTTGTTCTTGCCCAGCGCGCCCAGCACCTCGTGGCAGGTCTCGCGCATCAGCTTCGCGCGCGGGTCGTAGTTCTTGTAGACCCGGTGGCCGAAGCCCATCAGCTTGACGTTGGAGTTCTTGTCCTTCACCTGCTTGATGAACTCGCCGATCTTCTCGACGCCGCCCATGCGCTGCACGTCTTCCAGCATGTTCAGCGCCGCCTCGTTGGCGCCGCCGTGCGCCGGGCCCCACAGGCAGGCCACACCGGCGGCGATGGCCGCGAACGGGTTGGTGCCCGACGAGCCGCACAGCCGCACCGTCGAGGTCGAGGCGTTCTGCTCGTGGTCGGCGTGCAGGATGAAGATGCGGTCGATGGCGCGCACCAGCACGTCGTTCGGCTCGTACTCCTCGCACGGCGTGGCGAACATCATTCGCATGAAGTTCGCGCTGTAGCTCAGCGAGTTCTTCGGATAGATGTAGGGCTGGCCGATGCCGTACTTGTAGGCCATCGACACCAGCGTGGGCATCTTGGCGATCAGGCGGATCGCCGCAACCTCGCGATGCTGCGGGTTATTGATGTCGGTGCTGTCGTGATAGAAGGCCGACAGCGCACCCACCAGGCCGGTCATCACCGCCATCGGGTGGGCGTCGCGGCGGAAACCGCGCAGGAAGAACTGCATCTGCTCGTTGACCATCGTGTGGCTGGTCACGAGCTTGGTGAAGTCGGCCTTCTGCTCGGCATTCGGGAGTTCGCCCTTGAGCAGCAGGTAGCAGGTCTCGAGGAAGTCGCAGTGGGTGGCGAGCTGCTCGATCGGATAGCCGCGGTACAGCAGTTCGCCCTTGTCGCCGTCGATGTAGGTGATGGTCGACTGGCACGACGCGGTGGACAGGAAGCCCGGGTCGTAGGTGAACTTGCCGGTCTGGGCGTAGAGCTTGCGGATGTCGATCACGTCGGGCCCGATCGAGCCCTTGTAGATCGGCAGTTCCATGCTCGGGCTGCCGTCCGAGAATGACAGGGTGGCTTTGACGTCAGACGGAGTCATGGTCGGTTCCTTAATGGCTGGGCGGGGTTGAGGCCGGTCTTGTCTCCACCGGGCGGGCTCGATTCGGCCCTTCGTCGTCTTGTCGTTCTTCTTGTGCGTCTGTCGGCGTGCGCATCAGGTGCAGCACCTCGATCACGTCGTCGCGTACCAACTCGCCTTCCGGCTCCTTGCGGCACAGCAGCAGGTCGAGCAGGTCGTTGTCGGCCAGGTCCATCAGGGCCAGCATGCCCTCGGCCTGGCGCTCGGTGATGCGCCCCTCGCTGCGCGCGAAGAAGCGCTCGACGAACAGGTCGTTCTCCAGCAGCCCGCGCCGGCAGCGCCAGCGCAGCTTGGACAGGGCACGTTCGTCGATCAGCGCGGTCATGGTGCGGCCGTGATCACACCGCGCGGCGGACCATCAGCTCCTTGATCTTGCCGATCGCCTTGGTCGGGTTCAGGCCCTTCGGGCAGACGTCGACGCAGTTCATGATCGTGTGGCAGCGGAACAGGCGGTACGGATCCTCGAGGTTGTCGAGCCGCTCGCCGGTGGCCTGGTCGCGGCTGTCGGCGATGAAGCGGTAGGCCTGCAGCAATCCGGCCGGGCCGACGAACTTGTCCGGGTTCCACCAGAAGCTCGGGCAGCTGGTGCTGCAGCTCGCGCACAGGATGCACTCGTACAGGCCGTTGAGCTCGTCGCGTTCCTCGGGCGACTGCAGGCGCTCCTTGTCGGGCGGCGGCTCGTCGTTGACGAGGTAGGGCTTGATCGAGTGGTATTGCTTGAAGAACTGCGTCATGTCCACGATCAGGTCGCGGATCACCGGCAGGCCGGGCAGCGGCTTGAGCACCACCACGTCGGGCACCGTGCGCATGTTGGTCAGGCACGCCAGGCCATTCTTGCCGTTGATGTTCATCGCGTCCGAGCCGCACACGCCCTCGCGGCAGCTGCGGCGGAAGCTCAGCGTCGGGTCGACCGCCTTGAGCTTCATCAGCGCGTCGAGCAGCATGCGCTCGGAACCGTCGAGCTCGACCTCGAGGGTCTGCATGCGCGGCTTGGCGTCGGTGTCGGGGTCGTAGCGATAGATCTGGAAGGTGCGCTTGGCCATGTCGGTCTCGTGCGAATCAGAAGGTGCGGACCTTCGGCGGAATCGATTCCGCCGTCAGCGGCTTCAGGTTCACCGGCTTGTAGTCGAGGCGGTTGCCCTCGCTGTACCACAGCGTGTGCTTCATCCACTCGGTGTCGTTGCGGCCGTTCGGATGCTCGGGCGTGTCGCCGTAGTCGTTGACGGTGTGGGCGCCGCGGCTTTCCTTGCGGGCGGCGGCCGAGATCATCGTGGCCAGCGCCGACTCCATCAGGTTCTCGACTTCCAGCGCCTCGATGCGCGCGGTGTTGAACACCTTGGACTTGTCGGCCAGGTGAATGTGCTTGGCCCGCTCGGCGATCTCCTTGACCTTGACCACGCCCTCGTCCATCGAGGCCTGGGTGCGGAACACGCCGGCGTGCTGCTGCATCGCGCGGCGCAGGTCGTTGGCCACGTCCTGTGCGTACTCGCCGCTGCTGCTCTTCTCGTACTTGGCCAGGCGGGCCAGCGTGCGGTCGGCGGCGTCTGAAGGCAGCGGCTTGTGGCTCTTCGTCTTCAGCGCGCTGTCCACGATGTGGTTGCCGGCCG
>NZ_JBFXIO010000257.1:0-7449 GCF_050175855.1 Piscinibacter sp.
TGCACGCCGTCGCCGACCACGTACGGCGGGTCGCGGCGCGCCGCGGCCACCAGCCTGTCGCCCACCACCAGCAGGCGGAAGTCGTGGCCGGGCAGGAACTGCTCGACCATCACCTCGCCGATCTCGCTGGCAGCGCGGTAGGCGACCTCGAAGTGCTCGCGCCCGACGATGTTCACCGTCACGCCCTTGCCCTGGTTGCCGTCTCGCGGCTTGACCACCACCGGCAGGCCGAGCTGCTGCGCCGTGGCCCAGCCGTCCTCCAGGTCCTGGACCGGACGGCCGCGCGGCACCGGCACGCCGGCGGCGGCGAGCAGCCGCTTGGTCAGGTCCTTGTCCTGCGCGATGGACTCGGCCACCGCGCCGGTGGAGTCGACCTCGGCGGCCCAGATGCGGCGCTGCTTCGCGCCCCAGCCGAACTGCACCAGGCTGCCTTCGGTCAGGCGCCGGTACGGGATGCCCCGCGCCAGCGCGGCGTTGACGATCGATCCGGTGCTGGGCCCGAGCCGAACGTCCTCGTCGATGGCGCGCAGCTCGGCCACCGCGGCATCGGCGTCGAAGGGCTCGCCGGCGATGGCCGCGCCGAGCAGCTGGCGGGCCAGCTCGAAGGCGCGCCGGCCGACCTTCTCTTCGGTGTACTCGACGGCGATCTGGTAGACGCCCTCCTCCGGCGCCGCCGAGGTGCGCGCGAAGCTCACCTGGCAGCCGGCACGCGCCTGCAGGGCCAGCGTCAGCCGCTCGAGCCAGCGCGCCAGCGGCACCGAGTCGGCGTCACCGACCGGACGCACGGGAGCCACTTCGGGCAGCAGGTTGCGCAGACGCAGTTCACGCGGATCGCCGGCGCGGATCTCGCGCTCGTCGGGCTCGCAGCGCACGATGGCCTCGATCGCCGTGTGCCGGCTCCACAGGTTGGGTCCGCGCAGGGCGCGGATGCGGGTGACTTCCATGGTGGCTCAGAGGGTGTCGGCAGTAGTGTGGGCGTCGAAGGTGTCGATGCCGGCGGCCAGCAGCGCCGGCGCGAGCCCGAAGGCCCAGGCCGCGGCCACCGCCGGAAGCAGCACGGGCAGTCCCAGGCTGCCGGGCGCGCGCAGCGTCAGCGGCGTTTCCGCGCTGCCATCGCACAGCCAGAGCCGGCCGTCGCGGGCCAGTACGGCGCGGCCGCCCTCGCCGCGATGGGCGGCCAGCGCGGCGGCGTCGGTGGCGTAGAGGATCACGCTGCCGTCGCAGTATTGCGCCAGCTCGGCGATGCGAGGGTCGTCGGCGTTGAGCACGCCGATGCCATCGGCCAGCACCACGTCCATCTGGGTGCGCAGCACGCGCGGCAGGCCGTCGGCGTCGCGGATGTCGTGGCGCTCAAGCGATTCACCACCTTCCAGGTCGGTGACCACGCCGATGCGGCAGCGGTCATAGACCAGGCCCTGGTCGAGGATGGTCGAGGCGCCGTTCTCGAACACGGCGGCATCGACGTTGCGATTCAGCAGCAGCCGCTCCGACAGTTCGCCATCGGTGGCATCGCCCTCGTCGACCCGCCGCGTGCCGAGGAACAGGCCCTCCCGGCAGGCCAGGCCCACCTGGCGGCCCGAGAGCTGCAGCAGCCAGGCCACCAGCCGCGCGACGCGATGCGTATCGCCACCGCCCGCGATGCCGACGATCGGGATGCGGCCGTCGTCGCCGGGCGGGAACAGGTGGTCGACGATCGCCTTGCCCACCGGCCGCGGCGAACCGACCGCCGGCTTCAGGTGGGCCAGCAGCCCCGGGCCGGCATTGACCTCGACCACGGCGGCCGGCTGGCTGTGCAGCGGCCGCGAGATGTCCTGCGCGACGAGGTCGACGCCGGCGATGTCCAGCCCGACCGTGCGCACCGCCAGCGAAGCGATGCGCTCGAAGTCGGGGTGGACTTCGTCGGTGCAGTCGATCGCCACGTTGCCGTTGCGCTGGATGAGCACGCGCCGGCCGGCCTCGGGCACGCTGTCGGGCGGCAGGCCCTGGCGCTCGAGGTCGGCCAGGATGCTGCCGTCCTCGCGCACCTCGATGCGGCCGAGCGGGTGGTCTTCGGTCTCGCCGCGGCGCGGGTCGCAGTTGAGCTGGGCCTCGACCAGCTGGGCCACGGTCATGCGGCCATCGGCCTGCACCCACGCAGTCTCGCCACGCGCCGCCGCCACCACCTGCCCGGCGACGACCAGCAGGCGGTGCTCGTTGCCCGGGATGTAGCGCTCGACGATGACGTCGCTGCCTTCCTGGTCGGCCAGCGTCCAGGCCTTCTCGACCAGCTCGCGGGTGGACAGGTCCAGTGTCACGCCGCGGCCGTGGTTGCCGTCGGTGGGCTTGACGGCCACCGGCAGCCCGATGTCCTGCGCGGCCTCCCAGGCCTCGGCCGGGCTGGCGGCGGTGCGCCCTTCCGGCACCGGCACGCCGACAGCGGCGATCAGCCGCTTGGTCAGGTCCTTGTCGCGCGCGATGCCTTCGGCGATGGCGCTGGTGCGGTCGGTCTCGGCCGTCCAGATGCGGTGCTGGCGGTTGCCGTGGCCGAGCTGCACCAGGTTGCCCTCGTTCAGGCGCAGGTGCGGGATGTGCCGGTCGGTGGCCGAGGCGACGATGTGCGCGGTGCTCGGCCCCAGGTAGGCGCTGTCGATGGCCTCGCGCACCGCCGCTACCGCCGCCGGCACGTCGACCGCGCGGCCGTTGATCACGCCCATCAGCACGCGGTGGCCCTGCTCCAGCGCGCAGCGCGCCACCGCCTCGTCGCGGGCACGGAACACCATGCGATAGACGCCATGCTGCGAGGTGCTGCGCGTCTGGCCGAAGCCGGTGGGCATGCCGGCCAGGTTGAGCAGCTCGATGACCACGTGCTCCAGCACGTGGCCCATCCAGGTGCCCTCCTGCAGCCGCTGCAGGAAGCCACCGCGCTCGCCGACGCCGCAGTGGTGCTCCTCCAGCGCCGGCAGCGCGGCGGTCAGGCGCTGCACGAAGCCGGGCAGCTTGTTCGAAGGAAACTCCTCCAGGGTGCCCAGGTCCAGCCAGACCTCCAGGGCCGAGCGGTAGGTCCAGAGGTTGGGGCCACGCAGGTAGGTTACGCGCAGCAGGCGGATGTCGTCGAAGGTGGTCATCGGTTCGGGGCGGCCCGGCGGGGCCGCGTCGGCGGACTCTGGGGGCGGATTATTCGTCCCCTGCGGTCGGCGTGCCGGCCGGCCGGCGCGTTACGCGACAATCGCGCGCTTCCGCCGCCCCGACCCATGCCTTCATCCGAACCGTCTCCTGTGCTCGCCGCGGCCACGTCCGCGCCGCTCGAGCCAGGGGAGAACGTGCTGGCCAGCCTCGACGTTGACCTGGACGCCGAGGACCGTTTCGCCGCCGGCCAATTGCTTCTGACCGACCGCCGCCTGCTTGCCCGGGCCGGCGCCGACACCTGGCAGGCCTGGCCGCTGGGCCCTGCCCTGAGCCTGCAGCATGCCGACCACGGCGGCGTGGGCCAGCTCTCGCTGCACGACACGTCCGCCCGGCTGGCGGTGTGGCGCTACACCCTGGGCGCCGACCCGGCCGCGCTGCGCCTGCTGGCGCTGTTCGAGCGGCAGGTCCGTCGTCTGGCAGACGGTGCGGCCGAGCCCGACGACGCGCCGGAAGCCGAGGAGACCGACTTCGCCGCCGAGTCGCCGACGCCGCCCTCCACCTGGGTGCTGCTGCGCCTCACCCGCTTCGCCCGACCCTACCGCTGGCAACTGCTGCTCGGCTTCGTGCTGATGCTGGTGTCGACCGCCGCCTCGCTGGTGCCGCCCTACCTGACCATCCCGCTGATGGACGACGTGCTGATCCCGTACCAGAACGGCCAGCAGATCGATCCCGGGCACGTGCTGCTGCTGCTGTCGGGGCTGCTCGGCGCGGCGGTGGTGGCCTGGGGCCTGGGCTGGTGGCGCACCTGGCTGCTGGCGATCGTCAGCGAGCGCATCGGCGCCGACCTGCGCACCGCCACCTTCGACCACCTGCTGCAGCTCAGCCTCGACTATTTCGGCAGCAAGCGCACCGGCGACCTCATGTCACGGATCGGCAGCGAATCGGATCGGATCTGCGTCTTCCTCTCGCTGCACGCGCTGGATTTCGCCACCGACGTGCTGATGATCACCATGACCGCGGTGATCCTGTTCAACATCAACCCCTCGCTCGCATTGGTGACGCTGCTGCCGCTGCCCTTCATCGCCTGGATGATCCATCTCGTGCGCGACCGGCTGCGCACCGGCTTCGAGAAGATCGACCGCGTCTGGGGCGAGGTCACCAGCGTGCTGGCCGACACCATTCCCGGCATCCGCGTGGTCAAGGCCTTCGCGCAGGAGAAGCGCGAATCCGAGCGCTTCCGCCGCGCCAACCGCCACAACCTGGAGGTCAACGACCGGCTGAACAAGACCTGGAGCCTGTTCTCGCCCACCGTCTCGCTGCTCACCGAGATCGGCCTGCTGGTGGTGTGGGCCTTCGGCATCTGGCTGGTCAGCCGCAACCAGATCACCGTGGGCGTGCTGACCGCCTTCGTCGCCTATATCGGCCGCTTCTACGGCCGGCTCGACTCGATGAGCCGCATCGTCTCGGTGACGCAGAAGGCCGCGGCCGGCGCCATGCGCATCTTCGACATCCTCGACCTCGTGAGCAACGTGCCCGTGCCGGCCCAGCCGGTGGCGATCGACCGGCTCGAAGGCCGCCTGTCGCTGCAGGGCGTGGGCTTCCGCTACGGCAGCCGCTCGGTGATCCGCGCTCTGGACCTGGACATCCGGCCCGGCGAGATGATCGGCCTGGTCGGCCACAGCGGCTCGGGCAAGAGCACGCTGGTCAACCTGATCTGCCGCTTCTACGACGTGACCGACGGCGCGATCAAGGTCGACGGCGTCGACCTGCGGCGCTTCCGCGTGGCCGACTTCCGCCGCCACATCGGCCTGGTGCTTCAGGAGCCCTTTCTGTTCTTCGGCACGGTGGCGGAGAACATCGCCTACGGCAAGCCCGGGGCCACGCGAGAGGAGATCATCGCGGCGGCACGCGCGGCGCATGCCCACGAGTTCATCCTGCGCCTGCCGCACGGCTACGACTCGATGGTCGGCGAGCGCGGCCAGGGCCTGTCGGGCGGCGAGCGCCAGCGCATCTCGATCGCCCGCGCGCTGCTGATCGACCCGCGCATCCTGATCCTCGACGAGGCCACCTCCTCGGTCGACACCGAGACCGAGAAGGAGATCCAGAAGGCGCTCGACAACCTGGTGCAGGGCCGTACCACGATCGCCATCGCGCACCGCCTGTCGACGCTGCGCCGCGCCGACCGGCTGGTGGTGATGGACCGCGGCCGGGTCGTCGAGGTCGGCACGCACGACGAACTGCTGGCGCGCCAGGGCGCCTACTGGCGGCTGCACGAGGCGCAGGCTCGCCAGGTCGACGAAGGCGACGACGAGCGCGATGCGCGCGTGGCACCGCCCGCGGCCCCTGCAGCGCATCCAGCGGGGGTGGCATGAGCGGCATGCAACTGACACGGGACGCGCACGGCCGCCTGGTGCTGGTGCTGGCCGACGGCTCGCATCACACGGGCGTGCTGCCGGTGCGCGCGTTCCCGCTGTCCGACCCGGCCGGGGCGCTGTCGCTGGTCGGCCCCGACGGCCGCGAATGCGCCTGGATCGACCGTCTGGCCGACCTGCCCACCGAGGCGCGCACGCTGCTTGGCGAGGAACTCGCGCGGCGCGAGTTCGCGCCGGTGATCGAGGCCCTGCTCGAGGTGACGACCTTCACCACGCCGAGCACCTGGACCGTGCGCACCGATCGGGGCACGACCACGCTCGTGCTCAAGGGCGAGGAAGACATCCGCCGCCTGGGGGGCTCGGCACTGCTGGTCACCGACAGCCACGGCGTCGGTTACCGCATCGCCGACGCGCGCGCGCTCGACAAGCGCTCGCGGCGGCTGCTCGAACGATTCCTCTGAGCCGCTGGCTCAGCCGCGCGCGGCGAGCACCTGGGGATTGATCGGCGTCGGCGGCACGGCGCCAGTCAGCGCCGCG
This sequence comes from Piscinibacter sp., assembly GCF_050175855.1. Classification (GTDB taxonomy): domain Bacteria; phylum Pseudomonadota; class Gammaproteobacteria; order Burkholderiales; family Burkholderiaceae_C; genus Piscinibacter. The sequence goes on from NZ_JBFXIO010000257.1 coordinate 6,015, forward strand.
ATCAGGTTGTCGGCCGCCAGGCCGGCCATCGCACGTCGTGTGGCCACGGTGGCGCTCGCAATGTGCGGCGTGAGCACGACGTTGGGCACCGTCAGCAGATCGGGGTGCACCTTGGGCTCACCTTCGAAGACGTCGAGACCCGCGGCCGCGATGCGCCGCTCGCGCAGCGCCACGGCCAGCGCCGCGTCGTCGACCACGCCACCACGCGCGATGTTGGTCAGCGTCGCAGTCGGCTTCATCTGCGCGAGTTCCGCCGCGCCGATGGCGTGATGGCTGGCGGCCGAGTACGGCACCACGATCACCAGGTGGTCGCACTCGCGCAGCAGCGTCTGCTTGTCCACATACCGTGCGCCGATCGGCGCCTCGATCTCCGGCGCGAGGCGGCTGCGGTTGTGATAGCTCACCTTCATGCCGAAGCCGAGCGCGCCGCGCCGCGCCACGGCCTGGCCGATGCGGCCCATGCCCAGGATGCCCAGGGTCGCACCGTGCACGTCGCTGCCGGCGAACATGTCGTAGGACCATTTGGTCCACTCGCCCCGGCGCAGAAAGTGCTCGCTCTCGGCCACGCGGCGCGCGGCGGCCATCATCAGCGCGAAGCCGAAGTCGGCGGTGGTCTCGGTCAGCACGTCGGGCGTGTTGGTGGCCAGCACGCCGCGCGTGGTGCAGGCATCGACGTCGATGTTGTTGTAGCCCACCGCCATGTTGCACACCGCGCGCAGCTGCGGATTGGCGTCGAGTACCTCGGCGTCGATGCGCTCGCTGCCGGTGATGAAGGCGCCGGCCTTGCCGGCGAGCTTCGCGCTCAGCTCGGCCTTGGTGAAGATCGTGTCGGCCGGGTTGTCCTCCACGTCGAAGTGCGCGCGAAGCTTGGCGATCGTTTCGGGGAAGACGGCTCGGGCGACGAGCACGGCGGGTCGGGTCATGTCTCGGTTGCTCTCTTGTGAGGGAAACGGTCAGCGGAACCAGATGAAGGTCATCACGACGAACAGCGGAATCAGGATCGCGCACGACCAGGCCATGTAGCCGAAGAAGCTCGGCATGCGGATGCCGCGGTCTTCGGCGATCGCCTTGACCATGAAGTTCGGCGCGTTGCCGATGTAGGTGTTGGCGCCCATGAACACCGAACCGGCCGACACCGCGGCCAGCGTCGAGGCCAGCGTGGTCATCAGCACCTGCGGGTCGCCGCCGGCGAGGTTGAAGAACACCAGGTAGGTCGGCGCGTTGTCGAGGAAGGAACTGAGCACGCCGCTGAACCAGAAGTAGGCCCACGGCAGCGGCTGGCCGTCGGCGCCGGTGACCGCGCGCGTCACGGCGGCGAACGCCCCGGCCTCGCCGGCCTTGAGCATCGCCAGCACCGGGATCATGGTCAGGAAGATGCCGATGAACAGCTTGGCCACCTCCTGCATCGGCGCCCAGGAGAACTGGTTGTCATCGC
>NZ_JBFXIO010000258.1:0-7436 GCF_050175855.1 Piscinibacter sp.
CACCTCTCACGACCGCTTTGAAGCCTGGCGGCGTGGACCTGCGTCTGGGAGCTGCGGGAACGCTGGAGTGGGGGCCGGATCCACGCTGAGCCCGATGCGGGCTGGAACTGGCGCCCGAGGTATCGGAGCGCGTTTCCGTGCGTGGTGGCTGGATTTTCTGCGACGCCGCCCGGCGACTCGTGGGGCCGGGTCGGCGCAGCGATTGGCGACGATTATAGATGACCGTCGAGGAAGGCCGTCAATTGGGCCTTGGACAGCGCGCCGACCTTGGTCGCGGCGAGCTGGCCGTTCTTGAACAGCATCAGCGTCGGGATGCCGCGGATGCCGAACTTGGCCGGCACGTCGCGGTTCTCGTCCACGTTCATCTTGGTGATCTGCAGGCGGCCGTTGTAGTCCTTCGACACCTCGTCGAGGATGGGCGCGATCATCTTGCAGGGGCCGCACCACTCGGCCCAGTAATCGACGAGCACCGGCTTGTCGGACTGGAGCACGTCGGCTTCGAACGACGCGTCGGAAATGTGTTTGATCAGATCGCTGCTCATGGGATGGTCCTCGGGAGGGCACCCCGCCTGAGAGGTGACGAGGCACAATGATTCTGACACAAAGCCCCCCGGGGTGCCGGCCGTGCCGCCCTCGACGCCCCTATGGCTGCGATAGAGCGCACCCCCTTGCAAACCGCGGAAGGCCGGGTCTGGCAGGCCTTGGCGACCCGTGTGCGCGAGTGGGCCGCGGTCCGCGATCTGCCCCTGCGCGACGTGGTGCTGCTGCTGCCCTTCAGCGCCCTGCTGCCGCCGGCCCGCGAGGCCTTCGCGCGCGGCGGTGGCTGGCAACCGCGCATCGAGACGGCGCGCACCTGTGCCGCCTCGCTCGCCCCGCCCGTCGCGGTGCAGCCGATGCAACTGAGCTTCGATGCCGCGGCCGATCGCCTGGTCGCGGCGCGGCTGCTGCGGCTGCAGTCGGTGGGTGCCGCCTGGGCGAAGGCCGACCCGAGGCGATTCGACCGTGCCGTGGCGGCCGTCGTCGAGACTGCCCAGGCACTGGCCGGTGCGGCGCATGAACTGCCGCCCGACGCGCGCGAGGCCTACTGGGCCGATGCGCGCCAGCGGCTCGCTCCCAGCGCGGGCCCGGGGGCGCAACAGCGCTGGCTGGCCCGCCTGGCACTCGAGTGGGCCGCGCAAAGCGCGGCGCCGGCGACGGACCGCCTCTTCGAGGCCGAGCCCGCTGGCTGGGTGGCCTTGCAGGCCGGCGGTCCCGACGGGCTGGTCGAGTCTCTGCTGGCCGCGGCGCGCTGCCCCTGCCTGATCGTCGATGCCGATGCCGATGCGGACGCCGGTCTCTCTTCACGCACCAACATACCGTCGCTGGCCCGCTGCCCAGGCTTCGAGGACGAGGCCCAGGCCGCGGCGGCTCAGGTGCTCGTGCACCTCGAACGCGGCGAGCATCCGGTGGCCCTCATCGGCCTCGATCGCCAGCTGGTGCGGCGCATCCGGGCGCTGCTGGAGCGGCAGCACGTGCCCCTGGCCGACGAGACGGGCTGGACACTGTCGACCACGCGCGCCGCCGCGCTGGTGATGGCGATCCTGCGTGCCGCGTCGCCGCGCGCCGGCACCGACATGCTGTTCGATGGGCTCAAGGCCTTGCCGGGCTGGCCCGGCGTCGAGGCGGCGGACAACCTCTTGCGCGCGATCGAGCGGGAGTGCCGGCGCCGGGCCATCTCGCGCGTCGAGCGCCTGGCACAGGCCGAGCTCGAACCGGCGCTGGCCGATCATGTGGCGCGCATCGACGCCGTGCTCGCGCTGCTGCGCGGCGGCCCGGCCAGCGTCGCCGAATGGCTGTCGCGGCTGGCCGGAGCCCTGCGCGGCTGCGGCGCCTGGGACATGCTCTCGGCCGATGCCGCCGGCCAGGCCGTGCTGCGTGCGCTGCGCCTGGACGAGCCAGCGGCCGGCAGCGCGGCCTGGCACGACGCAGCCAGCCAGGCCCGCATGGGGCTCGACGGTTTCGTGGCCTGGGCCGATGCGGTGCTGGAAGGCGGCAGCTTCACGCCGCCCGGGCCTGCCGCGGACACCGTGCGCGTCGTGATCACGCCGCTGGCCCGTGCGATGCTGAGGCCGTTCGCGGCGCTGGTCTGCCCGGGTGCAGACGACCGCCACCTCGGCGCGGCGCCCGCGGCCCATCCGCTGCTGTCGGAGGCGGAGCAGGTCGCGCTGCGGCTGAGCGGCCGCGCGCAGCGGCAGCAACGCGAGGCGCTGGCCTTCGCGCAGGCGCTGGCCGCGCCACGCGTCACCTTCCTGCGTCGCCATGTCGACACCAGCGGCGAGCCGCTGGCCGACAGCCCGCTGCTGCAACGTCTCGGCCTCGATCTCGCCCAGCAGGGCAGGGCAGTGGCGCCCTGGCAGGACCCGCGCGTTCGCCGGCAGCTCGAATGGCGGCCCGTGGCGCACCCCCAGCCGGTGGCGAGCGAGGCGCTGCCGGGCCGCGTGTCGGCCAGCGCTGTCGAGGCGCTGCGCGATTGCCCCTACCGCTTCTTCGCCCGCCACGTGCTCGGCCTGCGCGAGGACGACGAGCTCGAGGCCGAGCTCGAGAAGCGGGATTTCGGCGACTGGCTGCACCGCGTGCTGTACCGCTTCCACGCGCAGCGCCAGGCGCCGGGCAGCGTCGAGGACGAGTCGCGGCAGCTGCACGCGATCGCGTCGCAGGAGCAGGGCACCCAGGGCCTGTCCGACGACGAATTCCTGCCCTTTGCGGCCTCGTTTGCCCGCCTCGTACCGCGCTACCTCGAGTGGCTGCATCGGCGCGACGACGACGGTGACCAATGGCAGGCTGGCGAACGCGAGGCGCGTCTGCGCACGGCGGCGACGGGCGGCATCGAGCTGTACGGCGTGATCGATCGCATCGACCGCGTCGAGCACGGTGCAGCGCTGCAGCTGATCGACTACAAGACCTCGTCGCCGGAGCGCCTGAAGGCGCGCGTGCGCCAGCCGCTCGAGGACACGCAGCTGGCGTTCTATGCCGCCCTGCTGGCGCCGGAAGCAGGCCGGCCGTTGCGTGCCTGCTACCTGCCGCTGGAGCCTTCCGACGCGATCAAGCCGATCGTGCACGACAACGTGCAGCGCAGCGCCGAGGTGCTGGTGCGCGAACTGGGCGCCGAGTTCGATCGCCTGCGTGCAGGCGCGAGCCTGCCTGCGCTCGGCGAAGGCGAGGTCTGCGAGCACTGCGAGGCGCGTGGCCTGTGCCGCCGCGACCACTGGCCCGACGGGAGCGCCGCATGAGCGCGGCGCCCGCCTACCGCGCCGACGGCCGCCCCGTCCCGCGCGACGCCTTCTACGCGCTGGCCTGCGATCCGCGGCGCAGCGTGGTGGTCGAGGCGTGCGCCGGCGCGGGCAAGACCTGGATGCTGGTGTCGCGCATCGTGCGTGCGCTGCTCGACGGTGCGCAGCCGCAGGAGATCCTGGCCATCACCTTCACGCGCAAGGCGGCCGGCGAGATGCGCGAGCGGCTCGACGAGTGGCTGCGCGACTTCGCCGCTCCTGCGCTGGGCACTGCGGAGCGCATCGAGGCGTTGGTGGCGCGCGGCGTGCCGCCGGACCAGGCGCCCGCGCTGGCCGAGGCGCTGGCCGGGCTGCAGCGGCGCGTGCTCGATGCCGGCCGCGCTGTCGAGGTGCGCACCTTCCATGCCTGGTTCGCGCAGCTGCTGCGCGCCGCGCCATTCGAGCTGCTCGACGAGATCGGCATCGACCCCGAAGGCGAACTGCTGCAGGACCTCACCGACCACCGCGGCGAGGTGATGCGGCGCTTCCATGCCGCGCTGCTGCGAGACGATGCGCGCCGCGCCGACCATGCCGCGCTGATCGCCACACGCGGGCGCAGTCAGGCGGCCAGGTGGTTCGATGCGGTACTGGCGAGGCGCGTCGAGCTGGAACTGGCCGATGACGATGGATCGCTGGAGGACGCGGTGGCGCCGGCCGTGCCCGAGGGTGCCGCGCCGCCGCACGCCGAGATCGCCAGCGCCGCCTGGCGCGACGACCTGGCCGCGCTGGCCGGCATGCTGTGCGCCAGCGACAAGAAGACCCAGCGTGATGCCGGGCAGGCCCTGCAGCAGGCGCTGACGCTGGCCGACGACGAGGCGCGCTTCGCGGCGGTGTGGGCGGCGCTGTTCACCACCACCGGATCGCCGCGCAAGCTCAACGGCGCGGTCGGCATCGAGGCCACGCAGAACGCACTGGAAGACATCGCCCGGCGCCAGCACCAGCACGACAGCCACCTCGAGCACGCCCGCATGGTTCGCCTGGCCCGCGTGCTGCTGGTCGAGTACGCGGCCTACAAGCGCGAGCGCGGTCTGCTCGACATGAACGACCTGGAGCGTGGCGCGCTGGCCCTGCTGCGCGACGCCACCCTGGCCGGCTGGGTGCAGGAGCGGCTGGACGCGCGCATCCGCCACGTGCTGATCGACGAGTTCCAGGACACCAGCCCGCTGCAGTGGCACGCGCTGCACGGTTGGCTCTCCGGCTATGCAGGGGCCGGCGGAGGCGCCAGCGGGCAGCGGCCACCGTCGGTGTTCGTGGTCGGCGACCCCAAGCAGAGCATCTACCGCTTCCGGCGCGCCGAGCCGCGCGTGTTCGGCGCGGTGCGCGAATTCGTCGTCGACGCGCTGGGCGGCAGCGTGCTCGAGTGCGACCACACGCGCCGCAACGACCCCGGCGTGCTGGTGGCGCTCAATGCGGTGTTCACGCAGGCGCAGGCGCACGGAGCCTACGAGGGCTTTCGCGAGCACACCACCGAGTCGTCGTCGGACGCCGGCCCGGCGCTGTTTGCGCTGCCCCGCGTGCCGCGCCCGCCCAAGGAGGCGGAGCCCGAGGCCGCCGAGGCCGCTCGCTGGCGCGACAGTCTCACCGAACCGCGCAGCGAGCCGGAGACTCAGCGCCGCCGCGCCGAGGCGGAACAGGTGGCCGACGCGATCGTGCAGCGGCTCGACGGCGGTGTGCCGCCGGAGCAGGTGATGGTACTCAGCCGCACCCGGCAGCCGCTGCGGCTGCTCGCCGAGGCGCTGCAGCGCCGCCACGTGCCGCACGTGGCGGTGGACGAGACCTCGCTGATCGACGCCGCCGAGGCGCAGGACCTGGTCGCGGTGCTCGACGCGCTGGTGTCGCCCGGTCACCGGCTGTCGCTCGCGCGGGCCCTGCGCAGCCCCTTGTTCGATGCCGGTGACGAGGATGTGCTCGCGCTCGCCGGGCATGCCGTCGGCGGCGACTGGTGGGGCGCGCTGACGTCGATCGACGGCGGGAGCGAGGCGCTGCAGCGCGCGCGCGGTCTGCTCACGCAGTGGCGCGAGGTGGCCCGGGTGTTGCCTCCACACGACCTGCTCGACCGCATCGTCTCCCAGGGCGAATTGCGCGAGCGCCTGGCCTCGCGCGTGCCGGCAGCCCGGCGTGCCACCGCGCTGGCCACCGTCGACGCCGTGCTGGCCCAGGCGCTGGCGCTCGACGGCGGCCGCTACGCCACGCCCTATGCCTTCGTGCGCGCACTCAAGCGCCGCACGATCACCGTGCCGGCCCCCGACCTCGGCGGCGCGGTGCGCCTGCTCACTGTGCACGGCGCCAAGGGGCTGGAGGCCGACATCGTCTTCGTGATGGACGCCGACCCCGAGGCCGGCAAGGCCGAGACGGCCACGCTGCTCGTCGACTGGCCGGTGCAGGCGGCGGCGCCGCGGCGCTGCGCGTTTGTCTACAGCGAGAGCCGCTGCCCGCCGGCGCTGGCGCCGCTGATGGACGAGGAACGCCGCGCCCGCGAGCGCGAGGAGCTCAACGGCCTGTACGTGGCGATGACGCGGGCGCGGCGGCAGCTCGTCTTCAGCGCCACCGAGCCGCACCGTGGCAGCGCCTCGGTCAGCTGGTGGCAGCGCGTCGCCTCGCACGCGGTGCCGTGGGCAGGGGCGATGGGCGGCGGGGCCGCCGAAGCTCGGCCGCGCGCCGAACCCGCGCCCGAAGTCGTCGACCTGCCGCGCTGGTCGACTGCGCCGGCGTCGCCAGTCCTGCCGGCGAGCGTGGACGACAGCCCGGCCTCGCGGCTCGGCCAGGCGGTGCACCGTGTGCTGGAGTGGCATGGGCGGGGCGGCGACCTCGCCACGCTGGCGGCCGGCGCCGCGGCGGAGTTCGGCGCGCCCGCCGCCGAGGTGGGCCGGATCGCCTCGCGCATCCTCGCCAGCCCCGAGTGCGCGCGCTTCTTCGACGCCAGCGCGCTGCGCTGGGCGGCCAACGAGGTGCCGGTGAGTTTGGACGGCACGGTGCTGCGCATCGACCGGCTGGTGCGGCTCGACGAGGACGGTGTCGACACCTGGTGGGTGCTCGACTACAAGCTGAACCAGCGCCCCGAGGAACTGGCCGCCTACCACGAACAGCTGGCGGCCTACCGGGCCGCGGTGGCGCAAGCGCAGCCCGGCGCCCGCGTGCGCAGCGCCTTCATCGCCGGCGACGGCCGGCTGGTCGAGTCCGGCTGACCAGCGGGCGTGCAATGCGCACGATTGGCGGGGTTTCCCGGCGCTGATCGTGCGTTCCGGACGTCGGTGGCTCGCTTCCAATCGGCAGACGTCCACTGCCGTTTGCCATGGCCGCATCCGCCACGCCCGCATCGCCCGTTCGCACCAGCCCGACCCGCAGCTTCGGCCGCTACGAGCTGCGCCAGCTGCTGGGCAAGAGCGCCGGCACCATGGCCTGGCTGGCACTGGACACCCGGCTCGGCCAGGAGGTGATGCTGACGCTGCCGCGCGTGCAGCCGGCCGATGCGCAGGCCCTCGAGCACCGCGTGCGCGAGATGAAGCAGGCCGCGCGCCTGAACCACCCCCACCTGGCCCACGTGATCGAGGTCGGCGTGCAGGACCACTGGCCCTACCTGGCCTGCGACCGCGCCCTCGGCGTCACCCTGGGCGAGTGGCTGGCCGCTCAGCCGCCGCTGGCGCCGCTGGAGCTCACCGGCCTGCTCTGCCAGGCGCTGCAGGGCCTGGCCTTCGCCCACGAGGCCGGCGTCGTGCACCATGATCTGCAGCCCTACCAGTTGCTGGTCAGCCCACAGGGGCAGGTGCGGGTGGCGGCTTTCGGCGCCGTGGAGCAGGCCGCTTCCACCTCCGATGCCCCCGGCGACCGCGGCATGGCCGTGGATGCCGCCTCCTTGCGCGCCCAGCGAGACGGCGCCCAGCGCGACGTTCTGGCCATCGGCGTGCTGCTGCATCAGCTGCTGTCCGGCGCGGCCGTGCTGGACGAGCCCGACATTTCGCTGGTCATCGCCCGCATGCAGCCGCAAGGCCGCGATCTCGTCCGCCTGCCCTGGACCACGCCGCAGCCGGTGCCCGAAGGGCTTCGCGCCATCGCCAACCGCTGCACTGCCACTCAGGAGCGCCAGCGCTACCACAGCGCCCGCACGCTGCTGCGCGCGCTCGAGGGCTG
>NZ_JBFXIO010000259.1:0-7362 GCF_050175855.1 Piscinibacter sp.
CGTACTCGGTGGGCTCCAGCCCCATCGCCTGCTTCAGCTCGGGGCGGGTGTGGTCGCGCACGTACATGGTGGCGTACACCGCGAGCAGGAAGAAGCGGATCCACAGCGTGTTGGCGCCGCGCAGCAGGTGCGGGTGCGCGCGCATGATCAGCGCGAAGCTCTCGCCGTGTCGGAATTCGTCGTTGCACCAGCGCTCGAACCAGCGAAAGATCGGGTGGAAGCGCTTCTCGGGGTGGCGCTCGAGCTGGCGGAAGATGGTGATGTAGCGCGCGTAGCCGATCTTCTCGGAAAGGTACGTCGCGTAGAAGATGTACTTCGGCTTGAAGTAGGTGTACTTCTTGGTGCGCTTGAGGTCGCCGAGGTCGAGGCCGAGGCCGAAGTCCTTCAGGCTCTGGTTGATGAAGCCGGCGTGGCGCGATTCGTCGCGCGCCATGTAGCGCATCAGCGCCTTCACGTCCGGGTTCTCGATGTGCTTGGCGATCTCGTTGTAGAGGATGCAGCCGGAGAACTCGCTGGTGACCGAGCTGATCAGGAAGTCGAGGAACTCCTGGCGCAGCTCGGGCGACATGGCCGCCATCTGCGCACGGGCCTCTTCCGCGAACTCGGGCGTGCGCTGGAAGTGGTCGTGGTTGTTGTCACCCTCGTACTCCGCCATCATCGCGTCCCATTCGGCGCGGATAGCGCTCACGTCGATGCGGTCCATCGCCGCGAAGTCGGTGGTGTAGAAGCGCGGCGTCAGCAGCGTCTCCTGCTTGGCCTTGGCCTCGGCGTCCTGGGCGCTGCTGATCTCGTGCACGGGGGCGTGGGCGGCTTGCATGGCGTGGTCTCCGTCAGTTCTTCTCGGTCAGCGTGAGCAGGCGTGCGAACACGCCGGCATTGGTGGGCCCGAAGGCCTCGAGGTCGATGCGTGCACCGGTGGCCGGGTCGGCGAGCGTGAGGCGGCCGTCGGCCCGAGCGGCCAGCTCGAAAGGCTGCTGCGGCCCGAGCTCGCGCATGCGGCGCTCGCGCGTCAGCGCGCGCAGCGCGCCACGCATGAAGCCCTGTTCGCCGCTCAACCGCTCGAGCGTGCGGCCGTTGCTGGCGTCGATCACCGCGATGCTGCCGTCGCTCCGGTCTTCGAAGCGCAGCAACCGCGTGGCCACCGAGGGCGCGTCGGGCGCACGCACCGACACGCCGGCCAGGCGCACTGCGGCCACCCCGAGCAGCGACGCGAGCACCAGCGCGCCGATGGCGACCAGCAGGCCGCGCGGCAGCAACGGGGTGGAGGCGGGGGCAGCGTTCATCGTCGGCTCAATGCGTGGCCAGGGCCGTCTCGGGCAGGGCGGACGCCGGGGGCGGCACCGGCTGCGCGGCGCCCGGTTGCGCCCCCAGGCCGGTGGCCTGTGACCACTGCACCGCCAGCAGCTGCGTCACCTCTTCAGGGCGCGGCACGCAGCGCAGCATAGGCTGCGGCTTGCGCAACTGCCAGGGCCGCGCGTGCGGCCACAGCTGCAGGTAGGCGATGCGGTCCTCGCCGGCCAGCGTCAGCGCGATGTCGCCGGTGCTGCGCGGCGTGCGCGCCATGTCGGCGGCGGCGATGCACTTGAAGGGCAGGTTGAAGCTCAGCGTCAGCACGATGCCGATGCGCATCACCACGCGGCGGTTGGTCAGTGTGTAGACGGTGGTGCGCGCCGACAGCCAGGCCAGCACCAGTACCAGCACCATGCCGATCAGCGGCAGCGGCAGCAGCAGGGCCACGTCGCGCAGCGCCTGCATGGCACTGCCGCCGTCGGCCAGCGTGACCGCACCGCGCAGCACCAGCATCAGCGCGAAGTAGATCGCCAGCTTGCGCACGTGGAAGGCACGGATCGCCAGCGCCTTCCAGTCGGGCGAGCCCTGCCAGACGACATGCTCGCCGGCCGGCGGCACCTCGGGCAGGCCGTAGACCGGCTCGTCCTCGTGCTCCATCGCGAAGCTCACAGCAGCGGCTCCTGGCGAGCCGGCGTGGCGTACAGCGTGCCGGCGCCGTAGTAGGCGGCGATCTTCTCTTCCTCGAGCAGCGTCACGCGGTCGGGCTGGCGCGGCGCCGGGGCCATGGCGAGCTGGTGGCCAAGCACCGACTTCACCGCCACGCGGTCACGGTGCACGCGCGCGAAGGTCATCGGCAGCAGGGCGCGGCGCGGGCCGGTGGGCGAAGGCGCCTCGATCTCGATGTAGCGCACGATGTTCTCGCTGTGGTCGACCCAGATGTCGGCCACGGTGGCGCCGACCACGCCGTCGGCGCCCACCACCGGCAGGCCGCGCGGATCGGTGCTGGCCTTGGCGACGCTGAACTTCGGCATGTCGCGCAGCGGCACGATGCGCGGGTGACCCTCGTAGTCCATGTCGGGCTCGTCGCGGCGACGTGCATAGGCGCCCGGGCCGACGGCGGCGAACATCGGGTCACCCACCGGCACCAGAGGCGCGCCGATGTACTGGTGCGCCGGCTCGGCCGAGTACACGTGCGGGTCCGGCTTCAGGTCGGGCACCGAGACTTCGCGGCCGTCGGGCAGCACGAAGGTCTTGGGCGCCGGCACCGGCCAGCCGCCCACCTTCGGGCCACCCGGGATGTCGGTCTCCATCGGGTAGCCCTCGCGGTGGTTCTCCGCCGCGAGGTAATAGATCAAGCCCGCGAAGAAGATCCAGAACAGGTAGAGCACGAGCTGTGCGACGTCGATGTACTGGGTGATCGCTCCGGTTCCCATGGGGTGCTCCTTCGTGCGTTATCCGGGAAGGTCGGCCAGGCCGAACTTGGTGGAAGGGGTGGGCGCGGACGGCCGGCGGCCGAGCGGGCGGACGAGCGGGCCGATGGCGATCAGCGCCGCGAACAGCAGGTAGATCTCGAGGTGGTAGACGAAGCTGTAGCCGGTGACCGGGCTGACCAGCGCCGAGCCCAGCGTGCCCTGCATCGCCAGCGTCGACACGCCGTCGCGCAGCGCACCGCCGGCGGCCACCGCGAAGCCGCCGGCACTGGCCTGTACCGCGCCCCAGGCGCCGAGCGCGAGGCCGACGTGCTCGGGCCGCTCCATGCTCATTGCCGCGGTGAGCGTGCCTACCGCGAACAAGCCGCCGCCGAAGCCGATCAGCGCGGTGCCGGCGCGGAACAGCCAGGGCGCGTCCAGAGGTGCAGCGAAGATCACCGCCGCGAAGGCGGGCAGGCCGAGCAGCGCACCGGTGGCCGCCACCCGATACGGATCGCCGCCGCGCGCCAGCCAGCGAGCGGCCAGCGCGAAGGCGGCCAGCGAGCCGCCGGCGAGCATCGCCGTCAGCGCACTCGTGGCGCCGACGCCGAGCTTGAGGATCTCGCCGCCGTAGGGCTCGAGCACCACGTCCTGCATGTTGAACGCGGCGGTGCCCAGGCCCACCGCCCACAGGAAGCGGCGTGCCTTCGGCTGGGCGATGAAGCTGCGCCAGTGGGCGCGGAAGTCGGGCGCGGGCTCGCTCTTGGCGCGGCGGCGGGTCGGATCGCGCGCCTCCTGCTTCCACAGCGCCACGCCGTTGAGCCACAAGGAGGCGACTGCCGCGCCCTGCACCACCTGGATCAGTCGCGTCGGGCTGAACTCGGTGAGCAGCACGCTGAACAGCGCGCCGCCGCCCGCCATGCCCAGCAGCAGCATCACGTACATCAGCGCGACCACGCGCGGGCGGTTCTGCTCGGTGGAGAGGTCAGTGGCCAGTGCCAGGCCGGCGGTCTGGGTGGTCTGCAAGCCTGCGCCGACCATCAGGAAGGCCAGCGCCGCCGCCGCGTAGCCCAGCCCGGCCAGCCCGAGCACGCCCTGGCCAGTGAGCAGCAGCAGTGCGAAGGGCATGATCGCCAGCCCGCCGAACTGCAGCATCGTGCCCAGCCAGATGTAGGGCACGCGCCGCCAGCCCAGCGCCGAGGCGTGGGTATCGGAGCGGTGGCCGATGAAGGCGCGGAAGGGCGCAGCCAGGATGGGCAGCGCCACCATCAGCGCCACCAGCCAGGCGGCCATGCCCAGCTCGACGATCATCACGCGGTTGAGCGTGCCGACCATCAGCGCGGTCGCCATGCCCACCGACACCTGGAACAGCGATAGGCGAAGCAGCCGCGACAGCGGCACCTCTGCCGTCGCCGCATCGGCGAAGGGCAGGAAGCGCGGTGCGACGCGCTTCCAGAGCAGGGCGACTTCCGCGAGCTTCATGAGCGCACGATCTCCAGCGCCTGCGAGGTGTAGAAACCGCTGGCGATGCGCTCGCAGCGGCCGTCGCGGAAGCCCTGCAGCCCGGGGGCGGCGAGCAGGCCGCGCTTGAGCGCCAGCTCGGCCACCGGCTCGATCGCCGGGGCACGGTCGCCGCGTGGGAACAGGCGGCCCACCGCGTGCATCGCGGCCAGCGCCGGCGTGCGCGGCGCGAAGGTGATCAGCATCGAGCGCGACACGCGCGGCGCCCAGGCCTCCAGCGCGCGCAGCACGTCGGGGGCCTCGTAGTGGATCAGCGAATCCATCGCCACCACGTGGTCGAAGCGGCCCAGCTCGGCGGCGAGCATGTCGCCGCTGCGGAAGTCGATACGGCCGCCGCTGGCGAAGGTATCGAGGTGCTCGGCGACGCGCCGCACGGCGAGTTCCACCAGCGTCGGCGAGAGGTCGATCGCCACCACCTCGGCGCCACGGCGGGCGGCTTCCACCGCGAAGGCGCCGGTGCCGCAGCCGGCATCGAGGATGCGCGCGCCGTGCAGGTCCTGCGGCAGCCAGTCGAGCAGCATCGCGCGCATGCGATCGCGGCCGGCGCGCACGGTGGCGCGGATGCGGCCGACCGGGGCGTCGGAGGTCAGGTGTTCCCAGGCCTTGACGGCGGTGCGGTCGAAGTAGTGCTCGATCTCGCCGCGCCGGGTCTGATAGGAGGCGTGTTCCATGTCAGTCGTACCCCAGCAGGTCGAAGATCTCGCGGTCCTTCAGCGGCACCGCGGGCAGCGGCTCGCCGCCGGTCCACATCGCTGCGGCCAGGCGCAGGTATTCGCGCTGCGCCGCCTCGATCTCGGGCTTGGACTCCATCTCGAAGAGCGTGCACTTCTTCAGCCGGCTGCGGCGGATGGCGTCGAGATCCGGCAGGTGCGCGGCCAGGCGCAGGCCGGTGCGCTCGTTGTACTTGTCGATCTGGTCGGTGGCGGCGCTGCGGTTGGCGATCACGCCGCCCAGGCGCACCTTGTAGTTCTTCGCCTTCGCGCCGATCGCCTGCACGATGCGGTTCATCGCGAAGATCGAGTCGAAGTCGTTGGCGGTCACGATCATCGCCCGCTCGGCGTGCTGCAGCGGTGCGGCGAAGCCGCCGCAGACCACGTCGCCGAGCACGTCGAAGATCACCACGTCGGTGTCTTCCAGCAGGTGGTGCTCCTTGAGCAGCTTGACGGTCTGGCCGACCACGTAGCCGCCGCAGCCGGTGCCGGCCGGCGGCCCGCCGGCCTCGACGCACATCACGCCGTTGTAACCCTCGAAGACGAAGTCCTCGGGGCGCAGCTCCTCGGCGTGGAAGTCCACCGTCTCGAGCACGTCGATCACCGTGGGCAGCATCTTCTTGGTCAGCGTGAAGGTGCTGTCGTGCTTCGGGTCGCAGCCGATCTGCAGCACGCGCTTGCCCATCTTGGAGAACGCGGCCGACAGGTTGGAGCTGGTCGTGCTCTTGCCGATGCCGCCCTTGCCGTAGATCGCGAACACCTTGGCGGTGTCGATCTTCACGGCCGGGTCCATCTGGACCTGCACGCTGCCTTCGCCGTCGGCGCGGCCTGGGCGGCGGATCTCGTCCACCGGGATGTGGGTGACGTCCATCTTCATGCGGCTGCCTTTTGCGGTGTATTCGGAATGACGCCTTCGAGGCGGTCCTCGAGCTCCTCGCCGGCGCGGCGCAGGGCTTCGAGGGTCTTGTCGTCCGGGGTCCAGAACTGCCGCTCCGAGGCTTCGAGCAGCCTCGCAGCGACCTTGGCGGACGCGGTGGGATTGAGCTGCGCGAGACGCTCGCGCATCTTCTCGTCGAGCACGAAGGTCTCGCTGAGCTTCTGGTAGACCCAGGGCTGCACCTGCCCGGTGGTGGCCGACCAGCCCATGGTGTTGGTCAGGTGCACCTCGATCTGGCGCACGCCTTCGTAGCCGTGTTCCAGCATGCCCTCGTACCACTTCGGGTTGAGCATGCGGGTGCGCGTCTCCAGCGCCACCTGCTCGGACAGCGTGCGCACCGTGCCGCCGCCCAGGCCGTCGCGGGTCTGGTCGCCGATGTAGACCGGCGCCATCGCGGCCTCGGTGCCGCCCTGCGCGGACTTGGCGCGCTGCACCGCGCGGCTGATGCCGCCGAGCGTGTCGAAGTAGGTGTCGATGGTGGTGACGCCGAGCTCGACGGAGTCGAGGTTCTGGTAGGCCAGCTGCACGTCGGCCAGCACGCTCTTGAGCAGCTCGCCCTGCTGCACCGGGCGGCCGCTGCGGCCGTAGGCGAAGCCCTTGCGTCGCGAGTAGGTCTCGGCGAGCTCGTCTTCCTCGTCCCACTGGCCGTTGTCGACCAGGTGGCTGACGTTGGCGCCATAGGCGCCCTCGGCGTTGCCGAACACACGCAGCGAGGCCGCTTCGAGGTCGCAGCCGGTCTTCGCCATGAAGGCCAGCGCATGCTTGCGCACGAAGTTCTGCTCGGCGGGCTCGTCGACGCTGGCGGCCAGCCAGGTCGCCTCCGCGAGCATGCGGATCTGCAGCGGCAGCAGGTCGCGGAAGATGCCTGACATGGTGATCACCACGTCGACGCGCGGCCGGCCGAGCTGCGCCAGCGGGATCAGCTCGGCGCCCGCCAGGCGGCCGTAGCTGTCGAAGCGGGGCTTCGCGCCGAGCAGGGCCAGCACCTGGGCGATCGGGCCGCCTTCGCTCTTGAGGTTGTCGGTGCCCCACAGCACCATGGCGATCGACTCGGGGAAGGCGTGGCCGTCGGCCTGGTAGCGGTCGAGCAGGCGCTGGGCCTGGCGCGTGCCGTCGGCCACCGCATAGGCGCTGGGGATGCGGAACGGGTCGAAGCCGTGCAGGTTGCGGCCGGTGGGCAGGATGCTCGGCGTGCGCAGCAGGTCGCCACCCGGCGCCGGGCGCAGGAAGCGGCCATCGAGCGCACGCAGGATGCCGGCGGTCTCGTGGTCGTGCGCCATCAGCGCATCGGCACGGGCAAGTTCACGCAGCAGCTCGATCGGCGCGGCGGCGTCGCCCGCGGCGATGTGCACCTGCTCGGGTGTGCGGCCGGCGACGATCGCGTCCACCTGCTCGCGCGGCGGGCGCTGGCCGAGCGAGGCCTCGGCCAGCGACAGCAGCAGGTCGGAGCGCTGCGCGGGCGTCGGCGCGCGGCCGACCACGTGCAGGCCGTAGG
>NZ_JBFXIO010000260.1:0-7350 GCF_050175855.1 Piscinibacter sp.
CTGGGCCTGGAACTGCTTCTTCAGGCTGCGCGGCGGCCGGCCGAATCCAGCCTGGAACTGCTCGCCGCCGCTGCGTTCGCGCAGTTCGAGGTGCGCGAGCCAGGCCAGTGGCACACCGCCCTCGCGCACCCTCTCCACGCGCAGGTTGCCGCCCCATCCGGGCAGCGGATGGCGACCGGCGCGCGTGATGCTCAGCGTGCTCATGCGCGATCCGGCGTTCGCCTCGACATTCGCATGGGGATGCCACGTCAATCTGCCGCGATAGAGCCGCAGCGAACCGCCCTGTTCCTCCCAGCGGCCCTGCCGCAACACCGGCAGTTCGGCCATCAGCCGCGTCACGAGGCTGGCCGGCGCGGGGCGGCCCAGGCGATCGCGCAGCCAGTGGCGCAGTGCATTGCCGCGGCGGTCTTCGCCCTGCTCCCGCCACGGCGCGATCGCGAGACCGCGCGCATCGGACAGCGTGCTCAGATCGAGCTCGGCCAGCTCGGCCAGGCACACCGTCGCCTGGCGCGCCCAGGCGGCCGCATCGGCCAGCGTCGCCGCGGCGTGCGGGAACGCCTGCTCGACAGCGGGCCAGACCTGCAGCCGCAGCCGGTTGCGTGCGAAGCGGGGATCGTCGTTGCTATCGTCCTGGATGTGGCGCAGCCGGTGGCGGCGCACATAGGCCGCGATGTCGCCGGGATCGTGATCGAGCCAGGGCCTCACCCAGCGAACGCCCTCGCGCTCGATCTCCCGGGGCATGCCGGCGAGGCCGGCCACGCCGCCCCCGCGCAGCGCCTGGATCAGGAAGGTCTCGGCCTGGTCGCGGCGGTGGTGGGCGAGCAGCACGGCTTCGGCGCCCTCTTCCAGCGCCAGTGATCGCAAGGCGCGGTAGCGCTCGCGGCGCGCCCAGGCTTCGATGCTCTCGCAGCGCACGGGCCGCCCCTCCAGCTTCGCCACGCGCAACCGGACAGCAAGTCGCCTGGCCCAGCGATCGGCCTGCGCCGCGCAGAACGCAGCCCAGTCGTCGGCATGCGGGCTCAAGCCATGGTGCACGTGCAGAGCGACGACCTCCACGCCCAGCGGCGTGGCCGCGGCGAGCGTCGCGTGCAGCAGCGCGGTGGAATCGCGACCGCCGCTCCAGGCGACGGCGATGCGGTCGGTCTTCACCGCAGCCGCCGCTCGGCGCTCAGCGTTCCTTGCTGTCGGTGAAGCGGCCGTAGGCCTGCAGACGCTCGTAGCGGCGCTGCAGCAGTTCCTTCGGCTTGAGGTCGCCGACCTGGCGCAGCGCATCGGCGAGCGCGCGCTTGAGGAACGAGGCCATTTGCTTGGCGTCGCGGTGCGCACCGCCGACCGGCTCGCTGACGATCTTGTCGACGAGTTGCAGCGCCTTCAGGCGATGCGCCGTCACGCCCAGCGCCTCGGCGGCGTCCGACGCACGCTCGGCGGTCTTCCAGAGGATGGACGCGCAGCCCTCGGGCGAGATCACCGAGTAGATCGAGTACTGCAGCATCAACGTCTGGTCGCCGACGCTGATGGCCAGCGCGCCGCCGGAGCCGCCTTCGCCGATGATGGTGCAGATGATCGGCACCTCGAGCTGCGCCATCTCGAAGATGTTGCGGCCGATCGCCTCCGACTGGCCGCGCTCCTCGGCACCGATGCCCGGATAGGCGCCTGGCGTGTCGACGAAGGTGAAGACCGGCAGGCCGAACTTCTCGGCCAGCTTCATCAGCCGCAGCGCCTTGCGGTAGCCCTCGGGCCGTGACATGCCGAAGTTGCGCGCAGCGCGCTCCTTGGTGTCGCGGCCCTTCTGGTGGCCCAGCACCATGCAGGGCTCGCCGTTGAATCGCGCCAGCCCGCCGACGATCGACAGGTCGTCGGCGAAGTGGCGGTCGCCGTGCAGTTCCTGGAAGTCGGTGAAGATCTCGGCCACGTAGTCCAGCGTGTAGGGGCGCTGCGGATGGCGGGCAATCTGCGTCACCTGCCAGGGCGTCAGGTTGGCGTAGATGTCCTTGGTGAGCTGGTGGCTCTTCTTGCTCAGCCGGTCGATCTCCTCGGAGATGTCGACGGCCGATTCGCTCTGCACGTAGCGCAGTTCCTCGATCTTGGATTCGAGCTCGGCAACCGGCTGCTCGAAGTCCAGGAAGTGGCGTTTGCTCATGGATGGATGTCCTCCGCAGTCTTCCGCGTCCAGGCGGCTCGTCCCTGCGACCGGTCAGTAGTCTACCGGCAGCGGATCCAGGCTCCGCCACAGGTACCAGGTGGCCACCGAGCGGTACGGCGCCCAGGCTTCGCCGACCTCGCGCGCCTCGGCGCGCGACACCGGCTCGCCGCTGAAGTAGTTGACGCTGATGCCCTTGATCAGTCCGAGATCGTCCAGGGGCAGCACATTGGGGCGCATCAGATGGAAGATCAGGAACATCTCGGCGGTCCAGCGGCCGATGCCGCGGATCGCGACCAGTTCCTCGATGATCGCCTCGTCGTCCATCTGCTGCCACTGACGCACGTGCACGGCACCGGACTCGAAGTGCTGGGCGAGGTCGAACAGGTACTCGACCTTTCGCGCCGACAGGCCCGCGCCGCGCGCTTCGTCGACCCCGAGGGCGAGCACCGAGGCCGGCTTGAGGCGGTGACGCGGCTCCGGCATCAGCCCGGCAAATCGCTCCCACACCGATTGCGCCGCCTTCACCGAGATCTGCTGCCCGACGATGGATCGCGCCAGCGTGGTGAAGGCATCACCGCGGCTCTGCAACCGGCCCTCGCCGAACTGCGGGATCAGCTTGCGCATGACGCGGTCGCGCCGCGCCAGGTGGCGGCACGCGTCGTCCCAGTAGTCGGGGGTCGTCCCCGGCTTACCCGGCGCCACCGGTTCAGCCCTTTACCCAGGTGGTGCCTTGCGGCGAGTCCTTCAGGACGATGCCGCGCGCCGCCAGTTCCTGTCGGATCGCATCCGCCTGCGCGAAGTCGCGCGAGGCCTTGGCTGCCGCACGCGCGGCGATGCGATCGGCGATCCAGGCGGCCTCGTCGCCGCCGGCATCGGAGCCTCCCTGCAGGAACTGGCGCGGAGGCTGCTGCAGGATGCCTACCGTGGCGGCCAGTCCCTTGAGCATCGCCGCAGCCTCGGCGGAGCGCGTGCGGTTGACTTCGCCCGCCAGGTCGAACAGCACGGCGAAGGCCACGGGCGTGTTGAAGTCGTCGTTCATCGCCGCGCGGAACGCCGCCGCCTGCGGCTGGGACCAGTCGACCTCTCTCTGCGGCACCTCGATGCCGTCGAGCGCGGTGTACAGACGTCGCAGCGCGCTGCGGGCATCTTCGAGGTTGGCGTCGCTGAAGTTGAACGGGCTGCGGTAATGGGTGCGCAGCATGAAGAAGCGCAGTGTCTCGCCGTCGAAGTGCCTGAGCACGTCGCGGATGGTGAAGAAGTTGCCGAGCGACTTCGACATCTTCACGTTGTCGACGTTGAGGAAGCCGTTGTGCATCCACACGTTGACGAAGCGCTTGCCATTGGCACCCTCGCTCTGGGCAATCTCGTTCTCGTGGTGCGGGAAGATCAGGTCGAGGCCGCCGCCGTGGATGTCGAAGTGCTCGCCCAGCAGCGAGCAACCCATGGCCGAGCACTCGATGTGCCAGCCCGGGCGGCCGGCGCCGAACTCGCTCGCCCACTTGGCATCGTCGGGCTCGCTGTCCTTGGCCGATTTCCACAGCACGAAGTCCAGCGGGTCTTCCTTGCCGTCGAGCACCGCCACGCGCTCGCCGGCGCGCAGCTGGTCGATCGACTTGCCAGACAGCTTGCCGTAGCCCGGGAACTTGCGCACGGAGTAGTTGACGTCGCCGTTGCCCGAGCGATAGGCCAGGCCCTTGCGCTCGAGCGTGGCGATCATCGCCAGCATCTGCGGCACGTGCTCGGTCGCACGTGGCTCGTGCGTGGGGGGCAGCACGCCCAGCTTGCCGATGTCCTCATGCATCGCCGCCGTCATCTCGGCGGTGAGCTGGCGGATCGTCATGCCCCGCTCGACTGCGCGCTTGATGATCTTGTCGTCGATGTCGGTGATGTTGCGAACGTAGGTGACCTGGTAGCCGAGCGTGCGCAGCCAGCGGTACACCATGTCGAAGACGAGCAGGAATCGTGCATGACCGACGTGGCACAGGTCATACACGGTGATGCCGCACACGTACATGCGCACATGCTTCGGCTCGATCGGCTTGAAGGTCTCGACGGCACGCGTGAGCGTGTTGTGGATGCGCAGCGTCATGGGCCGGTTCGGCGGGAAGATTCCGGGGGACTGTTGTCGGTGCGCCGTGAGCCTGGCGCGCCGGCCCCACGCCGCGTACGGCTCAGGGGCTGAACTAGAATCGGCTCAGTATAGCGGGCCTGCCCGGGCGTCGATGCCGCGGGTTGCCGATGCGCCCGTGCCGCTCTCGTTCCCTCGCCCGACCCTGCACTTCCCCGATCGCATGAGGTTCCCCCGCTCCTGGCTGCTGTGCCTCGCGCTCCTCCTGGGCGGTGCGCACGCGGCCGGCCTCGAAGAGGTGCGGCGCCTCCATGCCACCGGGCAGACCGTTCCGGCGATCGACCTGGCGCGCCGGCATATCGAGGCCCAGCCCAAGGACGCCGCGATGCGCTTCCAGCTCGGCGTGATGCTCGCCGAGAGCGGCCACACGGTGGAAGCACGCGAGCTGTTCGAGCGACTCGTGCAGGACTATCCCGAGCTGCCCGAGCCCTACAACAACCTGGCAGCGCTGAAGGCGGCTGCCGGTGACTACGACGGCGCCAAGGCCTTGCTCGACCAGGCCTTGCGCGCGAACCCGGCCCTGGCCACCGCACACGAGAACCTCGGCGACGTCCAGCTGATGCTGGCGCTGCGCGCCTACGCCCGGGCGCGCGAGCTCGACCCCGCCAGCACCGCGGCGCAGGCCAAGCTCGCACTCGTGCGACAGCTGCTGCAGACGGTGCCGGGCGCACGACCCTGACGACATTGACCTCGACAAGGAGAACACGCATGAACCACCGTCGCATCGGCCACTTCCTGGCCGCCACCGCCCTGGCGCTGGGAGCGCACGCCGCCGCGCAGGCGCAGACCGTCAAGCTCGCCACCAGCGCCGGCGACATCGTGGTGGAGCTCGACGCGGCCAAGGCGCCCAAGACGGTGGCCAACTTCGTGGAGTACGTGAAGGCCGGCCACTACGACGGTACCGTGTTCCATCGCGTCATCCCCAACTTCATGATCCAGGGCGGCGGCATGACGGCCGACATGAAGGAGAAGTCCACGCGCGCGCCCATCCCGCTGGAAAGC
The DNA here is from genome assembly GCF_050175855.1 of Piscinibacter sp. Classification (GTDB taxonomy): domain Bacteria; phylum Pseudomonadota; class Gammaproteobacteria; order Burkholderiales; family Burkholderiaceae_C; genus Piscinibacter. The sequence continues at coordinate 5,274 of NZ_JBFXIO010000260.1, forward strand.
GGCAATGGGCTGGACAACGTGCGCGGCACCATCGCCATGGCACGCACGATGGACCCGAATTCCGCCACGGCGCAGTTCTTCATCAACGTGACCGACAACGGCTTCCTCAACAAGGCGCAATCGCGCGACGGCAACGGCTACGCCGTATTCGGCAAGGTCGTCGCCGGCATGGACGTGGTCGACAAGATCCGCGCCGTTCCCACCGGCACCAAGGGCATGCATCGCGACGTGCCGCTGCAGCCGGTCACCATCAACAAGGCCACCGTGGAGAAGTGAGATGAGCATCAAGGTTCAACTGCAGACCAGCAAGGGCGACATCACCCTGGAACTCGACGACGCCAAGGCGCCGGTCACCGTGGCCAACTTCGTCGAGTACGTGAAGAGCGGGCACTACGACGGCACCGTGTTCCATCGCGTCATCCCCGGCTTCATGATCCAGGGCGGCGGCTTCGAGCCCGGCATGCGCCAGAAGGCCACCCGCGCGCCGATCCAGAACGAGTCGGCCAACGGCCTGACCAACGACCGCTACACGATCGCGATGGCACGCACCTCGGCGCCGCACTCGGCCAGCTCTCAGTTCTTCATCAACGCTACCGACAACGGCTTCCTGAACAAGGCACAGGCGCAGGACGGCTGGGGCTACGCCGTGTTCGGCAAGGTGAGCGCCGGCACCGAGGTGGTCGACGCCATCGAGCGCGTCAAGACGGGTCGCAGCGGCGGCCACGGTGACGTGCCGCTGGAAGACGTGACCATCCAGCGCGCCACCGTCATCGACTGAGGGACACCCGACGCGCCGATGACGCCGCCCCCCGCCCTGCCGACTTTCTGGGAGTTCGAGGCGCCGGACGACTGGACGGCGATCGACTTCATCAGCGACCTGCACCTCTCGAGCGAGACACCGCGCACCTTCGAGGCCTGGGCCGGCTACATGCGCGGCACGCCGGCCTCGGCGGTGATCATCCTCGGCGACCTGTTCGAAGTCTGGGTCGGTGACGACGCCCGGCACAGCGGCTTCGAGGCGCGCTGCGCCGAGGTGCTGGCGGATGCCGCGGCGCATCGTGCCGTGGCCTTCGCCTGCGGCAACCGCGACTTCCTCGTCGGCGGCGACATGCTGCGCGACTGCGGCGTTCGCGCCCTGTCCGACCCGACCGTGCTTTTGGCCTTCGGCGAGCGGCTGCTGCTGTCTCACGGCGACGCGCTGTGCCTCGACGACCACGAGTACCAGCAGTTCCGAGCGATGGTGCGCTCGCCGGCCTGGCAGCGCGATTTCCTCGCCAAGCCCCTGGAGGAGCGGCAGCGAATCGCGCGCTCGATGCGTGAGCACAGCGAAGGTCGCAAGCGCACGATGGCGCCCGCGGACTGGGTCGACATCGACAAGGCCACTGCGGTGCGCTGGATGCACGAGGCCCACGCGCCGACCCTGATCCACGGCCACACCCACCGGCCAGCGCACGAGGTGCTCGCGCCTGGCTACATGCGCGAGGTGCTGAGCGACTGGGACTGCGACGGCAGCGGCACGGCGCGCGCCGAGGTGCTGCGCCTGAAGGGCGGCAGCCTGGCACGCATCCGACTCGCCCCATGATCGGCCAGTGGTGGCGGCGGCGCCGTGAGGCGCGCACGCTGCAACGGCGGGCCATTCCCGAAGCCCTGTGGGCGCTGACGATGGCCCGCTTTCCGTTCATCGCCCGGCGCAGCGCCGACGACCGCCAGCGGCTGCGCGAACTCGCCACGCTGTTCCTGGCCGACAAGGAGTTCGCCGGCATGCAGGGCCTGGAGGTCGACGACGGGATGGCCGTGGCCATCGCCGCCCAGGCCTGCCTGCCGATCCTTCGCCTCGGCCTGCCGGCTTACGACGGCTTCAAGGGGATCGTCGTCCATCCGGACGTGGTCGTGGCCCGGCGCGAGGTGATGGACGAGGACGGCATCGTCCATCACTACGACGAGGAGCTCTCCGGCGAGGCCATGGAGGGCGGGCCGGTGATGCTGTCGTGGCGCGACGTGGAAGATGCCGGCGACAGCGCCGCCTGGGGCTACAACGTGGTGGTCCACGAGTTCGCGCATGTGCTCGACATGCGCG
>NZ_JBFXIO010000261.1:0-7303 GCF_050175855.1 Piscinibacter sp.
GGGCGATGGCCCCGGGGCCGACCACGGCCCAGCGCAGTGGCGGAAGCATGTCGGTCGAACTCATCGTGCCGTGCAGTATGCGGCCGGCTAGCATCGCGCCATGGCACTCGACACCTGGCTCATCTATCTCGTGGCCGCGATCGGCCTGTCGCTCTCGCCCGGCCCCAACGGCCTGCTCGCGCTCACCCATGGCGCGCTGCACGGCCGGCGCAAGACGCTGTGGACGATCTTCGGCGGCTCCGTGGGCTTCGTCGCCGTGATCGCGCTGTCGATGTTCGGCATCGGCGCGCTGCTGCAGACCTCGCTGGTCTGGTTGACGGTGCTGAAGTGGTTGGGCGGTGCCTACCTCGTCTGGCTCGGCGTGCAGGTGTGGCGCTCGCCGCCGATCGGCGTGGAACTGCAGGCGACGGGCAGCGTACGCGGCGGCGGGTCGCTGTTCCGCCAGGGGCTGCTGTCGGCGGCCACCAACCCCAAGGGCATTCTCTTCTTCGCCGCCTTCCTGCCGCAGTTCATCGACCCGGCGCGCAGCCTGTGGCTGCAGTTCGTCATCATGGCCGGCACGTTTGCCGGCATCGAGGTGGTGACGGAGTTCGTGATCGCCAGCACCGCGCACCGCATCCGGCCCTGGTTGCAGCGCGTGGGCAAGCGCTTCAACCAGGCCTGCGGCGGTGTCTTCGTGGCGATCGGCGCGGCGCTGCCGCTGCGCGCCTAGGCGGAAGCCGCCGACTCGCGCAGCGCGATGTCGAGCAGGTCGTCGACCTGCTCGATCGGCAGTGCCTGCTGCAGCGCGGATGCATCACGCGCGCCGCCCGCGACGAGCGGCCTGCGGTGAGGCGGCATGGGGCGGGTGGTCAGGTCGATCATCGTGCCGACCACGCGCGTGGCCAGGCCGCTGGCGTCGCGCGAGACCACGCGGCCGCGCGAGAGCACGGTGCGGTAGCCCGCGCCGTTGCTGCGCAGCCGGAAGTGCATCGCGTAGCGGTCGGCATGGCCGTCGAGGTGGCGCCGCAGCGAGCCCAGCATGCCGTCGAAATCATCGGGGTGCACGCGGCAGCGCCAGAACCAGGTGCTGTCGGCCGCGGCGATGCCCGCAAAGCCGAATCGGGCTTTCCAGGGCGGCGAGTACTGCACAGTCTCCAGCCGGGGGTCGAGGTCCCACACGCCGAACTGCGCAAGCTCCAGCGCCTGCAGCCAGCGGTGTTCTTCGGGTGTGGGGCGCGGCATGGGTCAGTGCGATGCGTCTTTCGAGGTTCCGCCATTCTTGCCGCACTGCAGCACCGCCCTGCGTGTGTGCACCGCGGCGGGTGTGGCGTTTGCCGCACTTGTCCGCGCCGCTCGCATGGCGGATCGATCAATCGATGACGACCTTCGCGTCCCTGACCAGGCGCGCGAACTTCTCCGTCTGCTCGCGCACCTGGCGAGCCATCTCGTCGGCGCTGTTGCCGATGGGCTCGGCGCCGATCTCGGCCATGCGCTGGCGGAACTCCGGCGACTGGATCACCTTGACCATCTCGGTGTTCAGGCGCGTGACCACTTCCTTCGGCGTGCCTGCCGGCGCCAGCACGCCGAACCAGGTGCCGATGTCGAAGCCCTTGAGCCCGGCCTCTTCCAGCGTGGGCACGTCGGGCAGCGCTGCCGAGCGCCTGGCCGTGGTGACAGCCAGCGGACGCAGCTTGCCCGCCTTGATGTGCGGCAGCACCGGTGTCACGGTGTCGAACGACATCGTGATCTGGCCTCCGAGCAGGTCGGTGGCCAGCGGGCCGCTGCCCTTGTAGGGAACGTGCACCAGCTCCGCGCCGGTGAGGTTCTGGAAGTGCGTGCCGATCAGGTGCTGCGCCGTGCCGTTGCCGTTGGAGCCGTAGGTGTACTGCCCCGGTTTGGCCTTGAGCATCGTGACCAGCTCGGCCACGCTCTTCGCCGGCGTGGACGCATTGACCACCAGCACGTTGGGTACCTGGGCGATCACGGTGATCGGTGCAAGATCCTTCTGGAAGTCGTAGGGCAGCTTGCGGTAGACGCTGGTGGCGATGGTGTGGTGCACCGCGCCGACCAGCAGCGTGTAGCCGTCCGCCTTCGACTTCGCGACATGGTCGGCGCCCAGCGTGGCACCCGCGCCCGGCTTGCTCTCGACGATCACCGTCTGGCCGAGCGCGGGCTGCAGCTTCTCGGCCAGCGCGCGTGCCAGCACGTCGGTGGTGCCGCCGGCCGGGAAGGGCACGACCAGCGTGACCGGCTTCGAGGGCCAGGCCTGGGCCTGCGCGGCGCCGGCGGCCAGCGTCAGCAGCGGCATCGAGAAGGCGAGCGCGAGGGTGCGCAGCCCGCCGAGGTGGGCTTCGTGGGTCTTCATGCGTGTCTCCTGGAGTGGTGGCGGTCCGAGCGGCCGCCGGTTGTGTGCGGGTTCAGGCCACCCGGCGCAGCGGCGTGCCCGCCACCCGAGCGCACACCGCATCGGTGACCTGCTCGGTGGTGGCGCGGCCGCCCAGATCGCGGGTGTGCAGCGACGGATCGGCCGTGACCTGCTCGATCGCCTGCATGACGCGCGCCGCCGCCTCGACTTCGCCGAGGTGCTCGAGCAGCATCACCACCGACCAGAAGGTGCCGATCGGGTTGGCCAGTCCCTGGCCCATGATGTCGAAGGCCGAGCCGTGGATGGGTTCGAACATCGAGGGGTAGCGGCGCTGCGGGTCGATGTTGCCCGTCGGCGCCAGCCCCAAGCTGCCGGCCAGCGCGGCCGCCAGGTCGGAGAGGATGTCGGCGTGCAGGTTGGTGGCGACCACGGTGTCGATCGTGGCCGGCCGGTTGACCATGCGCGCGGTCATCGCATCGACCAGCTCCTTGTCCCAGCGCACCTCCGGGTACTCGGCTGCGATCTGGGTCGCGATCTCGTCCCACATGACCATCGCGTGGCGCTGCGCGTTGCTCTTGGTCACCACCGTCAGCAGCCTGCGCGGACGCGAGCGGGCGAGTTCGAAGGCGAATCGCATGATGCGCTCCACGCCGGCGCGGGTCATCATCGAGACGTCGGTGGCGGCTTCGATCGGATGGCCCTGGTGCACGCGGCCGCCGACGCCGGCGTACTCGCCCTCGGAGTTCTCGCGCACGATCACCCAGTTCAGGTCGCCCGGGCCGCAGCGCTTGAGCGGCGCGTCGATGCCCGGCAGGATGCGCGTCGGCCGCACGTTGGCGTACTGGTCGAAGCCCTGGCAGATCTTCAGCCGCAGGCCCCACAGCGTGACGTGGTCGGGGATGTGCGGGTCGCCGGCCGATCCGAACAGGATCGCATCGTGGTGGCGGATCGCGTCCAGCCCGTCGGCCGGCATCATCACGCCGTGGCGGCGGTAGTGGTCGCCGCCCCAGTCGAAGTCGTCGAACTCGAAGCGGAAGCCGCTGCCCGAGGCCACCAGCGCCTCCATCACGCGCCGGCCGGCCGGCACGACCTCCTTGCCGATGCCGTCGCCGGGGATGGTGGCGATGCGATAGGTCTTCATGGGCGGGCTCCGTTCCTCGGGCTGTTGATCCGGTCCGAATGGTGACGGCGCCGAGCGGCGGCGGACGCCGCAGGACGCAAAGCGCTGTTAACCTGAAGTCAACGATCCTGCCGATCAGGAGCATTTATGGCCCATTCGATCCAGCCCGCCGACCTGCGCTTCTTCTCCGTGCTCGCCGGCGCCGGCAGCCTCAGCGCCGCCGCGCGCGAGCTCGGCGTGACCACGCCGGCGGTCAGCAAGCACCTGGCGCTGATGGAGTCGCGCCTGGCCGCGCCGCTGGTCAACCGCACCACGCGGCGCATGAGTCTCACGCCCGAGGGCGAGCTGTACCTCGAGCAGGCGCGCCGCATCCTCGGCCAGATCGACGAGATGGAGCAGCTGCTCGGCGCCGCCAAGGCCGAGCCCACCGGGCTGCTGCGCGTCAATGCCACGCTGGGTTTCGGGCGCAGCCACGTGGCGCCGCTGATCTCGCGTTTCGTCCGCAGGCATCCGCAGGTGGAGGTGCAGCTGCAGCTGTCGGTCAACCCGCCGCCGCTGGCCGACGACGCCTTCGACGTCTGCATCCGCTTCGGCGCGCCGCCCGATGCACGGGTGATCGCACGCCGCCTCGCGCCGAACCGGCGGCTGCTGTGCGCCTCGCCGGCCTACCTCGCGCGCCGGGGCATGCCGCGAACCCCGCGCGACCTCGTGCGCCACAACTGCATCGGCATCCGCCAGGGCGAGGAGGCCTACGGCGTGTGGCGGCTGGCCAGCGGCCGCGGCCGCCATGCCGCCACCGAGACGGTGAAGATCCGCGGCAACCTCACCACCAACGACGGCGAGATCGCGGTCAACTGGGCGCTCGACGGCCACGGCATCCTGATGCGCGCCGAGTGGGACATCGAGCGCTACCTGCGTAACGGCCGCCTGGTGCAGGTGCTGCCGCAGTACGACACGCCGGACGCCGACATCTACGCCGTCTACCCGCAGCGGCACCAGATGGCGGTGCGGGTGCGCGCCTTGGTCGACTTCGCCGCGCAGACGCTGGCGCCGAAGGGCTGATGCGCCCGCGCCTCAGCGCCGCCCCAGCGGCAGCGCCGTCTTGTAGCGCACCTGCTTGAGCGCGAAGCTGGAGCGGATCTTCTCCACTTCCTTCATCGGCGAGAGCTGCTCGAGGATGAAGCGCTCCAGCGCGGCCATGTCGGGCACGGCCACGCGGATCAGATAGTCGGCATCGCCCGTCATCAGGTAGCACTCCATCACCTCGTCGCGCGCGGCGATCTTGGCCTCGAAGGATTCGAGCGCGGCGCGCGTCTGCTGCTTCAGGCTGATCGAGATGAACACGTTCAGGTGCAGGCCGAGCCGCTGCGCGTCGAGCAGCGCCACGTACTGGCGGATCAGGCCGCCGGCTTCCATCGCCTTCACGCGCGCGAGGCAGGGCGAGGGCGACAGGCCGACGCGCCGCGCCAGCTCGACGTTGGACAGGCTGGCGTCGGCCTGCAGTTCGCGCAGGATGCGCAGATCGATGGCGTCGAGGTTCATCGTGCTGTCGAGTGATTGATCAGCGGCACATCATGCTGCAAGACCATGATCCCGGCAGCGCCTTCGGTCACCCATGCCGGTGGGACGTGCCTACAGTGCAACGCTCCAGGAGACTCCGATGAGCGACCCTTCCATCCAGCCCCGGCTCGCGCAGGCCGCGCCCTTCACCGACAGCGACCCGGCCGAGACCACCGAGTGGCGCGATGCGCTGGCCTCGCTGCTGCAGGCAGCCGGCCCGCAGCGCGTGCGCGAGATCATGGACATGCTCGCGGCTGCCGCGCGCGCGCCGGAAGTGGGCTGGCAGCCGGCGCTGGGCACGCCCTACGTCAACACCATCCCGGCCTCGCGCCAGCCGGCCTTCCCGGGCGACCTGGCCGTCGAGGAGCGCCTGGCCTCGCTGATGCGCTGGAATGCGCTGGCGATGGTGGTGCGCGCCAACCAGGCGCATGGCGAACTCGGCGGGCACATCGCCAGCTACGCCAGCGCAGCCGACCTGTTCGAGGTCGGATTCAACCACTTCTTCCGTGGCGAGGGCCAGGGCGGGGGCGACCTGGTCTTCTACCAGCCGCACAGCGCGCCGGGCGTCTATGCTCGCGCCTTCCTCGAAGGCCGGCTGAGCGAAGACGACCTCGCCCACTACCGCCAGGAGATCACCGCCCGGCGGCACGGCATCAAGGGCCTGTCGAGCTATCCGCACCCCTGGCTGATGCCGGACTTCTGGCAGTTCCCTACCGGCTCGATGGGCCTGGGGCCGATCAGCTCGATCTACCAGGCCCGCTTCATGCGCTACCTGCAGCACCGCGGCCTGCTCGACACCTCCGCGCGGCGCGTCTGGGGCGTATTCGGCGACGGCGAGATGGACGAGCCGGAGAGCATGAGCGCGCTGACGCTGGCCGCGCGGGAGAAGCTCGACAACCTGATCTGGGTGGTGAACTGCAACCTCCAGCGGCTCGACGGCCCGGTGCGCGGCAACGGCCGCATCATCGACGAACTGGAGACGCTGTTCGCCGGCGCCGGCTGGCGTGTCATCAAGCTGGTGTGGGGCTCCGACTGGGACGGCCTGTTCGCGCGCGACACCGAGGGTGCGCTGGCGCGCGCCTTCGCCAGCACGGTGGACGGCCAGTTCCAGACCTTCGCCGCCAAGGACGGCCGCTACAACCGCGAGCACTTCTTCGGCCAGGATCCGGCGCTGGCCGCGCTGGCCCAGGGCCTGACCGACGAGCAGATCGACCGCTTGAAGCGCGGCGGCCACGACCTGGTGAAGATCTTCGCCGCCTACCACGCCGCCACGCTCACGCGCGGCCGGCCGACGGTGATCCTCGCGCAGACCAAGAAGGGCTACGGCATGGGCGAGGCCGGCCAGGGCCGCATGACCACGCACCAGCAGAAGAAGCTCGAGCGCGAGGACCTGATCGGCTTCCGCAACCGCTTCGACCTGCCGCTCACCGACGAGCAGGCCGAGTCGCTCACGTTCTACAAGCCCGCCGACGACAGCCCCGAGATGCGCTACCTGCGCGCGCGCCGCGAGGTGCTGGGCGGCTTCGTGCCGGCGCGGCGCAGCGCGGCCGCACCGGTGGCGGTGCCGCCGCTGGCGCGCTACGGCGAGTTCGCGCTCAATGCGGACGGCAAGGAGATGAGCACCACGATGGCGTTCGTGCGCATGCTCACCGCGCTGCTGAAGGACGCGCAGCTCGGACCCCGCGTGGTGCCCATCGTCGCCGACGAGGCGCGCACCTTCGGCATGGCCAACCTGTTCAAGCAGGTCGGCATCTACTCCTTCAATGGGCAGACCTACGAGCCGGAGGACATCGGCTCGGTGCTCAGCTACCGCGAGGCCACCGACGGGCAGATCCTCGAGGAGGGCATCAGCGAAGCCGGCGCGATCAGCAGCTGGACGGCGGCGGCCACCAGCTACTCGGTGCACGGCCAGGCCATGCTGCCCTTCTACATCTACTACTCGATGTTCGGCTTCCAGCGCATCGGCGACCTGATCTGGGCCGCGGCCGACCAGCGCTCGCGCGGCTTCCTGCTCGGCGCCACCGCCGGGCGCACCACGCTGGGTGGCGAAGGCCTGCAGCACCAGGACGGCTCCAGCCTGCTGCAAGCTGCGGCGGTGCCCAACTGCCGCGCCTACGACCCCTGCTTCGCGGGCGAGTTCGCGGTCATCCTCGACCACGGCATGCGCCAGATGATGGAGCGGCAGGAAGACGTCTTCTACTACGTCACCCTGATGAACGAGAACTACGCCCAGCCCTCGCTGCCGGCCGGCGTGGAGCGCGACATCGTCAAGGGCC
>NZ_JBFXIO010000262.1:0-7292 GCF_050175855.1 Piscinibacter sp.
CGCCGGACCGGCCGGCGCGAGAATCGGGCCCCCTCCCTGGAGACTTCACATGCACAAGCGCACTGCCCTGCGCGGCCTCGCCGCTGCCTCCCTGACCCTGGGCATGGGCCTCGTCGGCCCGCAAGCCATGGCTGCCGACCCGATCAAGATCGGCCTGATCCTGCCGATGACGGGCCAGCAGGCCACCACCGGCCGGCAGATCGATGCGGCCGTGAAGCTCTACCTGGCTCAGAACGGCAACACCATCGCCGGCCGCAAGGTCGAGGTGATCGTCAAGGACGATGCCACCGTGCCGGACACGACCCGCCGCCTGGCCCAGGAACTGGTGGTGCAGGAGAAGGTGGTCGCGCTGGCCGGCTTCGGCATCACGCCGGCGGCCATGGCCACCGCGCCGATCGCCACGCAGAGCAAGACGCCGATGGTGGTGATGGCCGCGGCCACCTCGGCCATCACGAAGGCGTCGCCCTATGTGGTGCGCAGCAGCTTCACGCTGCCGCAGGCCTCGGTGGCCATCGCCGAATGGGCCAACAAGAACGGCATCAAGAATGTCGTCACCCTGGTCAGCGACTATGCCCCGGGCATCGATGCCGAGAGGTTCTTCGCCGACCGCATCACGCTCAACGGCGGCACGGTGATGGACAAGCTGCGCACGCCGCTGCGCAGCCCGGACTTCGCGCCGGTGCTGCAGAAGGTGCGCGATGCGAAGCCCGATGCGCTGTTCGTCTTCCTGCCCTCGGGCCAGGGCGCGGCCTTCATGAAGCAGTTCGCCGAGCGTGGTCTGGACAAGGCCGGCATCCGGCTGATCGGCACCGGCGACATCACCGACGACGACCAGCTCAACGACATGGGCGACGTGGCGCTCGGCGTGGTCACCGCGCACCACTACTCGGCGAACCACAAGTCGGCGGCCAACCAGAAGTTCGTCGACGCCTTCAAGAAGGCCAACAACGGCATGCGGCCGAACTTCATGGCCGTGGGCGGCTACGACGGCATGCGCATCATCATGGAGGCGCTGAAGGTCACCAAGGGCGCCGGCGGCGACGCGCTGCTCAACGCCATGAAGGGCCAGGTGTTCGAGAGCCCGCGGGGCCAGGTGCTGATCGACGCGCAGACGCGCGACATCGTGCACGACATGTACATCCGCAAGGTCGAGCGCGTGGGCGGCGAACTGCACAACGTCGAGTTCGACGCCATCAAGGCGATGAAGGACCCCGGGAAGAACTGACTCCCCCCGTAGCGCCTCACGGCGCTCCCCCCAGGGGGCGCCGCCGGCGGACCGGCGGAGCCGGATCCGCGGCGGCCGCTTGAGGGCACCGAGCTCCTTCCATCATGCTGACTCTTCTTTTCGACGGCATTGCCTACGGCATGCTGCTGTTCGTGCTCGCGGTCGGGCTTGCCGTCACGCTCGGGTTGATGAACTTCGTCAACCTGGCGCACGGCGCCTTCGCGATGGCCGGCGGCTACGTGACGGTGCTGCTGATGGAGCGCGCCGGCATCCCATTCCTGGCCACGCTGCCGCTGGCCTTCCTGATCCCGGCGGCGGTCGGCGCGGTGGCCGAGCGCACCCTGTACCGGCCGATGTACAAGCGGCCGCACCTCGACCACGTGCTGTTCTCGATCGGCATCGTCTTCATGGCGGTGGCGGCAGTCGACTACGTCGTCGGCTCGCAGCAGCAGATCATCAAGCTGCCGGAGTTCCTGCAAGGCCGGTTCGAGATCGCCGGCGTGGGCATCGGCAAGTACCGGCTCTTCATCGTCGTGGTGTGCCTGGTGCTCACCGCCATCCTGCAGCTGATCCTGGCGCGCACGCGCTTCGGCAGCCGGCTGCGCGCCGCGGTGGACGACCCGCGCGTGGCCGCGGGTCTCGGCATCAACGTCAACCAGGTGTTCAGCGTCACCTTCGCGGTGGGCTCGGGCCTGGCCGGACTGGGCGGCGCGCTCGGTGCCGAGGTGCTGGGCCTGGACCCGAGCTTCCCGCTGAAGTTCATGATCTATTTCCTCATCGTCGTGTCGGTGGGCGGCACGACGACGATCACCGGCCCGCTGCTGGCGGCGCTGCTGCTGGGCATCGCCGACGTGTTCGGCAAGTACTACGTGCCGGAGCTCGGCGCCTTCGTGGTCTATGCGCTGATGGTGGCGATCCTGTTCTGGCGCCCGCAGGGCCTGTTCGGCCAGGGGGCGACGAAATGAGCGCCGCTGCTTCGCTCGCCAGCGGCCGCCGCTGGAAACCGTGGGAGATCGCGATCCTCGTCGCGCTGCCGCTGAGCTGGTTCGCCGCCGGCGAGCAGCACTCGCTGCTGGCCAACGAAATTGCCATCTTCGCGCTGTTCGCGGTCTCGCTCGACCTCATCCTCGGTTATGCCGGCATCGTCTCGCTCGGCCATGCGGCCTTCTTCGGCACCGGCGCCTATGCGGCCGCACTGTTCGCCAAGCACGTGAATCCCGATCCGCTGGTCGGCCTGGCCGTGGCGATCGGCGTGACCACGCTGCTCGGTGCGGCCAGCAGCATCCTGGTGATGCGTGGCTCCGACATGGCGCGGCTGATGATCACGCTGGGCGTGGCGGCGCTGCTGTACGAACTCGCCAACAAGCTCGAGTTCACCGGCGGCGCCGATGGCCTGCAGGGCGTGGTGATGGGCTCGCTGTTCGGCCGCTTCGAGTTCGATCTCTACGGCCGCGTCGCGCTGGCCTACTCGCTGGTGGTGCTGGTGATCGGCCTCTTGATCGCGCGGCGCATCGTGCACTCGCCCTTCGGTTGGTCGCTGCAGGCGATCCGCGACAACCGGCTGCGCGCCTCGGCCATCGGCCTGAACGTCGACGCCAGGCTCGGCGTGATCTACACGATCTCGGCCGCGATGGCCGGCGCGGCCGGCGGCCTGATGGCGCAGACCAGCGGCTTCGCCTCGCTCGACGGCCTGGACTTCCACCGCAGCGCCGACACCATGCTGATGGTGGTGATCGGCGGAGCCGGCTGGCTGTGGGGCGGCCTGTTCGGTGCGATCGCCTTCAAGCTGCTGCACGATGTGCTCTCGGCCTGGACGCCGCAGTACTGGACCTTCTGGCTGGGCCTGTTCCTCGTCGTGCTGGTGATGGTCGGGCGCGATCGCTTCTTCAAGCCCTGGCTGTGGTTCCGCAAGGGGAGCGGCTCATGACCGTCGTCCTCGAGACCCGCAACCTCGTCAAGCGCTTCGGCGCCTTCGCGGCCACCAACGACGTGTCGCTGAAGGTGGAGAAGGGCGCGCGCCAGGCGCTGATCGGCCCGAACGGCGCTGGCAAGACCACGCTGATCAACCTGCTGACCGGCGTGCTCGAGCCCACCGCCGGCAGCGTGATCCTGGAAGGCCAGGACATCACCAGGCTGCCCTCGCACCAGCGGGTGCGCCGCGGCATCGTGCGCACCTTCCAGATCAACCAGCTGTTCAGCGAGCTGACGCCGCTGCAGTCGCTGGCGCTGACGGTCTCCAACCAGCTCGGCATCAGCGGCCGGCTGTGGCAGGCGCTGGGCCGCGATGAGCGCGTCGCCCAGCGCTGCGACGAACTGCTCAGGCAGTTCCACCTCGACGACGTGCAGGACCAGAAAGTCGCGCTGCTGGCCTACGGCAAACGCCGCCAGCTGGAGATCGCCACCGCGCTGGCCTGCAACCCGCGCGTGCTGCTGCTCGACGAGCCGGTGGCCGGCGTGCCGGAGGGCGAGCGGCAGGAGATCTTCGACATCGTCAACGCGCTGCCGGCCGAGGTGACGGTGCTGCTGATCGAGCACGACATGGACCTGGTCTTCAACTTCGCGCGCACCGTGTCCGTGCTGGTCAACGGGGCGCTGTTCGCGGAAGGCGACGTGAAGAGCATCGCCAGCGATCCGCGCGTGAAGTCGGTCTATCTCGGGGAGGGCACGCCGCATGGCTGAGCTGCTGCGGGTGGAGAACCTCAAGTCCGGCTACGGCGAGGCCGTGGTGGTGCAGGGCATCAGCCTGGTGGTGGAGAAGGGCCGCTCGCTGGCGCTGCTCGGCCGCAACGGCACCGGCAAGACCACGCTGCTGAACACGCTGGTGGGCGCCACGCGCCACCACGCCGGCCGCATCGTGCTCGATGGCGTCGAGCTGACCACGCTGCCGTCGTTCAAGCGCGCTGCCGCCGGCATCGGCTGGGTGCCACAGGAGCGCAACATCTTCAAGTCGCTGACCGTCGAGGAGAACCTCACCGCGGTGGCGCGGCCGGGGCCGTGGACGGTCGCGCGCGTCTACGAGATGTTCCCGCGGCTGGAAGAGCGCCAGCGCAACCTCGGCAACCAGCTCTCCGGCGGCGAGCAGCAGATGCTCGCGGTGGCACGAGCGCTGGTGCTCAACCCCAAGCTGCTGCTGCTCGACGAGCCGCTCGAGGGCCTCGCGCCGATCATCGTCGAGGAGCTGTTGCGCTCGATCGGCCGCGTGGTGCGCGACGAGGGCATGTCGGCCATCATCGTCGAGCAGAACCCGAAGATGATCCTGCCGATCACCCACCACGCCGTGGTGCTCGACCGCGGCGCCGTCGTGCACGAGGGCGAGAGCGAGGCGCTGTTGCGCGACCCGCAGACGCTCGAGGCCTGGCTGTCCGTCGCCCACCATTGAGCCTGCGAGTCGGCAGCCTCACTGGCACTGGAAGCTGGAGGCGATCTCGGTCTCGGTGGCCCCGGGCCTGAGCACGGCCTGCTTCGGGTAGGCGCACAACGGGCGCGTGCGCGTGGCCGGCCAGCCTGCCGCGACGACATCGGGGTCGGCGGCGTTCACCGAGGCGGTGACCGACTCGGGCGCCGAGCCCCGCTCGACCCATGCCTCCAGCGCCGCGAGCATGTCGAAGCGGTCGGTGGCCGGCCCGCCCGAGCAGTGGTTCATGCCGGGCACGAGGAACAGTCGCGCGTAGCTCGCCACATCGGCGTCGGCGCTGCGCAGCGCGTCGTACCAGGCGATCGTGTCGTTGGCGGAGAACACCGGGTCGCCGGTGCCGTGCACCACGATCAGCTTGCCGCGCGACTTCAGGGTGTTCAGCTGCGTTGGCTGCGGCGGCGTCATGAACTCCATGGCCGACTCGGCGAAGGTGGCGTTCTTCGCGAAGATCTTCGGCGCATCGGTGTCCATCGAGAAGCCGAGCTGGTAGCCGAGGCCGCCGTCGGAAAGGTCCGGCGCATCCGGCGGCGAGGTGAAGATGTAGCCCATCGCGCCGGCGCCGATCAGCGTGTTGAAGGGCAGCGGCGCGAAGCCGGCGTCGAGCTTCCAGAATCGCCATCCCGCCCCGGCCACGCCCGCGTCCCAGGGCCAGCTCGCATACAGGCTGTCGCCGTTGCCGTTCTGCGCCCCGGCGAACACGCGCTCCAGTGCCGACTTCTGCGCCGTGGTCAGGCAATCGGCGGCGGGGCCGCCGGTGCAGCTGGGCACGTCGGTGGCGAGGTCGAAGGCCGCCTGGCAGCCGACACGGTCGTGGACCATGCCGTCGGCCACGCCATCCAGCGCATCGCAGCGCGCGAGGATGCGCTGCGCCACCAGCGTCATCGCCGACGCGGGGAAGATGTCCTTCGGCAACTGGCCCGGCGCGCTCGCCGCGGAGAAGAACTGCTGTGTGTCCCAGGCCTGGGCGATCGCGGCCTTGGGCAGGTTGAAGCCGGGGTTGGCGGCGACGAAGCCGTCGTACTGGCTGGCCAAGCGCGACGCGGCGACCATCGCGTCGCGCCCGCCGTTCGAGCAGCCGAGCAGGTAGGAACGCGACGGCCCTCGACCGAAGCGTGTCGTCACGATCTGCTTGGCCACCGTGGTCACGCGGCCCACCGCGTTGTAGCCGTAGTCGCTGCGCGCCTGTGGATCGAGGCCGAAGGTCGCATCCGACGCGCCGGTGGCATGGCCGCCGTCGGTACTGACGACGGCGTAGCCGCGCGACAGTGCGGTGCCGCTTGGTGCATTGAGCAGGTTGCCGGTGGCCGGCACGATGACGCCGTTGGTGCCGCTGCCGCCCTGGAAGAAGAACTTGCCGTTCCACGCCGAGGGCAGGGGGGTGCGCAGTTCGAAGCCGATCGCGTAGGGCTTGCCGTCGATGCCGGTACGCGCGTCGAGCGAGCCGGTGACCTGGCAATGCGCGGGCAGGTCGCCGGCGGCGCTCACTTCGACGGCACGGGCGACCTGCAGCCCGGCGATGCCCATCCGGGCGGTGGTGAGGTCGGTGCAGGCCACGGGGGCGGGCGAATCGCCGCCGCCGCCGCAGGCGGCCAGCAAAGCGGCGGTGCACACGGCCGCCAGGCGAGGGGTGGTCGTCATGGAATGTCTCCGGTGTGGGGTCGAACGCCGCCGGCACTGCGTCGGCACCGGCGGATGCACGCCAATCTAGAGACGCCCCAGGCGCCGGTCTTGTCGATTCCCGACACGCCCGCCTACGGCGGGCGCGGCCCTCAGTGGTGCCGTGCGGCGCGCCAGCGGCCCGGCGTGGTGCCGGTGCGCTGGCGGAAGGTGCGGGTCAGCTGGCTCTGGTCAGCGAAGCCGCTGTCCAGCGCGACGTCGGCCAGGGGCCAGCCTTGCACGATGCGCGCCTTGGCGTGCTCGACGCGGCGCGCGAGCAGGTACTGGTGGGGCGAACATCCCATCGTCGCGCGGAAGGCACGCAGCAGATGACGTTCGCCGACGCCGGCGACGGCCGAAAGCTGCGACAGCGGGAGCGATCGATCGAAGTGCGCCTCGACGAAATCGACCAGCCGCCGCTGCGCGTGGGGATCCAGCACGGCCTGGCCGCGCGGCGGGTCACCGACGGCCAGCTGGCCGACGATGCCGGCCACCAGACAGTCGCCGACGAGGCGGCCCGCCGGGCTGTCGGCGGCCAGGTCCATGCGCAGTGCGTCGAAGAGCGGGCCGAGCGCGCGCAGCCGCGCCGGCGCCGGCGCCGCGAGGCGGCTGCGCGGAATGCCGTCGAGCAGCTGCTGCGCGCGCTCGGGCTCGATGAACAGGAACTCGCTGCGGCTGCTGCCCCGCCAGTGCAGGTGCTGCTCCTGGCCCGGGCAGGCGAGCTGCAGGCCCGGCGGCAGCGTCTGCCACGGGGTGCGACCGACCTGGCGGTTGGCCACCGGCGAGTGCATGCGCACCAGGCAGTACCGCTCGTGAACGTGGTCGATCGTGCCTTCGGGCGCACCGACGATGTCGGTGAAGAACGCCCCCTGCCAGCCGGCGGCAGTGCTGTCGGCGAGGAACCGCGGTGCCACCGAGTCCCGGAACAGGCCGTCGGGGCCGGGCAGCGGCGCGATTTCCGTCAAAGCGGCAGGCCGACGTAGTTCTCGGCCATCG
>NZ_JBFXIO010000263.1:0-7287 GCF_050175855.1 Piscinibacter sp.
CTGCTGACGGTGCGCCTGCCGGTGCACTGGGATCGCCGCCACCTGCTGATGGCCTGCTACGGCATGCAGGCCACCGGGGTGCTGCTGACGGTCTGGTGGCCGACCCTGGCAGGGATTGCGCTCGGCAGCCTGTTGCTCGGGCTGCCCTTCACGGCCATCACCTTGTTCGCGATGCAGGAGGCGCGGCGGCTCTCGCCCCACAACGCGTCGTCGCTCATCGGTCTGCTGACGGCCGCCTACGGCCTCGGCCAGATCGCCGGGCCGCCGCTGGTGGCCCAGTGGGTGCAGCGCAGCGCCACCCCTGCGGAGGGCTTCAGTGCGTCGCTGCAAACGGCCGCCGCATCGCTGCTGCTCGGCCTGGCGATCTTCGCCTTCCTCGAGCGACGCGAACGGCTCGGCACGCGAACAGCGTAGGCTTTCGACAATGCCCGCCGACCTGACCCCTGGAGACGACATGCTCGCCCCCGAACCCCACCATACCCGCCAAGGCGGCCGCCCGCTCGACGGCGTTCTCGTCGTCGCGCTCGAGCAGGCCGTGGCCGCACCCTACTGCAGCAGCCGCCTGGCCGATGCCGGCGCGCGCGTCATCAAGATCGAGCGCCAGGAAGGCGACTTCGCCCGCGGCTACGACCGCGCGGTGCATGGCGAATCCTCCTACTGGGTGTGGATCAATCGCGGCAAGGAGTCGATCGCGCTGGACGTGAAGAACGCCGACGACATGGCATTGCTCGAGCGGCTGATGGCGAAGGCCGACGTCTTCATCCAGAACCTCGCCCCCGGCGCGACCGACCGTCTGGGCATCGGCTCGGCCGCGCTGCGCAAGCGCCACCCGCGCCTGATCACCTGCGACATCAGCGGCTACGGCGACGACGGGCCGCAGGTCGGGCAGAAGGCCTACGACCTGTTGGTGCAGGCCGAGAGCGGGCTGGTGTCGGTCAGCGGCGCGCCCGGCCAGGGTGTGGAATCGCTCGGCCGCATCGGCGTGAGCCTGTGCGACATCAACGCCGGACTGAACGCGCTGATCGGCATCCAGCAGGCGCTGATGCAGCGCGAGCGCACCGGCCGCGGCTCGGCGGTGAAGGTGTCGCTTTTCGGCTCGGCCGCCGAGCTGATGGCGGTGCCGTACCTGCAGGCCCGCTACGGCGGCAAGGCGCCCGAGCGCGTGGGCCTCAAGCACCCGACGATCGCGCCCTACGGCGCCTTCACCTGCGCCGATGGGCGCGACATCGTCATCTCGATCCAGAACGAACGCGAGTGGGCCGACTTCTGCCGCGTGGTGCTGCGCCGCCCCGAGCTGCTGCAGGACCCGCGCTGCGCGAACAACGCCGCCCGCGTGGCGAACCGCGACTTCGTCGACAGCGTGGTCGCGGAGGTCTTCGGCAGCGAGGCCAGCGGCGCGATCGTCGATCGCCTGACCGAGGCGCAGACCGCCTTCGGCAACGTCAACTCCGTCTACGACCTGATCGAGCACCCGCAGCTGCGCACGCGCCGCATGAGCGTGCACGGCCGCAGCGTGGAGGTACCGGCCTCGCCCTGGGGCGTGGAATGGGAAGGCGCTGAGTTCGCCGAGGCGCCGGCGCTGGACGCGGACGGGGTGGCGATCCGCGCGGAGTTCGCGACCGAGCCGGCGCTCAGCAGCCGCTAGGGAACTCGCGCAGCGGCCCGGCCACACAGGCCGGGCCCGCCCTGACGAACGCCATCTGCCGCGGATGGAACCATGCCCCGGGCTGAGAGTCCACCTGACTCGGTCCTCGAGCAACCGCCCGAGGTGGGTGATCGTGCGCTGCGGCCCCCCACCCATGCCGGGCACAACGACGGAGAAAGCCCATGAACGACACGACGATGGCCAAGGAACGCTTGAACGCCGATTTCGCGAAGGTGATGGAAGACATCGACGCACTGGTCAACGCGACGGCCACCAAGGCCGAAGGCGAAGCCACGGCACTGCGCGCCCGCATCCGCGATCGGCTCGGCGAGGCGACGGACACGTTGTCGAATGCCCAGCGCGCCGCCGTCGCGCGCGCCAAGGACGCCGCCAAAGCCACCGACGAGTACGTTCACGAGCACCCCTGGCAGATGGTTGGCGCCGCCGCTGCGGTGGGACTGGCCATCGGTGTTCTGATCGGGCGCCGCTGACGGGCCAACCGTGGCCGATCACCTCGGCCCGGGCGCCGCAGCGCGGCGACTGGGGGCGTCGCTGCTTCGCCTCGGCCGCATCCGGCTGGAGCTCCTGGCCATCGAGGTGCAGGAAGAAAAGGAGCGCCTGGCCGGGCTCCTGTTCTGGACGGTGTTCGCCGCGCTGTCGGTCGCGTTCGGCCTCGTCTTCCTGGCCTTGACGCTCACCGTGCTGCTCTGGGACACGCAGCCGCGCTGGGCCGTGCTGGCGAGCATTGCGGTGGTGTTCGCCGCGCTGTCGGCGCTGGCGGGCTGGAGGCTCGCGAGAATGCGGGCAGGTGGCTCGACCTTGCTGAGCGCGAGCGTCGGTGAACTGCGCCGCGACGCCGAGGCCCTCGACGACGACGCCCTCCGATGAACGCTCGAATCCGTGCGCGGGAGCGGCGCAAGGCCGACCTGATCGCCGCCTCCACGCTGCTGCGCCCGCACGCCGCCGGCGCTGTGCGCGAACTGGCGGGCTTTGCCGACGGGGTGACGCTGCGCGTCATCCAGCTGCGAACCTGGCTCGCCGACCCGCTGGTGCAGCGTACCGGCGCAGCCCTGGTCACACTGGTCGCAACTCGCCGATGGCTTCGCAGGCGGCGTGCCAGCGTTCAACGCCCTGCCCGCACCGCTGGCCTGATGACCTGGGTGACCTTGACCTGGCGCATCGGCCGTTGGGCCAGTCCCTGGATCACGGCCTGGCTGATGCGCGGAGGCCGGACCGGCTGAAACCGCGCAGTAGAGCCGGTCGAGGCCACACCAACCTGCCTCCGAGTTTCTCGACGCGTGCGTGTGCCCGCCCTGGGGCGCCGCCGTGCAGCCGGCCGACCACTTGAAGCCGGTGCACTTGCGCTCGCCGGCCGCCTCACCGCAGTAGAGTGTTTGGTGATAAAAAAGTCGTAGTTGCCCAGTGAGTCGGCACGCGGACTTGCGACTCTCTTGCGACGTTCCTCTCAACCGAAAGTCGTACTTTGCGATGGCCGTTTAGGCCTGACATCGGGCAACCCAACAACAAAGTCGTATCCGACTAAAGCACCGCCATGACTGACTATTGGCTCATTATCTACGACCCGCCAATCAGGCGTAACCGGTCCTTTCGCGTAGATGAGCATGGGCCGGTCTCCCAACTGCTTCGCAGGCGCACAAAGCTGTGACGCGGGACATAACCTCAGTCTGAAGGCTGCTCTGCAGCGACCACTGTCGCCCGCGGATGTCAGCTATCCGGCCGGTCAACTTGCGGGTCGGCTTTCCGGCGGTAAAGTCGCTCACCCTGCTGTCGCTGGCTGACCCTCAGTGGCGGCCTACGATGCGACACCAATGCCGGCAGTGCGGCGGTTGCCGACGACGTTGATCGCCTTCAGTTGCATTCACGCTGAGTGACATTGAACAGTCGCCCGACGAGCCAATCGGCCCGATCGGCGGCGATGCGAGTGAACCAGACCATCAGAAGTGATCGGTGGCCTTGATGCGGCTGCCGTCGGTCGCTCGCGGCTGCCCTGTCAGCGCAGTTCCTCGCATGCGAAAATTTCAAGAGTCCCTACTTGCTTGAGCTGGACGCTCGAGTGTCAGGAGCGCTGGTGGATCGACTTTCCGTCATGCGGGCCTTCTGCCGAATCGTGGAGCGAGGCAGCTTCGCAAGAGCGGCTGAGGACTTGGATGTATCGCCTGCGATGCTGAGCCGCGACCTCAAGCTGCTCGAGAAGCACCTCGGCTGCGCGCTGCTCGCCCGCACAACGCGGCGCATGTCTCTGACCGAGCATGGGCGGCTGTACTACGCCCATGTGCAACGCATCCTGGCCGACATCACACAGACCGAAGACGAAATGCGCGGGGCCGCCGGCCGCATCAGCGGGCCGTTGAGCGTGAACGCACCTCATTCATTCGGCGTCACCGTGTTGTCGCCGCTGCTTCCGGCGTTCCTCGCTCGGCACCCGGAGATCGAGCTGACACTGAGCTTCGACGATCGTGTCGTCGACTTGATCGAAGGTGGCCATGACCTGGTGATCCGCGCGCGTTCCTCGTTGCCCGATTCGGCACTGATCGCGCGTGAGCTCGCACCGGTGCGGCAAGCTCTGTTCGCAGCGCCGGCCCACCTGTCACGTCACGGAACGCCACAGACACCGCGCGACTTGGCCTCACATCCGGCAGTCGCCTACCTTCATGCGGACGATGCGTCGGCCTGGACACTGCAAGGCCCCGAGGGCATGGTCACCGTTGCGCACCACGCACGCCTGAAGGTGGGCAGCAGCCTGGTGCTGCGTGACCTGGTGGCCGCTGGCCATGGCATCGGCGCCCTGCCGGACTTTCTGTCTAAGCCAGCCGTGTCCGCCGGTCGGCTGGTGCGCGTGTTGCCGCAGCTCGAATTGCCGGCCCGGCATGTGTACGCCGTCACCGCGTCGCGTCGAGGCGCGGACGCCAAGGTGTCGGCCTTTGTCGAGTACCTGCGTAGGGTGCTGACCTCGGACTGATCTGGCGTACCCGCGCGGCAGAGACCCAACCGGGGCAGTCAACGCCTTATCGACTGCGCCGCGCAACAAGCACTGCAACGCGCGTGCTCCGCCTGACTTTGTTCGATCTCAGTAAAGAGTGATTGTGGCGCGGGCCGCTGTTTCCCCGCCGTCTGGCTGGGCATCCTTCGAGGCCTGCATTCACCCATCTCGAGAGGATCCCATGACCCGCATTCTCGTTCTTTACTATTCCAGCTACGGCCATGTGAAGGCGCTCGCCCAAGCCCAGGCCGAAGGCGCAGCCAGCGTGCCCCGCACCCGCGTGGACGTTCGCCGCATTCCCGAGACGGTGCCTCAGGCCGTGCGCGAACGCGCCGGCTTCCAGGCCGATGACACGCCCGAGATCGCCGTTGCTGACCTGACAGACTACGACGCCATCATCTTGGGCACGCCCACGCATTTCGGCACCATGGCCGGCGCGGTCAAGCAGTTCATCGATCAGGCTGGCGGACTGTGGGCACGCAACGCGTTGGCGGGCAAGGTGGGGGCGGTGTTTACCTCCACCGGCAGCCAGCATGGCGGACATGAAATGGCAGTGCTGTCCACGCTGGTGCCGATGCTCCACTTCGGCATGGTGATCGTCGGCATGCCGTACACCTTCGGCGCACAGACGCGCAGCGACCTCATCGTCGGCGGCTCGCCTTACGGCGCCGGCACCATAGCGGGCGCTGACGGCTCGCGTCGGCCCACCGACACCGATCTGGATGGGGCCCGCTTCCAGGGACGGCATGTGGCGCAGGTTGCCGCTACCCTCACCGCCGCGGCACCCGCCCGGCACCTGGCGGAGGCTGCATGATGGACCGCGGACCGATCCTGACGCTGGACTTCTTCCACGACGTGGTGTGCGGCTGGTGCTTCAACCTGTCACCGCGGCTGCATAGGCTTGCGGGCGAGTTTCCCCTGGACGTGCGGCACCGGACCTTTGTGCTGCAGGACAGCCAGGACCGCATGACCGAGGTGTTCGGATCGCCCGCAGCGGCCAAGACCACCATCCTCGGCCACTGGGCAGCCTGTGCAGCGGCCAGCGACACGCCCGAGGCGTTTGCAGTTGCACGGATGCGAGCTGCACCGTTCGACTACCCGCATGGCCTGCCAGCCGCACAGGCATGCCAGGTAGCGCAGCGATTGGACGGGCACGACGGCCACTGGCGACTGTTCGACGCCCTGCAAGCAGCCCATATCTCGCAAGCGCGCAGCGTGGCCGATGCCGAGGTGCTGGTCGATGTCGCCTCGGCGGCCGGCTTCGACGCTGAGGCTTTTCGCCGGGGCCTGTCCGATCCCCGCACGCGGCAGGCGGTGGCGGCAGATCGTGCACTGGCACAACAGATGCAGGTGCGCCAGGTGCCATCCGTCTATGTGCGCGAGACCGGCGGCTGGTTGCGCAGCGGTTCGCTGGCAGAGCTGCGCGAGCAGGTGCAGGCCCACATTGACCGCGTCTGCATCCGGCCGGCCCTGGAGCGCCGCGAGGCCCAGACCGAGGAGCGTCAGCCATGACCCGCACCACCGATCTGCTGCTGACTGCGCTGGCCCCCGCTGTGTGGGGCAGTACGTACTATGTCACCACCGAGTGGCTGCCCGGCGTCGATCCCTTGACGCTGGCAATGCTGCGCGCGCTGCCGGCTGGCCTGCTGCTGTTGGCACTGGTGCGGCAACTGCCGCCGCGGCGCCACCTGGGCCGCGTCGTGCTCTTGGGCACCCTGAACTTTGCCTTGTTCTGGTCGCTGCTGTTCGTGGCTGCGCAGCGTCTGCCCGGCGGCGTCGCTGCCACGCTGGGCTCATCGCAGGCGCTGCTGGTCTTGTTGCTGGCCAGAGGTTGGCTGGGCACGCCGCTGCACGCGGCCTCCGTGGCGTCGGCGGTGGTTGGTGCGGTGGGTGTGGGCTTGCTAGTGCTGGCGCCTTCGGCAGCCCTCGATCCGCTGGGGCTTGCCGCAGGCTTCGGCAGTGCTGCGGCGATGGCGGCCGGCACCGTGCTCAGCCGCAAATGGCAGTGGGGCGCCGCACCCCTTACCTTCACTGCTTGGCAACTGGCCGCGGGCGGCTTTGTCTTGCTCCCGTTGGCCATGCTGATGGAGCCGGCGCTGCCCGCACTGAAGCCCGCGCATGTTGGAGGCCTGCTGTACCTAGGTTTGGTTGGCGCTGCGGTGACGTACTTCCTGTGGTTCCGCGGCATCGCCAGGCTGGGTCCAGGGCCGGTCTCGCTGCTGGCGCTGCTCAGCCCGATAGTAGCCGTGGGCATCGGCTGGGCGCTGCTGGACCAGTCCCTGACGCCAGTGCAGATATTCGGCGCGCTGGTGGTGCTGGTCTCGGTCGCCGCAGGACAGTCAGCGCCGCTGCAGCAGCAAGCTGCTGCTGCACCTCGTCCACGCCTCGAACCCGGGCGACCCGCTGGCCGCCCTACGCTGGGCGCCCACCGAGGCACTGTGCTGTGACGGCGACCACCACCCTTACCCCCGACCTGCGCGGAAAGGCTACTCTGGCCGGCGTGCTGTATGCGGTCATCATCGTGGCCGGCATCTGGGGTGAAGCTGCCGTGCGGGCTCCACTGCTGTACCCAGACGATCCCCAACGCACCGCAACGTCGGTGCAGGCCGCTCTGGGACTGGTGCGCGCCAGCCTGGCCACC
>NZ_JBFXIO010000264.1:0-7282 GCF_050175855.1 Piscinibacter sp.
GAGATTCACTCGGTACGCGCGCTGCCAGAATGCGGTTTCCATGCTCTCCCGACTCGCTGCCCTGTGCTTGGTCCTGACGCTGGTCGGTTTGCCCGTGGGCGCGCAGACCTCGGAGAGCCGTGTCGAGCGCGAGGCCAGCAACCCGATGCGGCGCATCATCGAGGCCGCGAAGATCAAGCCCAAGCCCCGCGCGGAGGTGCCGGCCACCGCGCTGCCCGCCCGGCCGGCTTCGGCGCCGGCGCGCGAGGCCCGGCCGGCCGTCGATCCGGCGCCCGTGGCCGAAGTGCCGCTCGAGACCCTGCCGCCGCAGCCGCTGCGCTCGGCCGTGGCCACGGTGGACGTGGCGGCCGAGCCGGTGACGCTGAGGGTTCTCGAGCAGGACGAGCCGTCGATTCCGCCCGAACTGCGGGCGCTGGTGGACGGCGAGGTCGCGGTGGATGTGGGCTTCACCGTGCTGCCCGACGGGCGCGTGGCCGAGGCGCTGGTGCGCCGCTCCAGCCACCCCGAGCTGGATGCCATCGTGCTCGAGGCGGTGCGCCAGTGGCGCTACCGGCCGATTCCGGTGTCGACGCCGCACGAGGTCGCGCTCGTGCTGCGCGCCGGCCGCTGGCTGTTCACGCCCTGAGGACCTCGAGCGCGCGGTCCATGCCGCCGCTCATGATCGAGATCATTGCCTGCTCGCGCACCGCGGGCTTGGGGTGGTAGGCGATCGACAGGCCCGCCGCGGCCATCATCGGCAGGTCGTTGGCGCCGTCGCCCACGGCGATGACCTGCGCCGTGTCGATGCCCATCAGCTCGGCCACCTCGAGCAGCACGCGCTTCTTCTCGGCGCCGTCGACGATGTCGCCCCAGGGGCGGTCGAACAGCGTGCCGGTGAGCTTGCCGTGGGCCACGCCGAGCGTGTTGGCTCGGGCGAAGTCGAGCTTGAGCTGGTGGCGGATGCGCTCGCTGAAGAAGGTGAAGCCGCCGGACACCAGCAGTGTCTTCAGACCCGCGGCCTGGCAGGCCTGCACGAAGGCCTGCACGCCGGGGTTCAGGCGCAGCTTGTCGCGCCAGACCTGTTCCAGCGCCGTCTCCGGCACGCCGGCCAGCAGCGCCACGCGGCGGCGCAGGCTGTCCTTGTAGTCGGCGATCTCGCCGCGCATCGCCGCCTCGGTGATCTCCGCCACCTCGGCCTTGCGGCCGGCGGCGTCGGCGATCTCGTCGACGCATTCGATGTTGATCAGCGTCGAATCCATGTCGAAGGCCACCAGCCGGAAATCGGCCAGTCGCAGTGGGGGCGTGAAACCGCGGATGAAGAGGCCGGGTGCGTGTTCGGTGCAGGACATCGGCGCGGATGTTACCCGCCGGACTTCGCCATCACCTGCGAGAGCACGCGGATCTGCGCTCGCGTGTCGTCGCCCACCAGGCCGTGCACGGTGTCGCTGTCGCTGCGCACCGTGATGCCCGCGCCTTGCAGCCGCGCGCGCAGTTCCTCCGGTGAGGTGCGCGCCACCTGCGCGAGCACCGGCAACGGCGCATCGGCCAGCGCGCGCAGCGGCGGCACGAAGGGCGGTTCGCCCTGGCTGCCCAGCGGCACGAAGGAGGCCGCCAGCAGCACGGCGAACAGCGCCAGCGCCGTGCGGCCGCGCCAGCCGGCCAGATGGCGCTTCACGCCGGCCCAGTTGACGGCCGCATGCAGCGCCACGCCGCCGATCAGCACCCAGCTGAGCCACTGGTGCGCAGTCTCGTTCAGGCCGCTGTCCAGGTGGAAGAACATCAGCACGCCGGTCACCGCCAGCAGGGCGAAGGCGCCCATGGTGATCGGGGTGATCCAGTCTCGTTGCAGCTTCATGGCGTCCTCGTCGTATGTCGATGACGCCATGTTGCGAGCCCGCGGTGTCGCCCGTGATGCGCGCGTGTTGCCCGACGTGAAGCGTTTTGCGCCAGATCAGAGCTTGTTCACGACACGGCGTCGGCCGTCTTCGGCGTGCCCAGCGAGCGCAGCACGTCGCGGATCAGCTGCGCCCGGTCGCGCGGCTCCGGCGTCTCGCGCTCGATGCGCAGCTTGTCGTTGCCAGCCAGCTTGATGTGGCGGTTCTTCTGCACCAGCTCGATGATCTTCAGCGCATCCACCGGCGGATTCGGCCGGAAGCTGATCACCATCAACTTCGGCGCTGCATCCACCTTCACCACGCCATACGGCCTGGCGAGCACGCGCAGGCGGTGCACGTCGAAGAGCGTCTGGCCCTGCGGCGGCAGCTTGCCGAAGCGGTCGGTGATCTCCTCGAGCATCGCGTCGATCTGCTCGGCACGCTCGGCGGTGGCCAGGCGCTTGTAGAGCGACAGGCGCACGTGCACGTCGCCGCAATAGCTGTCGGGCAGCAGGGCGGGGGCGTGCAGGTTGATCTCGGTGGTGGCGGCCAGCGGGCTGAGCAGGTCGGGCTCGCGGCCGGCCTTCAGCGAACGCACGGCCTCGGCCAGCATGTCGTTGTAGAGCTGGAAGCCGACCTCCATCATGTTGCCGCTCTGGTTCTCGCCCAGCACCTCGCCGGCGCCGCGGATCTCCAGGTCGTGCATCGCGAGGTAGAAGCCCGAGCCGAGCTCCTCCATCTGCTGGATCGCCTCCAGCCGCTGCGCCGCCTGCTTGGTCAGGCCCTCCACATCGGGCACCAGCAGGTAGGCGTAGGCCTGGTGGTGCGAGCGGCCGACGCGCCCGCGCAGCTGGTGCAGCTGCGCGAGGCCGAACTTGTCGGCACGGCTGATGACGATGGTGTTGGCGCTGGGCACGTCGATGCCGGTCTCGATGATGGTCGAGCACAGCAGCAGGTTGTAGCGCTGGGCGACGAAGTCGCGCATCACGCGTTCCAGCTCGCGCTCGGGCATCTGGCCGTGGGCGATGGCGATGCGCGCCTCGGGCAGCAGCTCGGCGAGCTTGTCGCGCCGCGCCTCGATCGTCTCCACCTCGTTGTGCAGGAAGTAGACCTGACCGCCGCGCTTGAGCTCGCGCAGCACCGCCTCGCGGATGGTTCCGGTGCTCTCGTTGCGCACGAAGGTCTTGATCGCCAGGCGGCGCTGCGGCGCGGTGGCGATCACGCTGAGGTCGCGCAGGCCTTCGAGCGCCATACCCAGCGTGCGCGGGATCGGCGTGGCGGTCAGCGTGAGCACGTCCACGTCGGCGCGCAGCGCCTTGATCGCCTCCTTGTGGCGCACGCCGAAGCGGTGTTCCTCGTCGATGACGAGCAGGCCGAGGCGCTTGAACTTGACGTCGGCACTCAGCAGCTTGTGCGTGCCGACAACGATGTCGATGGTGCCGTCGGCGATGCCTTCCATCGCCGCCTTCACTTCCTTGGCGGAGCGGAAGCGCGACAGCTCGGCCACCTTCACCGGCCATTTGCCGAAGCGGTCGGCGATGTTCTGGTAATGCTGCTCGGCCAGCAGCGTGGTGGGCGCGAGGATGGCCACCTGCCTGCCGCCCGTCACCGCGACGAAGGCAGCGCGCAGCGCCACCTCGGTCTTGCCGAAGCCGACATCGCCGCACACCAGGCGGTCCATCGGCTTGGGGCTGACCATGTCCTGGATCACGGCGTGGATCGCGGCCTGCTGGTCCGGCGTCTCCTCGAAGCCGAAGCTGGCGGCGAAGGCCTCGTAGTCGTGCGGCTGGAAGCGGAAGGCGAAGCCTTCGCGCGCTGCGCGGCGGGCGTAGAGATTGAGCAGTTCGGCCGCGGTGTCGCGCACCTGTTCGGCGGCCTTGCGTTTGGCCTTCTCCCACTGGCCCGAGCCGAGCTTGTGCAGCGGCGCTTCTTCCGAGCTCACGCCGGTGTAGCGCGCGATCAGGTGCAGCTGCGCCACCGGCACGTAGAGCGTGGCCTTGTCGGCGTACTCGAGGTGCAGGAATTCGCTGGGCCCGTCGCCGAGATCGATGTTCACGAGCCCGAGGTAGCGGCCGATGCCGTGGTTGACGTGCACCACCGGGTCGCCGACGTTGAGCTCGGACAGGTCCTTGATCAGCGCGTTGACGTCGCTGACCTGCTCCTGCCGCCGCTTGCGCCGGCCGCTCGGCGCGGTGGCGAAGAGTTCGGTCTCGGTGACGAACTGGATCGTGCGGTTCTCGGCCGGTCTTTCGTTCGGTTCGAACCAGAAGAAGCCCTCGGCCAGCGGCGCCACGCCGATCGCGAACTTCTCATCGCCGGCCTCGAACTCGGCCAGAGTGGCCACGCTGGGGGGCTCGATGCGGTTGTCGCGCAGCAGCTCGAGCAGGCTCTCGCGGCGGCCGTCGCTCTCGGCGACGATCAGCACACGGTGCGGCGTGCCCTGCACGTGCTGTCGCAGCCGTGCCAGCGGCTCGGGCGCGCCGCGGTCGACGCTGAGGTCGGGCAGCGGCCGCGCCCACTCGACGGGCTCGCGCCCGCGCAGCGCCAGCGTGGCATGGACATTGGCGCGGGCGAAGAAATCCTCGCTGCGCAGGAAGAGTTCCTCCGGCGGCAGGATCGGCTTGTCCTTGTCGTGCTGCAGGAAGCGGTGCCGCTCGCGGGTGTCGATCCAGAAGCGGGCCAGCGCCTCGTCGACCTCGCCGTGCAGCGAAAGCACCGCATCGTCGCCGAGGTAATCGAAGATCGTCGCCGTCTGGTCGAAGAACAGCGGCAGGTAGTACTCGATGCCGGCGGTGGCGATGCCGCTGCCGATGTCCTTGTACAGGCGCACCTTGGTCGGGTCGCCCTCGATCTTCTCGCGCCAGCGGCTGCGGAAGGCGGCGCGCGCGTCCTCGTCCATCGGGAACTCGCGGCCGGGCAGAAGGCGCACCTCGGGCACCGGGTAGAGGCTGCGCTGCGAGTCGGGGTCGAAGGTGCGGATCGAGTCGACCTCGTCGCCGAAGAGATCAACGCGATAAGGCACCGGCGAGCCCATCGGGAACAGGTCGATCAGCCCGCCACGTACCGCATATTCGCCCGGCGAGACCACCTGGCTGACGTGCGTGTAGCCGGCCAGCGTGAGCTGCGACTTGAGCGCCGCCTCGTCGAGCCGCTGCTTCTGCTTGAAGTGGAAGGTGTAGGCGGCGAGGAAGCTCGGCGGTGCCAGCCGCACCAGCGAGGTGGAGGCGGGCAGCAGCACCACGTCGACCTCGCCCTGGCGGATGCGCCACAGCGTGGCCAGCCGCTCGGAGATCAGGTCCTGGTGCGGGCTGAAGGTGTCGTAGGGCAGCGTTTCCCAGTCGGGAAAGACGGCGATGCGCAGGCCCGGCGCGAAGAAGGCGAGCTCGCCTTCCAGCCGCTGCGTGTCGGCGGGCTCGGCGGTGACGATGGCCACGAGCTTCTTCTGCGCGGCCTGCGCCTGTGCGAAGCGGGCCAGCAGCAGGGCGTCGGCCGAGCCGATCGGGCGGGGCAGCGTGAAGCGTTTGCCGGCGGCGATGACGGGGAGTTGCATCGGGTGCGGTCGAACCAAAGCAAAACGCCCCACGAGGCTCTCCCGGGGGGCGATGAAACGGGCCGAATCATACAATCCGGTCCCTTCGCGCGCCCGCATGAGCCACCCCACCTCGCCTCGCTGCTACGCCTTGCTGCCCTGTGCCGGCGTGGGTTCGCGCTCCGGCGCGTCGCTGCCCAAGCAGTACGTCGAGATCGGCGGCCAGCCGATGGTGGCGCACACCCTGGCCGCGCTCGCCGCGGTGCCGCGCATCGCGGCCTCGCTGGTGGTGCTGTCGCCCGACGACGATCGTTTCGAGGCGCTGGTGCCGGGTTTCGAGGGCCTGCGTGGCTGGGTCTGCCGCCGCGGCGGCGCCACGCGGGCCGACACGGTCGCGGGCGGCCTCGCTGAGCTGCTCGAACGCGGTGCCAGCGCTGACGACTGGGTGCTGGTGCACGACGCCGCGCGCTGCCTGGTGCGCCCCGAGTGGGTCGAACGCCTGATCGACGCCTGCCTGCCTGACGCGGTCGGCGGCCTGCTCGCGCAGCCGGTGGCCGACACGCTCAAGCGTGCCGAGGGTGGCCGCGTGGCCGAGACACTGCCGCGCGCCGACAAGTGGGCGGCGCAGACGCCGCAGATGTTCCGCATCGGCATGCTGCGCGACGCGCTGTCTGCGGCCGACAGTGCGGTGACCGACGACGCCAGCGCGATCGAACTCGCCGGGCATCGGCCGCTGCTCGTGGAGGGCGACGCCGCCAACCTGAAGGTGACCTGGCCTTCCGACTTCACGCTGGCCGAGCGCGTGCTCGCCGCGCGCCAGAAAGGACTCGCATGAACCTGCCCAACATCCGCATCGGCGAAGGCTGGGACAGCCACCGCCTCGTCGAGGGCCGGCCGCTGGTGCTCGGTGGTGTGACCATTCCGCACAGCCACGGCCTGTTCGGCCATTCCGATGCCGATGCCCTGTGCCATGCGATCACCGACGCGATCTTCGGCGCGCTGGCGCTCGGCGACATCGGCCACCACTTCCCCGACACCGACGAGCGCTTCCGCGGCGCCGATTCGCTGGCGCTGCTGGCCGAGGCCGGGCGCCGTGCGCTGCAGGCCGGCTGGCACGTGGCCAACGTCGACAGCACCATCATTGCCCAGGCGCCGAAGATGGCGCCGCACATCCTGGCGATGCGCCAGCGCATCGCGCAGGCGCTGGCGATCAAGGTCGAGCAGGTCAGCGTGAAGGCCAAGACCGCCGAGAAGCTCGGCCCGGTGGGCGAGGGCCAGTCGATGGAGGCGCGGGCGGTGTGCCTGCTCTACACGCTGCGTCGGCCGGTCGTTCCGGCCTGAGCGACGTCAGGGAGCCTTCTTGAGCCGGATGTGGCACACCAAGCCACCCTCCGGCGCATTGGTCACCTCGAAGGCGCCGCCCATGCGCTGGACCGCCTTCTCCACGATCGCCAGGCCCAGACCCGCGCCGGTGGCGGCGGTGCGCGCTGCATCGCCGCGGAAGAAGGGCGTGGTCAGCTGGCCGAGCTTGGCCGGGTCGACGCCGGGGCCGTGGTCGCGCACGCTCAGGATCACCCAGGGCCCGGTGCGTGCATAGGTGACCGCCACCTTGGCGATGCCGGTGTCGGTGCTGCGGCCGTAACGGCGGGCGTTCTCGAACAGGTTCTGCAGCACACGGCCGAGTTCGGTCTCGTCGGCCATCACCTTGGTGTCGATCGCCACCCGCGCGGTGATGCGGATCTGGCTGGTGTCGCGGAAGGCCGCCATCTCGCGGTCGACCAGGCTGGACAGGTGCACCGGCACGAGCTTCACCTCGCCGGGGCGCGCTTAGTCCATGAACTTGTCGATGTTGGCGTCGAGCTGGTCGATGTCCTGCGCCCTGTTGCGCTAGGCCTCGTCG
>NZ_JBFXIO010000265.1:0-7273 GCF_050175855.1 Piscinibacter sp.
GCCTGCGTGCGGCCTAGCTCGCGCAGGTCCGCCGCGCAGCCGCCCCCAACCTCGTCGACGTCGGCAGGCGCGGCCGGGGCGGAGGGCGCCGCCTCGAGCTTCTCCAGATAGGTCTACAGGGCCACGCTCGCCTCGGCCGGATGGCGCAACTCGACCTGCAGGGCGCCCAGCGTCAACCAGGGCGGCGCGAGGTCAGGCGCCAGCCGCGTGACGACCTGCAACTGCTCGGTGGCATCGCCGTAGCGCTGGGCGTTGGTCAGCACCCGCACGTAGTTCAGCCGCACGCCGTGGCTGTCAGGCCGGGCCTTCAGGAACGAGGTGACGATGGCTTCGGCCGCCGGCGTGTTGGCGGCCAGACCGGCCGCCAGCATCGCCACCGATTCGTTGGACGGCTCGTCCGCATGCGCCTGCTGCAGCAGCGGCAGCGCCTTCGGGTTGTCCGGCACGCCGAGCCAGGCGCGCGCCAGGGCGATGCGCGACGCGACGCGCGTGGCCGGCTGGTCGATCCAGCCCTGCGTCACGCGCTCCACCAGTGCCGGCGTGCGCGCCCGGTCGCCGGTGCGAGAGAAGAATCCCGGCAACGACTGGATCAGCGCCGGACGCTCGGCCTCGGCGGTGAGCTCAATCAGCGAGCGCAGCGGCTCGATCGATTCCTCCGCGCGGTTCAGCGCCACCAGCAGCTGGATCAGGTAGCGGTGCGCTTCGATGGACTTCGGAAGCGCGCTGCGCCAGGCCATCACCGCGGCGAGCGCCTGGTCGCCGGCGCGGGCCTGCAGCGCGATCTCGGTGGCGCGGCGGTAGAGCTGCTCGTCGCGCGTGCGCCGCGCGGCATCGAGCATCACCTGGTAGGCGGTGCCCGCCTCGCCATTGCGCAGTTCGATCTCGCCGATCAGCAGCTGGTAGAAGAGCTGCGCATCGAGGCTGGAGTTCTCGACCTTGGCGGAACTCGCCGCCGGTTGCGCCGGCGCCGCGACCGCTGCACCGACGCCGAGCAGCGAAGCCAGCAGGACGCCGAGCAGCGGCAGGCCCGGGCGGGACGAAGGGGACGGCATCGGCAACTCCTGAAGGCTCGAATTCATTCTAGTGGTCGGTCGATCAGCCTGTGATCGGCGCGGCTCGCGATAATTCCGCACATGCCCGAACTTCCGGAGGTCGAGACCACGCGGCGCAGCTTCGCCGAGCGCGTCGACGGCTCGAGCGTGAAGGCGGTCCGGCTGGGAAAGCCGCTGCGCTGGCCACTGGGTTGCGATCCGGCGTCGCTGGTCGGGCAGCCCGTCGGCGCCGCGCAGCGGCGCGGCAAGTACCTGTGGCTGCCGGTCGGCCCCGGTGGGCTGCTGATGCACCTGGGCATGTCGGGCTCGCTGGCGTTCAGCGAGCAGCCTGGCGACCCCGGCGCGCACGACCACTTCGACCTCGTCACCACCCGCGGCACGCTGCGCCTGACCGATCCCCGCCGCTTCGGCGCCGTGGTGTGGTCGTGTGGGCTCGATGCCGATCCGGCGCGCAAGCTCGTCGCCGGCCTCGGCCTCGAACCCTTCGACCCGGCTTTCGGCGGCGAGCACCTGCACCGCGCGCTGCGCGGCCGGCGCGTGGCGATCAAGCAGGCGCTGCTGGCCGGCGACATCGTGGTCGGGGCGGGCAACATCTACGCCTGCGAGGCGCTGTTCGGCGCAGGCATCGATCCGCGCACGGCGGCCGGGCGTGTCAGCCGGACGCGCTGCGACCGGCTGGCCGAGGCCGTGCGCCGCATCCTGGCGCAGGCGCTGGAGCTTGGTGGCAGCACGCTGCGCGACTACCGCGACGCCCATGGCATGGCCGGCAGCTTCCAGCAGCACGCGGCGGTGTACGGCCGTGCCGGCGAGCCTTGCCCGGTTTGCGGCACGCCGGTGCGCCGCATCGTGCAGGCGCAGCGTTCGACCTTCTTCTGCCCGCGCTGCCAGAAGCGCTAGAAACCGGCGTGAATCGGCGTCACAAGACGTATCCGGGTTTCCCCTGCACGGCTTGTTTTGCCATGCGACAATCCGCCGGCCTCGGCCGCCACCCCGCTCGCACCCCGGCGGCCCGACGACAAGAAAAGCACCCGCGCAATGCCGAGTGAAAACGCCCCCGCGAGCGGCGATGCCCTGATCGAGATCGACCACGTCACGTTCGGGTACGACGCCAGCCGCACCATCCTCAACGACATCTCGCTGCGCTTCCAGCGCGGCAAGGTCACGTCCATCCTCGGCAGCTCGGGGTGCGGCAAGACCACCCTGCTGCGGCTGATCGGTGGCGTGCATGCGGCGAACTCCGGCACCGTGACCTTCGACGGCGAGCGCGTCGACTCGCGCGACCGCGAGCTGATGTTCCGCCTGCGTCGTCGCATGGGCGTGCTGTTCCAGTTCGGCGCGCTGTTCACCGACCTGTCGGTGTTCGACAACGTTGCCTTCCCCTTGCGCGAGCAGACGGATCTGAAGGAATCGATGATCCGCGACATCGTGCTGATGAAGCTCAATGCCGTCGGCCTGCGCGGCGCCGCGAAGCTGCGCATCTCGGAGGTGTCCGGCGGCATGGCGCGGCGCATCGCGCTGGCCCGCGCGATCGCGCTCGACCCCGAGCTGATCATGTACGACGAGCCGTTCGCCGGCCTCGACCTGGTCTCGATGGGCGTGGCCGCGCGGCTGATCCGAACGCTCAACGACGTGACCGGCTCGACCTCGCTGGTGATCTCGCACGACGTGCCCGAGTGCATGGCGATCAGCGACCACGTGGTGCTGCTGGCCAATGGCGGGCGCATCGTCGCGCAGGGCACGCCCGACGAATTGATGAACTCCAGCGACCCCGAGGTGCGCCAGTTCGTGCGCGGCGAACCCGACGGCCCGGTCAAGTTCCACTACCCGGCGCCGACCATCGCCGAAGACTTCGGCCTCGGTGCAGGAGGCTCGGCATGAACTTCGTCGCCCTGCTCGGCGCGCGCGCCCTGGCGGTGCTGAACTCGTTCGGCCATGCGGCCTTCTTCTTCCTCGACCTGCTGCGCGCCATCCCGCCGGCGATGCGCCGTTTCGGCCTGGTGGTGGTGCAGATCCACGCCATCGGCAACCGCTCGCTGATCATCATCCTGTCGTCGGGCCTGGCGGTGGGCTTCGTGCTCGCGCTGCAGATGTACTACGCGCTGGTGACCTACGGCGCCGCCGAGTCGCTCGGCCTGATCGTCAACCTCGCGCTGGTGCGCGAACTCGGGCCGGTGGTCACCGGGCTGCTCTTCGCCGGGCGCGCGGGCACCTCGCTGACGGCCGAGATCGGCCTGATGAAGGCCGGCGAGCAGATCGCCGCGATGGAGATGATGGCCATCGACCCGAAGGCGCGCGTGCTGGCGCCGCGCTTCGTGGCGGGCATGGTGTCGATGCCCATCCTGGCGATCCTGTTTTCCGCGATCGGCATCCTCGGGGCCTATGTCGTCGCGGTGCTGCTGATCGGCGTGGACGCCGGCAACTTCTGGTCGATCATGCAGAGCAAGGTCGACGTCTGGCGCGACGTCGGCAACGGCATCGTCAAGAGCATGGTGTTCGGCGTGATCTGCTCGTTCGTCGCGCTCTACCAGGGCTACGAGACCGATGCCACGCCGGAGGGCGTGGCCTACGCCACCACGCGCACGGTGGTGATCTCGTCGCTGGCCATTCTGGGCATGGACTTCATCCTGACGGCGCTGATGTTCTCGACGCCGTAAGACCGAAAGGAAACACGAGAGATGGGCAAGAAAGGCATCGAAACCCTGGTCGGACTGTTCGTCCTGATGGGCATGCTCGGGCTGGTGTTCCTCGCGTTGAAGGCGGCCAACCTCGCCAGCTTCGGCGGCGGCGACACCTACACGCTCACGGCCAAGTTCGACAACATCGGCGGCCTCAAGCCGCGTGCGCCGGTGCGTAGCGCCGGCGTGAACGTCGGCCGGGTGGCCTCGATCACCCTGGATGCGCGCACCTACCAGGGCGTGGTCCGGCTCGAGATCGACAAGGGCGTGGAGTTCCCGAAGGATTCGCAGGCGCGCATCCTCACCGCCGGCCTGCTCGGCGACCAGTACATCGGGCTGGAGCCCGGCGCCGACGAGAAGACGCTGGTGGCCGGCGACACCATCACCCAGACCCAATCTGCCGTGGTGCTGGAGAGCCTGATCAGCCAGTTCCTCTTCAACAAGGCCGCCGACGCCGGGGGCGAGTCGGGAGCGAAGAGGTGAAGCGCGGCGCCTCGCTCGCCGCGCTGGCGGTGGCGCTGCCGTTGCTGGGCGGCTGCGCGACCACGCTGAACGACGTGCGCGGCGGCCCGGGCGCCAAGCTCGACCCGTGGGAGAACTGGAACCGCAAGGTCTTCGCTTTCAACGAGGCGCTCGACGAGAAGGTCCTCGAGCCGGTGGCCACGGCCTACTCGAACATCGTTCCGCAACCCATTCGCCGCGGCGTCGACAACTTCTTCGGCAACTTCGCCGATGCCTGGTCGGCGGTGAACAATTTCCTGCAGGGCAAGGCCACCGCGGGCGTCTACGACGTGATGCGAGTGGGCACGAACACGGTCTTCGGCCTGCTCGGCGTGCTCGACGTGGCCACGGAAGTCGGCCTGGAGAAGACCCGCGAGGACTTCGGCCAGACGCTCGGCGTGTGGGGCATGGGCACCGGCGCCTACATCGTCTGGCCGCTGTTCGGGCCTTCCAGCGTGCGCGACACCATCGGCCTGCCGATGGACATTGCGGCCTCGCCGAGTTCGGTGATCAACGACGGTGCTACTCGCTACAGCCTGACCGCGCTGAGCATCGTGAACACGCGCGCCAACCTGCTCGGCGCCACGCGTGTGCTCGACGACATCGCGCTGGACAAGTACAACTTCGTTCGCGATGCGTACCTGCAGCGCCGGCGCAGCCTGGTGTTCGATGGCAACGAGCCGCCGCCGCCCGACCCTACCGAGCCGGAGGAATCGGCATCCGAGCCTGCAGCGAAGTGAACGTCCGGATGTTTCTGCACGTTAACGTTGCCTCCGGGCATTGAACCTCGCGGCTCGCGCGGGCTCTGAGCACCCTGGAGCCCGTGCAAGGCGCCACAGAAAGGAACAAGACATGCTCTCGATCCGAATCACCACCTGGCTGGCCGCCGCCGCGATGGCGCTGGGCCTGGGCGCGGCCCGCGCGGCCGATGCGGCCAAGGCCCCTGACCAGCTGATCAAGGAAGTCTCCACCGACGTCCTCGACACCATCAAGGCCGACAAGTCGATCCAGGCCGGCGACGTGCAGAAGATCACCGCGCTGGTCGACGCCAAGGTCATGCCCCACGTGAACTTCCAGCGCATGACGGCCTCCGCCGTTGGCCGCTACTGGCGCCAGGCCACGCCCGAGCAGAAGCAGCGGCTGCAGGAAGAATTCAAGGTCCTGCTGGTGCGCACCTACTCCGGAGCGCTGTCGCAGGTGAAGGACCAGTCCGTGCAGCTCAAGCCGATGCGCGCCAACCCGGAAGACAAGGACGTGGTCGTGCGTACCGAGGTGCGCGGCAAGGGTGACCCGATCCAGCTCGACTACCGCCTCGAGAAGAAGGAAGACGGCTGGAAGATCTACGACGTCAACGTGCTGGGCGTGTGGCTGGTGCAGAACTACACCAGCAGCTTCGCGCAGGAGATCGGCGCCAACGGCATCGATGGCCTGATCGCCAAGCTGGCCGAGCGCAACAAGTCGGCTGCGGCCAACGGCAGCAAGACCTGAGGATCCGCTGCGATGCTGCTGCTGCCGGCCACCATCACGATGCGGGAGTCTCGCGACACGCTGCGCCTGCTCTCGCAGGCGCTGCAGGGCGAGAAGGAGGGCGAGGTGGTCGTCGACGCCTCGCCGCTGCAGCAGTTCGATACCTCGGCGCTGGCGGTGCTGCTCGAGTGCCGTCGGCTTGCCCAGGCCTTCGGCCGGCCGTTCAGCGTGCGCAACGCCCCGGCCAAGCTCGCGGCGCTGGCCACGCTCTACGGCGTGGACGAACTCCTGATCACGCCGCCAGCGCCCGCGAGCGCCTGAGGCGCGCCAGCCGCCAGCCCAGCAGCGCGGCGATCACGGCGGCATAGACCGCCACCTCGGCGAAATCGTTCTTGCCTGCGCGCATCCAGAAGAAGTGCAGGATCGCCAGCAGCGCGATGCCATACACGAGCCGGTGCAGCGCCTGCCATCGCGCGGCGCCCAGCGCCTTGATCGCGCGGTTGAACGACGTGGCTGCGAGCGGCACCAGCAGCAGCAGCGCCAGGAAACCCACCAGCGCAAACGGCCGCTTGGGGATGTCGCGAGCGATCGCCGCCAGGTCCAGCCCCATGTCGAGCCAGGCGTAGGCGAGGAAGTGCAGCACCGCGTAGAAGAAGGCGAACAGGCCGATCATGCGGCGAAAGCGCGCCAGCGCCGGCTGCTTCGTCCACACACGCAGCGGCGTCACGGCCAGCACCAGGCAGAGGAAGCGCAGCGTCCAGTCGCCCGTCGAGCGGATCAATGCCTCGGCCGGATTGGCGCCCAGCTGGTTGGCGGCCGCCGCGTAGAACAGCCAGGCGAAGGGCAGCAGGCACAGCGCGAACAGCAGCGGCTTGGCGGCCGGGTGCAGCAGCGCGGGGCGTGCCACCGTCAGTAGAACTTCTTCAGGTCCATGCCGGCGTAGAGCTGCCCGACCTGGGCCTCGTAGCCGTTGAACATCAGCGTCGGCCGCTTCTTCTGGAACAGCCCGTCTTCGCCGATGCGGCGCTCGGTAGCCTGGCTCCAGCGCGGATGGTCGACCTTCGGGTTCACGTTGGAGTAGAAGCCGTACTCCTGCGCCGCCGCCTTCACCCACGAGGTGCGCGGCTCCTTCTCGACGAAGCGGATCTTGACGATCGACTTGCCGCTCTTGAAGCCGTACTTCCAGGGCACCACGAGGCGCAGCGGCGCGCCGTTCTGGTTGGGCAGCACCTCGCCGTACAGGCCGAAGGCCAGCAGCGTCAGCGGCTGCATGGCCTCATCCAGGCGCAGGCCCTCGACGTAGGGCCACTCGAGCACCGATGAGCGCAGCCCCGGCATCTGGGCGCGGTCGGCCAGGGTGACGAACTCGACGTATTTCGCATTGCCGGTGGGCTCGACGCGCCGGATCAGCTCGGCCAGCGAATAGCCGACCCAGGGGATCACCATCGACCAGCCTTCGACGCAGCGCAGCCGGTAGATGCGCTCCTCCATCGGCGCAAGCTTGAGCAACTCGTCGAGGTCGAAGACCTTCGGCTTCTTCACCTCGCCTTCGACGGCCACCGTCCAGGGCCGCGTCTT
>NZ_JBFXIO010000266.1:0-7273 GCF_050175855.1 Piscinibacter sp.
GATCGCAGATGCCCAGCGTCTCGCGCACGTTGTGGTCGGTGATCAGCACGCCGATGCCGCGCGCCTTGAGGAAGCTGATGATGCGCTGGATCTCCAGCACGGCGATCGGGTCGACGCCGGCGAAGGGCTCGTCCAGCAGGATGAAACGCGGCTGCGTGGCCAGCGCGCGGGCGATCTCCACGCGGCGGCGCTCACCGCCGGACAGCGCTGGCGCCGGCACGCTGCGCAGCTTCTCGATGCTGAGGTCGTGCAGCAGGCCGTCGAGCATCTGGTCGATCTGTGCCTCGCGCAGCGGCTTGCCGTCACGGTCGAGCTGCAGCTCGAGCACGGCGCGGATGTTCTCCTCCACCGTGAGCTTGCGGAAGATCGAGGCCTCCTGAGGCAGGTACGACAGCCCCAGCCGCGAGCGCAGATGGATCGGCAACCGCTCGACGCGCTGGCCCTCGATGCTGATCTCTCCGGCATCCGCGCGCACCAGGCCGACGATCATGTAGAAGCTGGTGGTCTTGCCGGCGCCGTTGGGGCCGAGCAGGCCAACGACCTCGCCGCTGTCCACCGCCAGGCGCACGTCCTTGACGACCTTGCGCACGCCGTAGGACTTCTGCAGGCCGCGCGCTTCGAGACGATGCACGCGCGGCGCGGCTGCCGCGGTGGCTTGGGTCACTGGCTGCCCCCCAGCGACGGGGCCAGCTTCAGCGGCGGCGCCGGCTGCGAGGCGGCTGCGGCCGCTTCGGCCGCCGCGGCGCTGCCCTCTCGCGGCGTCAGCACGGCGCGCACGCGGCCGCCGGGGTTGGTGGGTGTCGAAGCCGCGCCACCGGAGACGCTGAACACCTCGCCGATGCTGTCGTAGCTGACCACGTTGCCGGCGATCTCGTCGGCCACCGTGCTGCCGCGCAGCCGGCGCACTGCGGCGTTGGTGACGAAGCGGATGGTGTCGGTCTTGCCGTCGTATTCGAGCCGCTCGGCCTCACCCTCGATCCACTCGTCGACGCCGTCGCGCTTCTGGCGGAAGGTGGCCGGCTTGCCGGCGGAG
Organism: Piscinibacter sp.; assembly: GCF_050175855.1. GTDB lineage: Bacteria > Pseudomonadota > Gammaproteobacteria > Burkholderiales > Burkholderiaceae_C > Piscinibacter. The sequence goes on from NZ_JBFXIO010000266.1 coordinate 1,034, forward strand.
CCGATCGCCACCGCGTTGTGGTAGCCCTCGGGCGTCTCTCGCACCTCGATGCGGCTGGCGCGGATCGTCATCGTGCCCTTGGTGACGACGACATTGCCGTTGAAGACCACGTGCTGGTTGAGCAGGTCGATGCGGCCGGGTTGGTCGGCCTCGACATTCAAGGGCTTGAAACGGTCGGCCTTTTCGGCGAACGCTGAGCCACCAGCCAGAGCGGCCAGGACGGCGAGGAGCGGGAGGATTCTCATCGAGGGCATGAAACTTGCAGGCCATTCTAGCCACAAGCCATGCCCCTGGGCCGCCTTGCGCGGCCGGAATCGTCAGACTTTTCGGGAAGCTTGGATCAGATATTCGGCGACGAGGACCATCCGGTCCTGGCCCCCAGCCAGGCTGCCCGAGGTGTAGAAGCGCCCCTGGATGCCCAGCGCCGGTACGCCATCGATCTTGTAGGCCTCGGCCAGTTGCTTGGCCTGTCGCGCCTTGGTCTGCACGGCGAACGAGCCCATCAGTTCCACCACCTTGGCGCCGTCGACGCCGTTCTTGGTCATGAAGGCGGCGATGTCGGCCGGCTTGTCCAGCCTCTGGCGGTCGTTGTGGATGGCGAAGAACACCTTCCGGTGCATCGTCTCGAGCCGGCCCATGGCCTCCAGCGCATAGAAGATGCGCTGGTGGGTGCCGAAAGGCTCCTCCCGGAACTGCACCGGCACGCGGCGGAAGGCCACGAAGTCGGGCATCTTCTTGACCCAGGCCTCGAGCATCGGCTCGAAGGCGTTGCAGTGGGGGCAGCCGTACCAGAAGAACTCGACCACCTCCACCTTGCCGGCCGGCACGGTCACCGGGACGGGCTGGCCGAGGCGAACGTAGTGCGTACCCTCGACGATGCCGCCCTGGGCAGCGGCTGGCAGGCCCAGGGCCAGGGCGCCGGCGCCGACCAGGGTGGCGGAAAAATCGCGACGTTGCATCAGCTTCATGGGGGTCCTCGTGGGGCTCGATGGCCGGGATTCTGCGGGCTGCGCGGCGAACGCGCCGAAACGATCAGCCGATGACCTTGATCCGGCTCACTTCTGCACGCGCACCAGGGCCGATTCCACGCCGGCGGCGGCCAGCTTGTCCTTGGCGCCGTCGGCGGCATCCTTGGCGGTGAAGGGGCCGATGCGCACGCGGTACACGGTGCGGCCGGACTGCTCGCGCTCGGTGACCTTGGCCTCGTAGCCCATCATCGCCAGCCGGGCGCGCTGCTGCTCGGCGTCCTCCGGCCTGGCAAAGGCGCCAGCCTGCACGAAATAGTTGAACGGGTCGGCGGCCGGCGTCGGCTTGACGGTGGCGCCTTCGCGGGCCGAGAGGATGGCCGCCGGGTCGCGCGCGGACGAAGCCGGGCTGGCCGCTGCCACCGGCGGGGCGCCGACCGGGGCCGAAGCGGCGGTGCCGCTGGCGGCTGCCGGCGGCCGCGTACCCGCGCGGTGGTTCAGGCCGGCGTTCGGGTCCCAGTTGCGGTTCTTCTCCTGCTCGGCCGCATCCTGCTCGGCGGTGCGCTGCGGCACCTTGTTGACGAAGGGCACCGGCACCTTGGTGACGTACAGCGCCACGGCCAGCGCCAGCGCCAGCCCGATCAGCAGGCCGACGATCAGGCCCATGGCGAATCCGCCGCGTTGCGATTTCATGCGGTCTCCAGCGCCGGTTGTTCCCGGTCCATGCGTTGCGGGGCCGACACGCCGAGCACCGCCAGCGCGTTGCGCAGCACCTGACGGGTGGCCGCCAGCAGCGCGATGCGGGCGCGCGCCAGCGCGGGGTCGTCGACGAGGAAGCGCTCGTTGGCGTAGTAGCTGTGGAAGGCGCCGGCCACTTCGCGCAGGTAGAAGGCGATGTCGTGCGGCGCGAAGTCGGCCGCCGCGCCGGCCAGCACCGCCGGGAACTCGGCCAGCTTGAGCATCAGCGCGGCTTCGCTGGGCGCGGTCAGCAGCGCGTGGTCGGCGTGGTTGAGCGAGGCGGTGTCGCCGCCCTGCTCGACGAACTGCTGGATCACCGAGCAGATGCGGGCGTGCGCGTACTGCACGTAGAACACCGGGTTCTCGTCGTTGCGCTTGAGCGCCAGGTCGACGTCGAAGACGAACTCGGTGTCGGCCTTGCGGCTGAGCATGAAGAAGCGCACCGCGTCGCGGCCGGTCCAGTCGACCAGGTCGCGCAGCGTCACGTAGCTGCCGGCACGCTTGGAGATCTTCACCTCCTGGCCGCCCTTCATGACCGTGACCATCTTGTGCAGCACGTAGTCGGGGTAGCCCTCGGGCACGCCCTGGCCGGCCGCCTGGATGCCGGCGCGCACGCGCGCGGTGGTGCCGTGGTGGTCGCCGCCCTGGATGTTGATGGCGCGCGTGAAGCCGCGCTCGAACTTGGCCAGGTGGTAGGCGACGTCGGGCACGAAATAGGTATAGGTGCCGTCGGACTTGCGCATCACGCGGTCCTTGTCGTCACCGTACTCGGTGGTGCGCAGCCACAGCGCCCCGCCTTCCTCGTAGGTCTTGCCCGCGGCGATCAGGCGCTGCACGGTCTCCTCGACCCGCCCGCTGCTGTACAGGCTCGACTCGAGGTAGTAGTGGTCGAAGCGCACGCCCAGCGCCTGCAGGTCGAGGTCCTGCTCGTGGCGCAGGTAGGCCACGGCGAACTGGCGGATGCCGTCGAGGTCGTCGGTCAGGCCCGAGGCGGTGAACTCGCGGTCGTCGGCGTGCACCGTCTTCTTCGCCGCGAAATCGGCGGCGACGTCGGCGATGTAGTCGCCGTTGTAGGCCGCCTCCGGCCAGTCAGCGTCGCCCGGTTTCAGGCCCTTCAGGCGCGCCTGCACCGAGGTGGCCAGGGTGCCGATCTGGACGCCGGCGTCGTTGTAATAGAACTCGCGCGTCACCTGCCAGCCCTGCCAGTCGAGCAGGTTGCAGATCGCGTCGCCCAGGCAGGCCTGGCGGGTGTGGCCGGTGTGCAGCGGGCCGGTCGGGTTGGCCGAGACGAACTCCACCAGCACCGGATGGCCGTTGGGCGCAGCGCGGCCGAAGTCGTCGCCGGCGTGCAGGATCTCGGCCACCACCGCCTGGCGTGCGGCGTCGCGCAGCCGGAAATTCACGAAGCCGGGGCCGGCGATCTCCATCGCCGCCACCCAGCGCTGCACGGCGGCCTGGCGGTTCAGTGCCTCGACCAGCGTCGCGGCCACCTCGCGCGGGTTCTTCTTCAGCGGCCGCGCCAGCTGCAGCGCCGCGGTGCAGGCCAGGTCGCCGTGGGCGGCCTGCTTGGGCGATTCGAAGGCGGCGGCCAGGTTCGCCCCCGGGCTGACCTCGGCAATCGCCGCCGACAGCGCGGCCAGAAGGTCCTTCTTGGCTTGGATCATGGGCGGATTCTACGGTTGGCCCCCTGGCGGTCCGGGCGATGGGCCAAGCCCGGGAATGACCCGTTTTCCTGCACCAGATCGGGGGTGCCGGAGCCGGCCGGGTGTGGAATCATGGCCATGCCGCGCGGTTCCGCCATGCCTTCGACGTCGACCACCCGCCCCCAGAGCCCGCCGAGCGACCCGGCGGCCGACCTGCCTCTGCTGATCGGCAAGTACCGGGTGCTGCGCAAGCTCGGCGAGGGCGCGACCAGCGAGGTCTTCCTGTGTCACGACGACTTCCAGGACATGGACGTCGCGATCAAGCGCGTGCGGCCGCTGGCCATGGGCGACGCCCACGACAACCGCTTCTTCGAGCGCTTCTTCGCCGCCGAGGCGGCGCTGGTCGGGCGCCTGAAGCACCCGAACGTGGTGCAGATCTACGACGCCGTGCCCGACCCGGTGGAGCCCTACCTGGTGATGGAGTACGTGGCCGGCAGCACGCTGCGGCCCTACTGCCGCGCCGACCAGCTGCTGCCGCTGGAGCTGATCGTCGAGCTCGGCTTCAAGTGCGCGATGGCGCTGGGCTACGTCTACCGCCAGGGGCTGATCCACCGCGACGTCAAGCCGGCCAACCTGCTGGTCACGCTGGTCAACGGCTCGCTCACCGACGTGAAGGTCACCGACTTCGGCAGTGTGCTCAACCTCGCCTCCGACGTGACCCAGGTCTACCGCGTCGGCTCGCTGGCCTACATGTCGCCCGAGCAGCTCGACGGCGCGGCGCTCGATTGCCGCGCCGACATCTACTCGCTCGGCGCGGTGCTCTACCACCTGATCGCCGGCCGGCCGCCCTTCGACGCGCAGGTGCAGTCGGCGATGATGCACCAGATCTATCACCAGACCCCGCCGCCGCTGACACGCCTGCGCACCGGCGTCTCGCCGACGGTGGATGCGGTGATCCAGCGTGCGCTGGCCAAGGACGTCGGCCAGCGCTACCGCGACTGGGACGAGTTCGCCCAGGCGCTGTCGGCGCTGATCTCGCAGCAGCACGTGCCGCGCGGCCACCTGCAGGGCGTGCTCGACTCGGAGCGCTTCACGCTGCTGCGCTCGCTGGACTTCTTCGCCAACTTCGGCGACGTCGAGCTGTGGGAGGTGGTGCACCGGGCCAAGTGGCAGCGCCACGACTTCGGCCAGGCGCTGTATCGCAAGGGCGAGGAGGGCAACACCTTCCACATCATCGCCAAGGGCGAGCTGGAGGTGTTCCGCGACGGCCAGAAGGTGGCCCAGCTCGGCGCCGGCACCAGCGTCGGCGAGATGGCCTACCTCGCGCCCAGCCCCGACCTGCGCCGCCACAGTACCGACGTGATCGTCACCGAGACGGCCACCACCATCTCCTTCACGCCCGAGACGCTGGCCCAGCTCAGCCCGGGCTGCCGCCATCTGTTCGACGAGGGCTTCATCCGCGTGCTGGTACGGCGGCTGCATGCCGCCCACGAGGCGCTGGCCCATCCCAGGCGAATTCTCTGACCGGCGTCACGCCGGCGTTTCGGCGGCGCCACGCTCCGGTGCGTTGCGTCCTTTGCCGCGGGGAGGGCCCGGTGCTTCAATCCGCAGCGGCAATCATGCCCACGTCAGGAGAAGGAGACCCCATGAAGAAGATCATCGCCATCGTGGCCCTGGCCACCTCTGCGTTCGCCGGCGCGAGCTTCGCGGCCGATGCCGCCAGCGCACCCAAGGCCACGGCCCAGCAGACCAAGATGGCCACCTGCAACAAGGAGGCCGGCGACATGAAGGGCGACGAGCGCAAGGCGTTCATGTCGAAGTGCCTGTCTGCCAAGAAGCAGACGCAGCAGGACAAGATGAAGACCTGCAACAAGGAAGCCGGCGACAAGAAGGGCGACGCGCGCAAGGCCTTCATGAAAGAGTGCCTGAGCAAGTGATTCGACCCCCCCGGAGCGCCTCACGGCGCTCCCCCCAGGGGGCGTCGCCGGCGGCCCGGCGGAGCCGGATCCGCAGCGACCGCTTGGCTGGCTCGCTGACTCAGCGCCAGTAAGCGGCGTCGCCGTAGGTGTGCTTGAGGAAATCGATCCACAGGCGCACGCGCAACGGCAGGTGCTTGGCGTGCGGGAACACCGCATAGATGCCGTTCGGCGGCGCGGCGAAATCGTCGAGCACCGTCACGAGCTGGCCGCTCTGCACTTCCTGCTCCACCTCCCATGTGGAGCGCCAGGCCAGCCCCAAGCCGGCCACGCACCAGTCGTGCAGCACCTGGCCATCGCTGCAGTCCAGACGGCCGCTCGGGCGCAGGTGGGTGACGGCGCCATCGACCACGAAGGCCCAGCCGCGGGTCTGGCTGGCGTCGGAGCTCAGCGTCAGGCACTGATGGCGCAGCAGCTCGTTCGGGTGCTTCGGCGTGCCGGCACGCTTCAGGTACGCCGGGGTGGCCACGCACAGCCGGCGGTTGTCGGCCATGCGCACGCTGATCAGACTGGAGTCGGGGAGATCACCCACGCGCACCGCGCAGTCGTAGCTCTCGTTGACGATGTCGACCACGCGGTCGCTGAGGTTCAGCGAGACATTGACGTCCGGGTGCTGATCGAGGAAGCGTGGCACCAGCGGCGCCACGTGGCGGCGGCCGAAACCGGCCGGCGCGGTGACGCGTAAGTAGCCACTTGCTTTCACGCCGCCCGCGCTCACGCTGGCTTCGGCATTGGCCAGATCGGCCAGCAAGCGCTGGCAGTCTTCCAGGAAGGCGCTGCCTTCGTGGGTCAGCGTGATCTTGCGCGTGGTGCGCACCAGCAGCTTGACGCCCAGGCGCTCCTCCAGCGCATCGATGCGCCGGCCGATCACCGCCGGCGCCACGCCTTCCGCATTGGCAGCGGCCGTGAGGCTGCCGC
>NZ_JBFXIO010000267.1:0-7270 GCF_050175855.1 Piscinibacter sp.
TTCCAGCGGATCGGCCGCGCCCGCCGGCGCGAACAGGCGCAGCGCGGTGCGCAGCCGCCGCAGGCCGACGCGCAGCTGGTGCAGGTGCTCGTCGCCGAAGTCGCCGCTGGCCAGCTGGCTGGCGTTGATCGCCACCTGCTGCAGGCATTCGCCCAGCACCTGCCGGCGTCCGGCAGGCATCGCGATGCCGTCGTCGAGCGACACACGTGCCGACTTGCGCGCCGCCGCGCGCGGCGTGCCCTCGGCCAGCAGCGTGCCGCGCTCGGCCTTGCTGCGCGTGTCCAGCCACAGCCCGTGGCGCTGCACCCACTCGCCGACCACGGCGAGCAAGGCCGCGGGAGTGCCCTCGAGCAGCTCGATCTCCAGCTCGCACACCGGCATCGAGGCATCGCCGGCGGCGATCAACCCCTGGTCGAAGGCCAGCTCCATCACGGCGCCGTGGCGGCGCAGCGTGCGCGCCGTGCGGCGGATGTCGGTGCGGTAGCGGCAGGACAGCTCGGCGCCGGGCCGCGCGGCCAGCAACGCGGCCAGCCGCTCTCCGGCGGGCGTACCCAGGTGCAGGGTGAGGTCGAGCTCCGGCAGGGCCGCGCTGCGCTCGCGGCGCGTCGCGTTGTGCTCGAGCCTCGTCATCGCGTCAGCGCCGCTGGCCTTGAGCGTCTGGACCCAGCGCGTGCCCTCGCGTCGCAGGCGCAGGGCGACGCCGGCATGCGCCAGCAGGCCGTCGCCGGTGTCGAAGTACGCGGCCTGCAGGCGCAGCGGCCGCCCTGTCGAGCGCCCTGCCACCGCCGCCTCGACACGCGCACGTCGGTCCGCTGGCACCTGGAACTTCAGCTCGATCTCAATCATGGGTCGATCTTGTCAGATGCCACCCCCGAGCTTGATGAAAGTGGCCTGCATGGGCTGCGCTATGCTTTTGCCCGTCATCACGGAAAGATCAGAAGACTGTGGGATTTCTCGACGACCTCAAGCGGCAGGCCGAAGCCGCCAAGGCTGGGCAGACCGTGGACCTGGCCACGGCCGAGCGCAACGGGCTGCTCGTCGAAGCCGCCTGCAAGACGGTATTCAGCTATGTCGACACCCTGATCCGCCAGCTCGACGTGCTCAAGCCGGTGTCGAAGACGCGCTATGCGCTCGACCGCCGCCTGGTGTTCGAGCAGCTGCCGATCACCGAGCTGAAGGTCGACACGCGGCGCAAGAAGCTGCGCGGCAACGACGTCTGCGACTACGTGGCCATGCACGGCCGGCTGCGCAACGGGCAGCGTGCTGCCTTCACCAAGGACTTCCTGCCCGACATCGAGAAGATCGACGCGAAGCTCGCGCAGGGCGGCGCGCCGGTGCATGCCAAGGCGGTGCGCAACCCCGACAACAACAAGCTGATCGAGATGCGCTACGAGGTGGCGGTCGACTTCGCGCTGGCGGTGCACGTCACGCCCGACCACGACAACGGCCGGCTGCACTTCAAGGTGATGAATTTCGACGGCTTCGAAACCATCACGCTGGAGCTGCCGGCCATCGAGGTCGGCTCGGCGCGGCTGGACGAGCTGGCCAAGTGGATGCTCGGCGAGCCGCACCAGTTCTTCGCCGGCGCGCAGAACCTGCGGCGGGTGGAGGCCTGACCGGGCCGTCAGCCGGCTGTCGGGGGGCGGCGGATAAAATCGCCGCCATGCCGCTCTTCTGGAAACCCTACCAATCCGACGTCACCACGTTCCTCGACCAGCTGAAGGCCGCCCGCCCCACGCTGGAGCAGGAACAGCAGGCCGGCCGTGCCCTGCTCTGGGACAAGCCCGTCGACCGCGAGGCCCAGGCCGAATACCGGGCCGCCCGCGTGCCGCAGCAGCCCTACGTCTACCAGACCAAGGGCCACTGAGCTCCGGCCGGCGATGAGCCACGACGCCGCGGCACCCGAGGTGCCCGACATGCCCCCGCCCACGCCCGACGTGCAGGCCCTGCCGCCGGCGGCGGTGGACCACGTCGCCGTGGCGCGGCTCTACGGCGAACCGCTGTTCGCCATGCCGACGGACCTGTACATCCCGCCGGATGCGCTGGAGGTCTTCCTCGAGGCATTCGAAGGCCCGCTGGACCTGCTGCTCTACCTGATCCGCAAGCAGAACTTCAACATCCTCGACATCCCGCTGGCCGACGTGACGCGCCAGTACCTCGCCTACGTCGACCAGATCCGCAAGACCAACCTCGAGCTGGCCAGCGAATACCTGCTGATGGCGGCGATGCTCATCGAGATCAAGTCGCGCATGCTGCTGCCGCCGAAGAAGACGGAAGACGGCAAGGAACCCGAGGATCCGCGCGCCGAGCTGGTGCGCCGGCTGATCGAGTACGAGCAGATCAAGCTCGCCGCGGCCAAGCTCGACGCGCTGCCGCTGCTCGGCCGCGACTTCCTGCGAGCGCAGGTGACGATCGAGCAGTCGCTGGCGCCGCGCTTCCCCGACGTCGACGCCGACGACCTGCGCGCCGCCTGGGCCGACATCCTGCGCCGCGCCAAGCTGAATCAGCACCACACCATCACGCGCGAGCAGCTCAGCGTGCGCGAGCACATGAGCATCGTGCTGCGCCGTCTGCAAGGCCGCCGCTTCGCGCTGTTCGAGGACCTGTTCGAGACCTCGCGGGGCCCGCAGGTCATGGTGGTGACCTTCATCGCCATGCTCGAACTGGCGCGGGAGCGCCTGCTCGAGATCACCCAGGCCGAGGCCTTCGCGCCGATCTACGTGCGCCTGGCCTACGAGCCGGCCTGACAGAGCCCCCCAGTCGCTGCGCTCCTGCCCCCGAGGGGCGCCGTCCGACTTGGGGCGGCCCGGCGCCGGACCGTTCCCGCCGCTCAGGCTGGCTCGGCGGCCTGCAGCGGGTCCTCGCCGTACTGGTTGCCGCCCGAGGTGCCGACCAGGCACATGAAGACCAGCAGGACGATCCAGCCGACGAAGGGGATGAAACCGACCAGCACCCACCAGCCGCTGCGGTCGGTGTCGTGCAGGCGGCGCACCGTGACGCCGAGGCTGGGCAGCAGCAACGCGATGCCGAAGATGGCGCCAAGGATGCCCGCGCCGCCGAGCATGCCGTCGAGCATGGCCAGCACGATCGCGATCAGCAGGTAGATCAGCGCGAACATCCAGTATTCCTTGCGCCGCGCGCGGCCGCTGAACACCGCGTACTTCCTCACCACGGCCACGAACCAGTTCATCTCGAGCCCTCCCTGTCGTTGTTCAATCGTTGTTGAATGTCAGCGCGAGGCCTTCGCGCCCAGCTTGAAGGCGATCATCGCGCGCAGCTTGTTCGGCACCACCGGCTTGAGCAGCAGGTGGAAGTCCTTCTCCTGGGCCTCCTTGTCGAGCGTGCTCATCGTGCTGCCCGTCACCACGATGGCCGGCAGCCGCGCGCCGAAGCGCTCACGCAGTGCCGCGATGGCTTCCACGCCATTGCGGCCGCTCTCCAGCCGGTAGTCGACGATGCAAAGATCGGGCCGCACCACCGCGGGGTCGGCGGCCGCCGCCCAGGCGAGGCTGTCGGCCACGCTGTCGAACGACGCCACCTGCGCGCCCCAGCCTTGCAGCAGCACCTCCAGACCGCTGCGCACCGCGGGCTCGTCTTCCACCACCACGATCAGCCGGCCGTCGAGCGTCAGGCCGGCCATCGCGCGGCTCGACAGCGAGGCAGGCTGCGGCCGGGGCATCGTCCCGACCGGCAGTTCCAGCGAGAACACGGTGCCGCGGCCGGCGCGCGAGCGCAGCGTGATCGGCGCGCCCATCAGGTCGGCCAGCCGCTTGACGATGGCCAGCCCGAGGCCCAGGCCCTTGCGCTGGTGCGGCGCCACCGCCGGCGTGTTGGGCACCTGGTAGAACTCCTCGAAGACCTTGGCCTGCTCTTCCTCGCGGATGCCCAGGCCGGAATCCCACACCTGCACCAGCACCTTGTCGCCGCGCTGCCGCGCGCCGACCAGCACGCCGCCGTCGTTGGTGTAGCGGATCGCGTTGCTGACGAGGTTGCGCAGGATGCGCTCGACCAGCAGCGGATCGGCATGCACCACGCGACGGCCGCCACGCAGCGTCAGTGCCAGTCCCTTCTCGAAGGCGGTGGGCTCGTAGTGCAGGCGCAGCTTGCGCAGGATGTCTTCCAGCTCGAAGGATTGCGGCCGCACCTCCACGCCGCCGGCGTCGATGCGGGTGATGTCCAGCAGTTCGGAGAACAGGCCCTCGAGCGCATCGACGGAGGCGTTGATGCTGTTGACGAGGTGCGCCACCTCGGGCTCGTGGGTGCGCTGGCGCAGCGCCTCCGCGAACAGGCCCATGGCGTGCAGCGGCTGGCGCAGGTCGTGGCTGGCGGCGGTGAAGAACTGCGTCTTGGCGCGGTTGGCCACCTCGGCCTCGTAGCGCGCCGCCTCGGCCGCCTGCTTTTCGATGCGAAGCTCCTCCAGCAGCCCGTCGGCGCGCAGCTTCAGCTCGATCACCCGCTGCAGCGCCTGACGGTAGTTGCGCGCCAGCAAGGTGGTCAGCGTGATGATGATCACCAGCATGCCGGCCAGCCGCAGGCTGTGCTCCTCGCCGCCGGTGGCGATGCGCCACACCAGCGGACCGAAGCAGATCGCCACGTAGGCGAGGAACATGCGCGGCTGGTTGGCCATCACCGGCACCGCGGCGATGCAGAAGGTGTAGATGACCAGGATCAGCCCGGTCTGCTGGATGCCCAGACCGCGGGTGTAGAACAGCCACCCCGACAGGCCCCAGGCGCCGGCCGAGGCGATGGTCAGGATGTTCCAGCGCAGCCGCCAGGCCTGCCAGTCGGTGATGCCGTCGCGGCGCAGCGTGCGGCGGAAGGCCTGCGCCAGCACGATGCGCACCACCCACAGGCCGATGAACAGCGCGGCCCAGGGCAGCAGCACGGCCAGCGGCAGGCTGTTCCAGAACAGCAGCAGCAGCATGCCGAAGCCCGCCGCCAGCCCGGCCAGCGTGGCCGGCGCGTAGGCGTAGACGGCGAGCACCTCCTCGCCGAGGGCGGAGTGCCGCTGGGCGGCCGCAGCCGGCTCGGGCGGCGTGGCGTTCAGCGCGGGGGCGTGCGCCATGCGTTGAGGCCGCCCTGGTGCGTCATCTGGCTCACCGCCAGCACCGCCTGCGTGCGCGAGCTGACGTTGAGCGCGCGCAGCACGGCGGCGACGTGATCCTTCACCGTCTCGACGGACAGGTTCAGGTCACGCGCGATCAGCTTGTTCGGCTTGCCCTGCAGCAGCAGCGCGAGCACGTCGGTCTGGCGCGGCGTCAGGCCCAGCGAGGCCAGCGGCGGCGCCTTCTGCACCTCGCCGGCCTCGGCCTGCTCGCGCACCGTGTTCAGCGCGGTGGGCACGGCGCCGGCCGCGGCGGTGCCGGAGGGCCCGTCGCTGTCGAAGGAACGCAGCGTCATCGGCGGCACGTAGATGCCGCCGGACATCACCACGTTGAGCGCCTCGAACAGCACGTCGTTGCTGGCGCGCTTGGGCACGAAGCCCATCGCCCCGAGGTCGATGGCGTGGATCACGTCGCTGCTGCGGTCGGAGGCCGAGACCACCACCACCGGCACGGCCGGGTACTGGGCGCGGAACTCGGTGAGCACGTCGAAGCCATGGGCGTCGCCGAGGGCGAGGTCGAGCAGCACGAGGTCGAAGTCGGGGTCGGCGGCGAGCGTCTCGCGCGCTTCCCTGGCGCTGGCCGCGCCGACCACGGTGACGCCATCGCCCAGCCCCTGGATCACGCTCTTGAGCGCCGAGAGGATCAGCGGATGGTCGTCGATCAGCAGCACCTTCATGGCGGACTCCTCAGACGTAGCGGCGCGACAGCGACTCGGCCACGCACACCGGCTTGGCCGAACCCTCGCGCTCCATCGTGACTTCCATGGTGATTTGCGCGCCGCCTTCGATGGGCTCGAAGGACACCAGCTTGAAGTGCCCGCGCAGCCGGCTGCCGACCGGCACCGGCGCCGGAAAGCGCACCTTGTTCAACCCGTAGTTGACGCCCATGCGGACGCCGCCGAGCTCGATCGCCGTGTCGGCCATCTGCGGCAGCAGCGACAGCGTGAGGAAGCCGTGCGCGATGGTGGTGCCGAACGGGCCGGCCGCCGCGCGCACGGGGTCGACGTGGATCCACTGCCGGTCGCCAGTGGCCTCGGCGAACTCGTCGATGTGCCGCTGGTTGATGGTGATCCAGTCGCTCGTGCCGACCTCCTGGCCGAGGCAGGCCGCGAGCTCCTCGAGCGAGGCGAACTTCCTCATGCGTCCACCCACTCGACGATCGGCTGCCACTGCGCCAGGTCGCGCTCGAAACGCGAGGGGGCCACGTCCCACAGCGTCAGCCCGCGGGCAGCCAGGTGCACGTAGTTCTGCGTGTCGCGCAGCTGGCCGATCAGCGGCACCTTGAGCTTCTCGACGAAGGCGCGCAGGTGGTCCGCCGACAGCGTGCCCTCGCGCACACGCATGCACACGATGCCGAACTTCACCTTGTCGCTGCGACGGTGTGCCAGCAGCTCGCCGACGAAGGCATGGGTGGCATGGATGTCGAAGATGCTCGGCTGGATCGGGATGATCACCTTGTCGGCCAGCTTCATCACCTCGTCGAGGCGCTTGCCGTGCAGGCCGGCGGGGGTGTCGAGCACCACGTGCGTGGTGCCCTTGGGCGGGCGCACCACCTCGCCGTGGGTGTCCCAGCTGCCGATGGCCGGCAGTTGCGGCGGTCGCAGCGACAGCCAGGTCAGCGCCGACTGCTGGCGGTCGACATCGCCGAGCATCACCGCATGCCCGCGGGAAGCGAGATAGCCCGCGAGATTGGTCGACAGCGTGCTCTTGCCAACGCCTCCCTTGGGGTTGGCCACCACGATCACCGGCATGCGGACCTCCGTCCTCGTCGTTGTTTGTCGGGGTTTGCGGGTATGGTAGCGGCACCCCGACCCCCTCCCCATCCCTTGCAACCCCACGCCAGCCCTGACCCCGCACCCCAGCCCGGCGCCGAGGTGCTGGTGCTCGTGGCGCACCCGCAGATGGAGCAGTCGCGCGTCAACCGGGCCATGATGCGCGCAGCGGGCGCGCTGGCCGCGGCGCAGCCGCAGCGCGTGGAAGTGCGCGACCTGTACGCCCTGTACCCCGACTACGACATCGACACCGCCGCCGAGCGCGCACGGCTGGCGGCAGCGAGGCTGGTGGTCTGGCAGCACCCGGTGCACTGGTATGCGATGCCGCCGCTGATGAAGCTCTGGCTCGACGAGGTGCTGACCTTCGGCTGGGCCTACGGCCCGGGCGGCCACG
>NZ_JBFXIO010000268.1:0-7269 GCF_050175855.1 Piscinibacter sp.
GTCGCCAAATGCCCGTATTGCGATTTCAACAGCCACGTGCGCGCGCGCGTCGACCAGGGGCGCTGGCGCCACGCGCTGCTGGCCGAGCTGGAACATGCCGCCCAGGAGGCGCCGGACCGCAGCGTCGAGGAGGAGCGTGACCTCGCCCAGCTGCAGATCGGCGCGATGATGGACACCGCCGGCGTCGGCCTGGCCACCTTCCAGGAGTCTGCCGGATGGGTGCGCCAGCGCCAGCGCCAGGGCGGCAGTGGTGCTGGCGGGCCTTCGGCCCTGCAGGCCATCGGCCGCGACGTCGTGCTGCCCGAGTCGATCCCCGAATACGAACGACTGCAACGCGCCCTGCGCCTGGGCGAGCGCGCCGAGGTGCGCTATGCCGTCCGCCACCCCGAGCTCGGCCAGCGCTGGCTGCTGACGCGCGTGGAGCCGGCCACGCTGGCCTCCGGGCAGCGCACCACCTCGGTGGTGACGCTGGACGTCACCGAGCAGGAGCAGGCGCGCTCGCGCAGCGAGGAGCTGCTGCGCGAGATGACCAGCATCCTGGAGAGCACGGTCACCGGCATCGCCCACCTGCGCGGCGAGCACCTGGTGCGCTGCAACCACCGCTTCGAGGCCATGCTCGGGCTGCGGCCGGGCATCGCCGCCGGCCGCACCCTGCACGAGCTGTTCGCCGCGCAGCCGCAGGTGCTCGATGCGGCCGCGCAGGCGCAGCGCACGCTGGCCGAAGGCGAGGTGCTCGAGGCCGAGTTCGAGTTCACCCCGCCGGGCCAGGCACCGCTGTGGTACGGCCTGTCGGTGCGGCGCACCGATGGCGCTTCGGGTGCGGTGGAGCTGATCGCGGTGCTGTCCGACATCACCCGGCTGAAGCTGCAGCAGACCGAACTGGAGCTGGCCGCACGCGACCGCGAGCTGATGTTCAGCCTCTCCGAAGTGGGCATCGCCTCGGTGCGCGACGGCCGCATCCAGCGTGCCAACGACGCGCTGGCCCAGCTCGCCGGCTGGCCGGCGGCCGACCTCGCCGGGCTCACGCTGTCGATGCTCTATGCCGATCCGGCCGACTACGCGAAGCGCTGGCCGCACCAGGAGCGCGAGTTGCGTGCCCACGGCCGCTGGAGTGGCGAGCTGCAGCTGCGCCGCCGCGACGGCAGCCTGCTGTGGGTGCAGCTCGGCCTGCGCCTGGTACAGCAGGGCGACCTGTCGGCCGGCTTCATCGCCAGCTTCGTCAACGTCGACGCGCGCCACCGCGCCGAACTCGCCGTGGCATTGCAGGCCGAGCGCACGCGCGCCATCCTCGATTCGGTGCTGGTGGGCATCGTCACCGTCGGCGCCAGCGGCATCGAGTGGATGAACCGCTCGGCGCGGCGCATGTTCGGCGGCGACCTCGCCGACTTCCTCAACCAGCCGATCTCGACCGTGGCCACGCCGGAGCCGACGCACCCGTTCCGGCGCACCCATTACCTGAAGGAGCTGGCCGAGGGCCAGGCCGAGACTTTCGAGTGCCGCGTCAAGGCACGCGACGGCCGCGAGTTCTGGGTGGTCGGCAACGCGGTGGCCACCAGTCGCGAATCCACCGGCCGCCAGCTCACCTACGCGCTGCTCGACATCGAGCGGCGCCGCCAGGCCGAGGCGCGCATGTCGGAGGCGCAGGCCTCGCTGCAGCGCATCATCGAGGCCGCGCCGATGGCGATCACGCTGCGCGAGGCGCGCACGCTGAAGGTCCTCCAGGCCAACCAGGTGGCGGCTCGCAATGCCGGCATGACGCCGCAGCAGCTGGTGGGCCTCGCGCCGGAGCAGCTGTTCGATGCGCCCACCGCCGCGCAGCGCCGCGCCGACATGGAGCAGGCGCTGGCCGGCCGCGAGCTGACGCAGCACGAGTACAGCATCGAGGTCAACGGCGTCACCCAGGTGTGGGACGCGCGCTACCTGCCGCTGTCCACCCAGCCCGGCCAGCCGCCCGACCAGCTGCTGATGGTGGCCACCGACGTGACCGAGCAGCGCGCCGCGCAGGAGGCCCGCTTCGAGGCGGCCATCGCGCAGCGCGAGATGCTGGTCAAGGAAGTGCACCACCGCATCAAGAACAACCTGCAGGGCGTGGCCGGCTTGCTGCAGCAGATCGGCCAGCGGCGGCCCGAGGTGGCCGGCGTCATGTCGGAGGTGATCGGCCAGGTGCAGGCCATCGCGCAGGTCTACGGCCTGCAGGTGGGCGCGACCGGTCCGCTGCGCGTCAAGAGCGTGGTCGAGGCGATCGCCGGCTCGGTGCAGCGCACCTTCGGCCGCACCATCCGCTTCTCGCTGGAGGGGCCGGCGCCGCACCGCTGGGCGCTGCCGGAGGCCGAGTCGATTCCGATCGCGCTGACCGTGAACGAACTGCTGACCAACG
This sequence comes from Piscinibacter sp., assembly GCF_050175855.1. Taxonomy (GTDB): domain Bacteria; phylum Pseudomonadota; class Gammaproteobacteria; order Burkholderiales; family Burkholderiaceae_C; genus Piscinibacter. The sequence continues at coordinate 2,378 of NZ_JBFXIO010000268.1, forward strand.
CGGTGAAGCACAGCGCCGGCGCCGACGTCTGCTGCACGCTGACCTGCGGCGAGGAGGGCGTGCGCATCGCCATTGGCAACGCCGGCCGGCTGCCGGAGGGCTTCAACCTGGCCCGGGTGCCGGGCGGTGTCTCCGGTCTTGGCCTGGTGCGCGCGCTGCTGCCGCGGCGCAGTGCCTCGCTGGCCATCGAGCAGCAGGGTGAGCACGTGATGGCCACCGTGACGCTCGACCCGCCGAGCATCTCGCGGCTGGATCCGGCGTGACCGCAGCGGCTGTCTTTCGCGGACAATCCGCGTCAACTGTGATCTCGCGAGAGGACGCGAAGGTGGCTGCGACGGGCAAGGGCACGATCCTGGTGGTGGACGACGACCGGCTGGTGCTGGCCACGCTGGTCCATGGCCTCGTGCAGGCCGGCTACGAGGTGATCGATGCCGACAACGGCGACGACGCCATCCTGCTCGCCCGCGAGCGGCGGCCTGACCTGGCGCTGCTGGACATCCGCATGGAGGGCAAGAGCGGCTTCGACGTCGCCGAGACCCTGCGCGACAAGTACCGCATCCCCTTCATGTTCCTGTCGGCGTTCTCCGACGACGCCACCGTGGCGCAGGTCAAGGCGCTCGGCGCCGTGGCCTACCTCGTCAAGCCGCTGGACATCCGCCAGATCGTGCCGGCGGTGGAGGCGGCGCTGGCCAACGTCGGCGCGCGCCGCGCGGCGCCGGCCGAATCGCCGGTGGCTGCGCCCGCGACGACCGCCGAGTCTCTCGATCCAACAGTCGCGATGGCGGTCGGCGTGCTGATGCACCGCTATTCATTGGCTCGCGGGCCGGCGCTCGAGAGGCTGCGCCGGCAGGCTTCGACCGAACAACGGCCTCTGGCCGATCAGGCCGAGCGGCTGCTGCAGGCGGTGGAACTGCTCTCGAACCCGGGGAGTTGAAGGGGGAAGGTCCGGCGCCGGGCCGCCCCAGGCCGGACGGCGCCCCTCGGGGGCAGGAGCGCAGCGACTGGGGGGCTTGATTCAGGCCGGCGGCAGCGAGAAGTGAAAGCTCGCGCCGCGGTCGACCTCGGCCTCGGCCCAGACCTCGCCGCCGTGGCGCCGTACGATGCGCCGCACGGTGGCCAGGCCGATGCCCGTGCCCTGGAAGTCGCTGGCGCTGTGCAGGCGCTGGAACACGCCGAACAGCCGCTCGGCGAAGCGCATGTCGAAGCCGGCGCCGTTGTCGCGCACGGTGTAGGTGTCGGGATGCTGCGGCCGGCGCTCCAGCCACACTTCGGGCGCGCGCGTCTTGCCGGTGTACTTCCAGGCGTTGCCGAGCAGGTTCTCCAGCACCAGGCGCAGCAGCGTGGGGTCGCCCATCACCTGCAGGCCGGGCTCGATGTGCAACGTGACCTCGCGGCCCGGCGACTGGCGGCGCAGGTCTTCGGCCACGTAGGCGGCCAGCTGCGAGAGGTTGACCGGCTGGCGCGACAGCGGCTGCGTCGACAGCCGCGAGAGCGTCAGCAGCGCGTCGATCATCGCGTTCATCCGCGCCGCCGCACCGAGCACGCGGTCGAGGTGGTCGTTGCCGATGCGGTCGAGCGAGCCGCCGTAGTCCTCCTTGAGGATCTTGGTGAAGCCCTCGACGACGCGTATCGGCGCACGCAGGTCGTGCGAGACGGTGTAGCTGAACGACTCGCGCTCGGCCTCGGTGTCTGCATCCGCCGGTGCGGCCGCAGGTTCCTCGATCACGCGCAGCGTGCCGGCGTAGCCGGCGAAGCGGCCTTCGTCGTCGCTCACCGGCCGGCCGCGCAGCAGCACGCGGCGTGCGGGCTGGTCGGCCGCCGGGGCGAAGCGGGCCTCGAGGTCGTGCAGCGGCGCCCGGCCGTCCAGCCGCTGCTGCAGCGCCTGCGGCGAGGCGGCGGCGATGCGCTCCGCCAGCGCCAGGCCGACCCCTTGCACCGGGGCGGCGTCGGCGCCGGACGGCGGGCGCAGCTCGACCAGCCGGTGTGCGGCGTCGCTGCGCCACTGCCAGACGTCGAGTTGCTCCTGCAGCATCCGAAGCTCCTCGCGGGCGCGACGCAGCGCCTCGCGCGTCCGCGCATGCTGGCGGGCCCACCCGTAGGCGAGCAGGGCGCCGATCAGCAGCGAGGGCAGGACGAAGCCCCAGGGGGACAGCGCGGACATGCGACCGATTGTAAGGAGCACCCCCGCGGCGGCCGGCCGGCTCCGGGGTTCAAGTTCGGGGGCGGGGCGCCGAAGACGGACTGTGCCTCGCTGCACCGACGACGATGCTGTTCCGACTCTCGCGCATCCTGTTCTGGATGGCGGCCGCCGCGGCCGCCACGGCCCTGTTCGGGCCGACCGACCTGGCCACGCCGCTGACGGCGCTGGCCGGCCTCGGCGTGCTCGCGGCCTATGCGCTGGCGCGGATCGCACTGCGCCGCGATCGCCGCGTCGCCGCCATCGCGCCCGACAGCACGCCGGCGAAGCTGCATGCCGCGGCCCTGGCCGACATCGCCTTGCGCTTGAACCAGGCCACTGCGGAGGCCGCTTCGCTCGAGGCTGCGGCGCTGGCTGCCGCCGCCACGCTGCGCGCCGAGCTCGGCGCGCGCGAGGCCACCGTCCACCGCGTGCGGGCCGTGGTGCCGCCGTTCGTGGACTTGGTCACGATCACCGCTGACGGCCTGCCCGGCATCGAGCACCGGGTGCGCCTGGAGCGATCGCCGCTGGGCGAGGCGGTGCGCGAAGGCCGCGTGGCCGGCGCCGGCGACGGCCCGTTCGGGATTCCCGTGCGAGGCTCCGACGGTCGCTGGGCCGCGGTGATCGAGCTCGGGGTCGTGGCACTGCAGGGCGAGCCGGGTGGACTGGAGGCCCTCTTCGAACGGCTCGCCGGGCGCCTTGCGCAGTTGGCGCGCGCTGACGCTGCGGGCGAAGCCACGCTTGGCGAGCCTTGCCGTGACATCCTCACGCCAAGGGGTGGCTCCGAGGGCACGCCCTCCTGGGCGCAAGGTGGCGGATGTCGGACACAATACCCTGAAACAGTTGTCACCCCGGATCCCTTGCCCGCCGCCGCCGTGTCCGTTGCCCCGAACCGTTCGCCTGCGCCTGCCCAGCTCGATGCCCAGGCACTGGAGCGGCTGCGCGAACTCGACCCGAAGGGCGAGAACCAGCTGATCGAGCGGGTGCTGAGGGCCTTCGAGAGCTCGGTCGAGCGGCTGCTTCCGCAGCTCGAGGCGGCGCGCGCGAGCGGCGACCGTGCCGGCGTGCGCCACGTGGCCCATACCTTGAAGTCGTCTTCCGCGAGCATCGGCGCGCTGGCGCTGTCGCAGCACTGCGCCGCGGTCGAGACCCTCATCCGCGAGAACAGCGCAGACGACCTGCAGGCGCCGCTGACCGCGCTCGTGGCCGAGCTGGACGCCGTCCGCCAGGCCATCCGCAGCATGCTCGACCCCGCCTCATGAGCCCTCACGCCGCCCGCGACGACGATGACCTGCCCGGCCAGCCCCGGGTGCTGCTGGTCGACGACGACGAGGTCAACCTGCTGCTGACCTCGATCGCGCTGCGCGAGCGCGGCTTCGACATCACCGAGGCCACCAGCGGCGAGCAGGCCATGCGCATCCTCACCGAGTGGCTGCCCGACGTGGTGGTGCTCGACGCGATGATGCCGGGGCTGGACGGCTTCGAGACCTGCCGGCAGCTGCGCCAGCTGCCCGGCTTCGAATCGCTGCCGGTGCTGATGCTGACCGGGCTGGACGACGACGCCTCGATCACCCGCGCCTACGAGGCCGGGGCGACGGACTTCTTCGTCAAGTCCACCCAATGGAGCCTGCTGTCGGGCCGCCTGCGCTACCTGCTGCGCTCGGCGCGCACGAGGCTCGAGCTGGAGCGCAACAAGTCGCGCCTGGCCCGTGCACAGGACCTGGCCCGCATGGGCAGCTTCGACTGGAAGCGCGGCGTCGGCGGCCCGGTGTTCTCGGCCGAAGGCCTGCGCGTGTTCGGCCTCGCGCCCGACGAATCGCTGCCCTTCCGCACGCTGCTGCGCATGCTGCCCGCCGAAGACCGCGCCGGCCTGCTCACCGTGCTGCGCGAGGTCATCAAGCACAGCTCGGTGCTGGCCACCGACGTGCCGGTCACGTTGCTCGACGGCCGCCAGCGCATCGTGCACGTCGAGGCCGAGCCGGAGTTCAATGAGTTCGGCAACCTGATCGGCTACTCCGGCATCGTGCAGGACGTGACCGACCGGCGCATGGCCGAGGACAAGATCAAGCACCTGGCCAACTTCGACGGCCTGACCGGCCTGCCGAACCGCCGCCAGCTGATCTGGCGCACCGAGCGAGCGCTCGAGCATGCGCGGCGGCTGGGCCACCAGGTGGCGCTGCTGCTGATCGACCTGGATCGCTTCAAGGTCATCAACGACACGCTGGGCCACGGCGCCGGCGACGAGCTGCTGATGGAAGTGTCGCGCCGGCTGCGTTCCTGCGTGCGCCACTCCGACCAGGTGATGGAGAGCTCGCTGGAGGCCATGGGCTCGCGCTCGCATCGCACGCTGGAGGCCGTGGGCCGTCTCGGCGGCGACGAGTTCGTGGCGCTGCTGCCCGAGGTGTCCGACGAGCGCGACGCCGAGCGCGTGGCCAAGCGAATCCTCGACCTGATGCGCGAGCCGATCTTCGTCGGCGGCCAGGAATGCTTCGTGACCGCCAGCGTCGGCATCGCGCTGTACCCGCGCGACGGCGCGACCATGGCCGACGTGCTGCGCAACGCCGACGTGGCGATGTACGCGGTCAAGTCCGCCGGCCGCAACAACGCCACGCTGTACTCGCCGATGCTCGCCGGCAAGGGCCGCGAGAAGCTCGCCCTCGAGACCGACCTGCACAAGGCGCTGGAGCGCGAGGAACTCGTCTTGCACTACCAGCCG
>NZ_JBFXIO010000269.1:0-7269 GCF_050175855.1 Piscinibacter sp.
GAGGTAGATCACCTTCTTCGGCGCGGTGCCCTGGTCGCCCACCGCCTTGCCGGCCACGGTGCCGGTGGTGAACAGCGTGGTGATCTTGTCGGCGTTCTTGATGCGCCTGGTGTCGATGCCCTTGAGGTTGCCGGTGGGCACGATCTTCTTCAGCGAGAAGTACTCGGTGTCGATCAGGTCGAAGCTGTTCGGCGACGTCACCGCGCGCTTGGTGACCTCGTCGGTATTCACCGCCACGTACTGGATCGTGATGCCGGTGTCGGCCTTGAACTTCTCGGCGATCGCCTTGTCCTGGTTCACCGCGGTGCCCAGGTAGCGCAGCACGATCGGGTCGGCGGCGCGCACGGCCGGGAACATTCCGGTGGCCAGGATGCCGGCGGTGCCCTTGAGCAGGTTGCGGCGGGAGGTGTCGGTCATGGGTCTCTCCTCGGGGTTTCGGAACGAGATCGGAACGGCGGTCAGGCCGCCAGCGGGTGAACTTCGGCGGGATTCCAGTGCGCGCAGGCGGTGTCGCCCGGCTGCCAGGGAGCGGCGTCGAACTCCGCCTCGGGCATCACGACGCTGAACTCGGCCACGCGCTGCGCGGTGAGCGTCAGCAGCACGTAGCTGCCCTGGTATTCGACGTCGCGCACGGTGGCAGGCATCGCGGTCTCGCCCTCGGGCAGCGGTGTGCGCGACAGCCGCGTGCGGTCGCAGCGCACCGCCACCGGCCCGGCGGTGGAGGGAATCACGTTGTGGCCGCCGATGAAGCGCGCGACGAACTCGCTGGCCGGCGCGTTGAACAGTTCGTGCGGCGAGGCGTCCTGCTCGATGCGGCCGTTGTTCATCACGACCACCTGGTCGGCCAGCGCCATCGCCTCTTCCTGCGAATGCGTGACGTGGACAAAGGTCATCGACAGCGACTTCTGCCAGGCCTTCAGCTCGGCGCGCATCCGGATGCGCAGGAAGGGGTCGAGCGCCGACAGCGGCTCGTCGAGCAGCAGCACCTTGGGCTCGGTGATCAGCGCACGCGCCAGCGCCACGCGCTGCTGCTGCCCGCCGGAGAGTTCGGCCGGCTTGCGCTGCGCCAGGTGGCCGAGCGAGACGCGCTCGAGCAGTTCGGCCGCCTTGGCATGCCGCGTGGCCTTGTCCACGCCCTTCATCTTCAGGCTGAAGGCGACGTTGTCCAGCGCCGAGAGATGCGGGAACAGCGCATAGCTCTGGAACATCATCGCCGTGCCGCGTGACGCTGCCGGCAGGTCGGTGATGTTGCGGCCACCGAGCACGATGTCGCCTTCGCTGGCGAGCTCGTGGCCGGCGATCATGCGCAGCGTCGAGGTCTTGCCGCAGCCCGAGGGGCCGAGCAGGCAGCAGTAGCTGCCGGCGGCGATTTTCAGCCCGATGCGGTCGACCGCCACGGTCTCCCCGTAGCGCTTGGTGAGCTGCACGAGTTCGAGCGTCGCGGGGTCGGCCATGCGGCCCGTGTATGCAACCGATGTGCCACGCCCGCGGCCGGCTTTGCCCGCCACTATGCACCGCAGCGCGCCACGCACCGCACCAGCACGGCCCGGATCACGCGGCGCCGCCCGCATTTGGGGCAACCGCCTGCGCCGCGAGCGGGCGCGTGTCTTGCGTCAGCGAGTCGTCCGCTTTGTATACAGGATCGCCCCATGAAGCTGCGCGTGATCAACCCCAACACCACGGCCTCCATGACTGCGTCGATCGGCGCAGCCGCACGCGCGGCGGCCGCACCGGGCACACACATCGAGGCCGTGCAGCCCAGCTTTGGCGCCCCGTCGATCGAAGGCCACCACGATGACGTCTGGGCCGCTGCCGGCGTGGCCGAGCAGGTGCGTGCCGGCGAGGAGGCGGGCGCGGACGCCCACGTCATCGCCTGCTTCGGCGACCCCGGCCTGCATGCCGCGCGAGAGCTCGCAAGCGGCCCGGTGATCGGCATCGCCGAGGCGGCCTTCCATGCCGCCACGCTGCTGGCCACCGGCTTCTCGGTCGTGACCACGCTGAGCCGCACCATCGTGATCGCCGAGCACCTGGTGGTGCAGTACGGTTTCGAGCGCCGCTGCCGCGGCATCCATGGCACCGACATCGCCGTGCTCGAGCTGGACGACCCGGCCAGCGATGCGTACGCACGCATCCTGGCCTGCGCCGAAGCGGCGCTCGAGCGCGACCGCAGCGGTGCGATCGTGCTCGGCTGCGCCGGCATGGCCGACCTGTGCCGCTCGCTGCAGCGGCGGCTGGGCGTGCCGGTGGTCGACGGCGTGGCCGCCGCCGTCAAGCTCGCCGAAGGCCTGGTCGCGCTGGGCCTGGGCACCAGCAAGCGGGGCGACTATGCGGCGCCGCTTCCCAAGGCCTACGCCGGGCTCGCGGCGCCCTGGTCGCCGCGCTGAACTCGCGCGGACTCCCCAGTTCCTCGATTGACAGCCGGCTTCGTGCGGGCATCATGCCCCGCACGAGGGGCTGGCCCCGGGGAGACGAATCATGTTCTGCTCGAAGTGCGGCGCAGAGAACGTCGACGGAGCGCGCTTCTGCGCGAGTTGCGGCACGGCGCTGGCCGTGGCCGCCTCGGTGCAGGTGCCGCCACCGCCGCCGGTGCGTGGCGCGGAGCCTGCCGCCGTCGCGGCCGCCGCCAGCCCCACCGGCAAGACGCCCTGGGTGGCCGCCCTGCTCTCGGCCGTCATCACCGGCGCCGGGCAGCTGTACAACAATGACTGGAAGAAGGGCCTGGCGATGTTCTTCGGCGCCGTGATCGGCTTGATGTTCACCGGCGGGCTGGCCACCATCGCGATCTGGATCTGGTCGATGGTCGACGGCTACCAGGTCGCCTCCGGCAAGGGCAAGGTCTGGTAGCAGGATGGAACGCCTGCAGCTCACCGGCCTGAAGCCGCAGAGCTACGAGCACCCGCTGGACAAGAAGGCGCTCGACGCGCTGCAGAACACCGGCGGGCTCGAGACGCTGGTGCGCAAGGTCAACGAGTGGGGCTTCGAGCGCATGCTGCGCGTGCAGCTCACCGGCAGCCACCTGAAGGTCGGCGCCGACTCCTTTCCCGAACTGCACGAGGTCGCGCGCGAGGCTGCGGCCAACATCGACCTGCCCTCGCTGCCCGAGCTGTACATCGCCGCCGATGGCGGCATCAACGCCTTCACCGCGGGGGTCGGCAGGCCGCTGATCGTGGTCAGCTCGGAGGCCATCGATGCGCTCACGCCGGACGAGCTGCTGTTCGTCGTCGGCCATGAGATGGGCCACATCAAGAGCGGCCACGTGCTGTACTACCAGATCGCCGAGTACCTGCCGGTGCTCGGAAGTCTGATCGGCGGTGTCACGCTCGGCCTGGGTGAACTGGCCGGCGCCGGCCTGCAGGTGGCGCTGCAGAACTGGAAACGCATGAGCGAGTTCAGTGCCGACCGTGCCGGGCTGCTGGCCTGCCAGGACCCGAGCGTCGCGCTCGGCGTGATGATGAAGCTCGCCGGCCTGCCGCGCAGCCGCTACGAGAGCGCCAACACCGAGGACTTCATCGCCCAGGCGCGCGCGTTCGAGTCGCTCGACGACGACGCCCTGAACTGGATCGCTCGGCGGCTCTCGGCGATGGACCAGAGCCACCCGTGGACGGTGCTGCGCGCCCAGCAGTGCCTGCGATGGATCGACGCCGGCGACTACGAGCGGCTGCTCGCCACCGACCACCAGGGCCCACGGCCGACGCTCGGCGCCGCCTTCTGCACCGCCTGCGGCGCCAAGCTCGGCGAGGCCGCGCAGTTCTGCTCGGGCTGCGGCCTGCGGCTGCGCGCGCCGGCCTGAAGGCGCCGCGCTCATGCAACTCACGCTTGCCGTCGCGCCGGGGGCCGAGGCAGCCGCCGGCCCGCTGGCGGGTGCGCTGACCGCCCTGCGCAGTGCCGGCTGGCAGTGCCTGCAACCCGCTCCGGCCAGCGAGGCCGCGCTGCGCCGCGACCTGGCCGGCAGCACGGTGCTGCACCTCGTGGCCGACGCGAACGCGGTGGGCAGCAGCTACGTCACGCTGCGCCTGGCCGACTCGGCCGGTGGCATGCGCAGCGTCAACGTGCAGGCCCTGGCCGCGCTGCTGCGCCAGGCCTCTCCGGCGCTGCAGCTGCTGGTGCTGCAGCCGGCCTCGGCCGCCGAGGCCGCACGCGCGCCGCTTGGTCTGGCCGCTCAGGCGCTGCTGCGCGCCGGCGTCGGCGTGCTGGTGTCGATGCATGCGCCGACGGCAGCAGCCTGCGCCGCGTTCTACCGCTCGCTGGCTGCCGGCGATCGTGTGGACGACGCCGTGGCTGCGGCCAATGCCGCGGCGCTTGGTACGGTCGCCACCGTGCACGCCGGCGGGCCACAGCGCCTGCAGCCGCCGCCCGCCGCTGCGCCGAGCGCTGCGACCATCCGCGCCGAGCCCGCCGAGGCGCCACAGCCGGTCGCCGCCGACCCCTTCGCCGCCGCCTTGCGCCTCAAGCGAGAAGCCGGGCGCTTCGACGTCTTCCTGTGCCACAACTCGGCCGACAAGGCCGCCGTCAAACGGCTTGGCGAAGGCCTGAAGTCGCGCGGCATCCTGCCCTGGCTGGACGAGTGGGAACTGCCGCCCGGGCAGGCCTGGCAGGAACTGCTGGAGCGGCAGATCCAGCGCATCGGCAGCGCGGCGGTGTGCCTCGGTCCGGCCGGCATCAGCCCCTGGCACCAGCAGGAGATGCGCGGATTCATCAGCGAGTTCGTGGACCGCCGCGTGCCGGTGATCCCGGTGCTGCTGCCCGGCGCACCGGCGAAGCCCGAGCTGCCGCTGTTCCTGCGCCAGTTCACCTGGGTCGACTTCCGGCGCGACGATCCCGATCCCTTCGACCAGCTCGTCTGGGGCATCACCGGCCGGCGGCCAGGCTCGCCCTGAGCGGCGTGCTCAGTCGAACGCCGGCAGCACGTCGTCCTTGAGCTGCCCGCGGGCGCGCTCGTAGTCGGGCATCACCGAGCGCACGACGTCCCAGAAGCGTTCGCTGTGGTTCATCTCGCGCAGGTGCGCGAGTTCGTGGGTGACCACGTAGTCGATCGTCGGCATCGCGAAGTGCACGAGGCGCCAGTTCAGGCGGATGGCGCCGTCGGCGCTGGCGCTGCCCCAGCGCGTCTGCGCCGACGACAGCGACAGCTTCGTGCAGCGCACGCCGAGTCGCGCGGCAAAGAGGTCGACGCGCTCCTGGAACACCCGCCGCGCCTGCCGCTGCAGCCAGCTCTGCACCGCGTCGCGGATCTGCTCCGGCGCCGCGGTGTGCGGCAGGCCGACGTGCAGCGTCAGCCGCGGCACGCCGGGCAGCGATTGCGCATCGCTGTTGAGCACGGCGCCGGTGGCGCGCGGGTCGAGCACCACGATCACCGTCTCGCCGAGGAAGGGCACGGCGGCGCCGTCGCGCCAGTCGATGCGCGCCTGCAGCTGGCGCTGGGCGCGCTCCTGCTGCTCGCGCAGCTTGCGCAGGATCCAGTCGGCCTTCTCGTGCAGCGCCGCCTCGATGTCGCCGATGCCGACCCAGCGCGGCGCATTCACCGACAGCCCCTCGGCGCCGACGATGAACCCGATGGTGCGGCGTCGCGCGCGGCGCAGCGCATAGGCGACCAGATGCTCGCGCAGGCGGATCTCACGGTCCGCCTGGGGATGGCGGAAGATCGCCGCCGCCTGGGGCACGGGCGCGGACGACGGCGCTGTCGCGGCCGGCGGCGATGCCCGCGACGGCGCGGGCTCGGGCGGCGCCTCGTCCGCCGGCGCCGCCGCATCGAACAGCGAGAGCTGCTGGGCGGAAGCGGGGGCGTCGCGGCGCGGCATGGGCGCGAAGTTTACGTGGGCTGTGCGGCCGGCGCCGGATCGGCGTAGGCCTCGGGATCGAGGCGGCGCATCTCGGCCTCGACCCAGCGCTCGACCTCGCGCATCAGTTCGTCGGGCTCGCGGCCGGTGGCCGGGATGGGCTTGCCGATCGAGATGTCGACCACGCCGGGGCGCAGCACGAAGCTCTTGCGCGGCCAGCAGCGCGCCGAGGTGACGGCGATCGGCACCAACGGCGTGTCGGTGGTCACCGCCAGCCGCGCCGCGCCGTTCTTGTAGGTGCCCTGGCTGCCGCGCGGCGTACGCGTGCCCTCGGGGAACATGATCACCCAGTGGCCGTCGGCCATGAAGCGCCGGCCCTGCTCGGCCACCTTGGCCCAGGCCTCCGCGCGCTTGCTGCGGTCGATGTGGATCATGTCCAGCCGGCCCATCGCCCAGCCGAAGAACGGGATCATCAGCAGCTCGCGCTTGAACACGTAGCACAGCGGGTGCGGCATCAGCGTCGGGAAGGCGAAGGTCTCCCAGGTCGACTGGTGCTTCGGGCACAGGATGATGCGCGTGTCGGGCAGGTTCTCCCAGCCCTGGATGCGGTGCCGCACGCCGCAGATCACCCGCGCGCCCCAGATCGCCATGCGCAGCCACATCATCGTGAACCAGTACAGGCGGTGGCCGCGCACGAAGATCGAGTAGACCAGCACGAGGATGGCCCACGGCACCACCGTGACCGCCATCCACAGCACGAACAGCGCCGAGCGGACCGCGTTCATTCGTCGCTCCTTCCCGAGGCCGGCCGCGCGCCCCGTTCGCGCGCGATCAGCCACTCGGCGAAGGCGTCGAGGCTGGCGTGCACGCGCGTGCCGGGCACCTGAGCAACGAGCTCGGCGACCTGCCCGTCGTTCATGCGTTCCGGCGCCGCCTTGCCGGTGCGCACCAGGTGCGGCTCGCAGCCGGCGGCCACGCCGGCCTGCAGGTCGCGCAGCGTGTCGCCGACCACCGGCACGGCGTCGAGGCCGAGGCCGAAGCGCTCGCCGATCTGGTGGAACAGCCCCGGCATCGGCTTGCGGCAGTCGCAGCGATCCTCGTTGACGTGCGGGCAGAAGAACACCGCGTCGATGCGGCCGCCGTGCACGGCGAGCATCTGGTGCATCTTCAGGTGCATGGCGTTGAGCGCGGTCATGTCGAACAGGCCGCGGCCGATGCCCGACTGATTGGTGGCCACCACGGTGTGCCAGCCGTTGTGGTTCAACCGCGCGATGGCCTCCAGCGCGCCCGGCACCGGAATCCACTCCTCGGGAGACTTGACGTAGTCGTCGCGGTCCTCGTTGATCGTGCCATCCCGATCGAGGATGACGAGCTTCATGGCGTGCGAGTGGCTGACGGGCATGTCAGGCAGCCAGCTTCGACAGGTCGGCCACGCGGTTCATCGCCGCGTGCAGCCGCGCAAGCAGGCCGAGCCGGTTGGCGCGCAGCTTCG
>NZ_JBFXIO010000270.1:0-7251 GCF_050175855.1 Piscinibacter sp.
TTGACGCCCTGCTCCTTCAGCGTGGGCACGTCGATGCCGGGCAGGCGCTTCTCGCTGGTGACGCCGATCGCGCGCATCTTGCCGGCCTTGATGTACTCGGCGAACTCGCTGTAGCCGCTGCCGCCGATGGTGACGTTGCCGCCGAGGATGGCTGCCACCGCCTCGCCGCCTCCGCGGAAGGCCACGTAGTTGATCTTGGACGGGTCGACGCCGACCTCGCGGGCGATCATCGCCGCCGCGATGTGCTCGGTGGAGCCGCGCGAGCCGCCTCCCCACTTCACGCTGCCCGGGTCCTTCTTCAGCTGCTCGATGACGTCCTTCATCGTCTTGAGCGGCGACGACGCCGGCAGGACGAAGACGTTGTATTCGCTGGTCAGGCGCGCAATCGGCGTGGCCTGGGTCAGGCTCACCGGCGGCTTGCCGGTGATGATGCCGCCGAGCATCACCGCGCCCATCACCATCAGCGCGTTCGGGTCGCCCTTGTTCGCGTTGACGAACTGCGCCAGGCCGATCGCACCAGCGGCGCCGCCCTTGTTGTCGAAGCTGACCGAGCTGGCCACGCCGGCATCCTGCAGCGCCTTGCCCAGTGCGCGGCCGGTGCTGTCCCAGCCGCCGCCGGGGTTGGCCGGGATCATCATCTTCAGGTTCGCGCTGGCGCGGGCCGACAGCGGCAGCGCGCCGGCAGCAGCCAGGGCGGCCAGGGAGCGGAGGAAGGTATCGCGACGCATGGGCTGGTCTCCTCGGAAGGGGTGTTCTGGTGGCGTGATGGTCGGCCGCAGGGCTGTCAGTTCGCTGTCCACCGCCCTAGGGAAAGCCCCAAGCGTGCCGGCGCGGCGAGGCCGGCCGGGCGGGTCCAGACTGGCGCGCCGATGAAGTTGCTGCTGATCGAAGACAACCCCGCCATGCAGACCACGCTGCAGCGCTCGTTCGAGCGCCGCGGCATCACGGTGGTGCCCTGCACCGACGGCACGCGGGCGCTCGACCGCTGGCGCGCCAGCGTGCCCGACGTGGTGGTGCTCGACCTCAGCCTGCCCGGCCTGGATGGCCTGCAGGTGCTGACGCTGGCGCGCGCCGAAGGACTGCGCACGCCGGTGCTCATCCTCACCGCGCGCGGCACCGTGGGCGACCGCATCCTCGGCCTGAACACCGGCGCCGACGACTACCTGCCCAAGCCCTTCGACCTCGACGAACTCGAGGCGCGCATCCGCGCGCTGGCGCGCCGCGGCGAGCCGGCCGCGCCGTCGACCTCGCCCTCGTTCGCCGGGCTGGGGGTGGACGGTGACAGCGGCGCGGTCTGCCTGAACGGCACGCCGATGGAGCTGGCACCGCGCGAGGCGGCGATGCTGCGCGCGCTGCTCGCCCGGCCGGGCCAGGCGGTGGCCAAGGAGCGGCTGGTCGAGGCCGTGTTCCCGGGCGAGGACGTGCAACCCGATGCCATCGAGGTGGTGGCCTACCGGCTGCGCAAGCGCCTCGCGCCCACCGGCGTGCAGCTGGTGACGCTGCGCGGCCTGGGTTACCTGCTCAAGGCCGGCGCGTGAACCTGCGGCCTCGCTCGCTGCGCAGCCAGCTGCTGATCGGCCTGATCGTGCCGCTGCTGCTGGGCATCGCCGCCAACACCGTCAGCCTGTACCGGCAGGCGCTGCGCGCCGCCGACACCGCCTACGACCGCACGCTGCTGGCCAGCGCCAAGTCGATCGGCGAGCAGCTGCAGGTCACCGGCGCCGGCGACGCGGCGCGCGTCCAGGCCACGGTGCCCTACTCCGCGCTCGAGGCCTTCGAGGCCGACAACCGCAGCCGCATGTATTTCAAGGTCAGCGGCTTCCAGGGTGAGATGGTCTCGGGCTTCGAGGACCTGCCCGCCTGGCGCGGCCGCCTTCCCGACCGCGGACCCTATGCGGCGCTGGTCGACTTCTACGACGACACCTACCGCGAGCAGCCGGTGCGCGTGGCCGTGCTGCTGCAGCCGGTGGCCAGCCAGGACGGGCGCGGCATGGCCACCATCCAGGTGGCCGAAACGCTGGAGCTGCGCCAGACGCTGGCGCGGCAGATCCTCGTCGACACGCTGTGGCGCCAGGCGGCGCTGCTGGTGGTGCTGGTCGCCGCGGTGCTGTGGGTGGTGCAGCGCGCCACGCGGCCGGTGCGCGAGCTCAGCGCCCAGCTGCGCGACCGCGCCGAGAACGACCTCTCGCCGCTCGCCGCCACCGATGCGCCGCGCGAGCTGCAGCCGCTGCTGGACGCCACCAACCAGGTGATGGGCAGGCTCGCTCACCTGCTCGCGCACCAGAAGCGCTTCGTGCGCGACAGCGCCCACCAGCTGCGCACGCCGCTGGCGGTGCTGAAGACACAGGTGCAGTCGGCGCAGCGCGGCGACGTCGAGCCGGCTCAGGCACTGCAGGAGATGCGCCACACCGTCGAACGTGCCACCCAGCTCGCCAATCAGATGCTCTCGCTGGCCAAGGTGGAGCAGCTGCGCCAGCAGGGCGACGCGCCGGTGCTCGACTGGGCCGAGATCGCGCGCGCCGTGGCGCTGGACCTGGGCGCGCTGATCGCCGAGCGACAGCTCGATTTCGAGATCGCCACCGTGCCGGCCCCGGTGCGCGCCCACGAGTGGGCGCTGCGCGAGCTCACCCGCAACCTGCTGCACAACGCCATCAAGCACTGCCCGGAGGGCGGCAGCCTGACGATGCGCCTGCTCAGCGACGGCCGCACCGCCGCGCTGACCATCACCGACAGCGGCCCCGGCCTGCCGCCCGGCCTGCGCGAGCGCCTGTTCCAGCCCTTCGCCGCCGGCGAGCGCGGCGGCTCGGGCCTGGGCCTGGCGATCTGCGGCGAGATCGTGCGAAGTCTCGACGGCAGCATCTCGCTGGACGATCGCCTGGCTGGCGGGCGCATCGCCGGGCTCGACGCCACGGTGCGCCTGCCGCTGGCCGACAATGCGCGCACATGAGCGATTCCGACGAACACGACACCCGCGTGCGCCTGGACAAGTGGCTGTGGGCCGCGCGCTTCTACAAGACCCGCGGCCTGGCCGCTGAAGAGATCGCCAAGGGCCGCATCGAGGTCAACGGCCAGCCGGCCAAGGCCTCGCGCGAGGTGCGCCAGGGCGACCGGATCGCCATCCGCCAGGCCCAGCAGCCACGCACGGTGGTCGTCAGGGGGCTGAGCTCGGTGCGCGGCCCAGCGCCGGTGGCCCAGCAGCTCTACGAGGAAACCGCCGAGAGCGTCGCGCTGCGGGCGAAGCTGGCCGAGCAGCGGCGCTTCGGCACCGAGCCGGCGCAGACGCTCACCCAGGGCCGCCCGACCAAGCGCGACCGCCGGCAGCTCGCCGACTGGGACCGCTGGAGCGCCAGCGCCGAGCCGCCGCCGCCGCGCGGCCGCGGCTGATCAGCCCTGCTCCCAGAGATCGGCAGCGGCCAGGTCGGCGGGCGCGCGCAGGCGGGCCTGCGCAGCGGCATCGCCGAGCAGCCGCCAGCGCCACCAGTCCACGCTGATCGCAGCGATGACGCGCCGGTGCTGCGCTTCCAGCGCGACAGCCCGCTCGCCGCGGCGCCCGCTGCGCCCTTCGGCCCAGGCCAGCCCGGTGCCGCCACCGAAGGTGGCGTGGTCGGCCCCGTCCAGCACCAGCTGAGCCTTCTGCCCCGGCGGCAAGCCGCGGTAGACGGCGCGGCGCGCGGCGTTGCTGGCGTCGCCGACCAGCATGGCCTCGTCGTCGCTGCCGGTCATGGCGAGGAACGGCCGGGTGATGGCGCCGAAGCGCCGGGCCAGCGTGGCGTCGTCCAGCCCGTCGCGCTCGTTGAAACCGGAGCTGAAGGCGATGAAGGCGCGGATGCGCGGGTCGGCCACCTCGCCCACCCGCTCGGCGCGGCGCGCGCGCGCCGGCCGCTCGCCGGCCAGGGCCTGGGTCAGCCGCGCGCCGAAGGAGTGGCCGGAGAAGCCGATCGCCTCCGGCCGCACCCGCGCCCAAGATCCGCCTGTGCCGCGCCGCCGCTCGATCTCGTCGAGCACGAAGCGGGCATCGGCGATGCGCGCCAGGTACTGCTCCGCGCTGGCCGCCCGGCGCGCGCCGCGCAGGCCGCCGCTCTGCCAGACGCCGCTGTCGCTGCCGGGGTGCTGCAGGTGCAGCACGGCCAGCCCGCCGGCCTGCCAGGCCTCGCCCCAGACCGCGCCGCCGGAGCGGCTGCCGCCCAGGCCGTGGGAGTGGATCACCAGGCCGCAGGCGTCCTCGCCGGCCGGCCAGCGCAGGCGCACGGGAATGTCGCGGCGGCGGAACGGATCGGTCCAGGTCTCGTCGGCGAATTCCGCGCCGGCAGCAGCGCGGACCGGCAGGCCCAGCGCGGCGATGGCGGCGAGTGCGTCACGGCGTCTCATGGCCGCGGATTCTGCGGGGAAATCGTCGAATGACCCTCTTGAAATCGCGGTCGGCGCCCCAAGGTCGACGGCTGAGCATTTCCGTGACCGTCATGTCGAACAACGAACAAGCCCCCCAGAACCCCGAGAACGAGGCCGCGGCGGGCGCGGCGGACGCCGCAACCGACAGCTCCGAGGCCTCGCTGCAGGCCCAGCTGGCCGATCTCCAGGCCCGTCACGCCGAGGTATCCGACGCCTACCTGCGCGCCAAGGCGGAAGCCGAGAACACCCGCCGCCGCGCCGAGGACGAGATGGCCAAGGCGCGCAAGTTCGCCATCGAGAGCTTCGCCGAGAGCCTGGTGCCGGTGAAGGACAGCCTCGAAGCCGCCATCGCGATCCAGAACGCCAGCAACGAGCAACTGCTCGAGGGCGTGCACGCCACGCTGCGCCAGCTGGCGCAGGCGCTGGAGCGCAACAAGGTGGTCGAGGTCAACCCGGCCGCGGGCAGCAAGTTCGACCCGCACCAGCACCAGGCCATCTCGGTGGTACCGGCCGACCAGGAGGCCAACACCGTGGTTGCCGTGCTGCAGAAGGGCTACCTGATCGCCGAGCGCGTGCTGCGCCCCGCGCTGGTCACGGTGGCGGCGCCGAAGTGACGCCGTCCACAAGCCGCCACCCTTGAATTAGCCGCAGTTATCCACAACTCGAAGACAACCGGATTCCCCGATCTCAGGAGCACACGAACATGGCAAAGATCATCGGCATCGACCTCGGCACCACGAACTCGTGCGTGGCCATCATGGAAGGCAACACCACGAAGGTGATCGAGAACAGCGAGGGTGCGCGCACCACGCCGTCGATCATCGCCTACCAGGAAGACGGCGAGGTGCTCGTCGGCGCCTCGGCCAAGCGCCAGGCGGTGACCAACCCCAAGAACACGCTGTACGCGGTGAAGCGCCTGATCGGCCGCAAGTTCACCGAGAAGGAAGTGCAGAAGGACATCGACCTGATGCCCTACAAGATCGCCGCTGCCGACAACGGTGACGCCTGGGTGGAAGTGCGCGGCAAGAAGCTGGCGCCTCCGCAGGTCAGCGCCGAGGTGCTGCGCAAGATGAAGAAGACCGCCGAGGACTACCTCGGCGAGCCGGTGACCGAAGCCGTGATCACGGTGCCGGCCTACTTCAACGACAGCCAGCGCCAGGCCACCAAGGACGCCGGCCGCATCGCCGGCCTGGACGTCAAGCGCATCATCAACGAACCCACCGCTGCAGCGCTGGCCTTCGGCCTGGACAAGGCTGGCAAGGGCGACCGCAAGATCGCCGTCTATGACCTGGGCGGCGGCACCTTCGACATCTCGATCATCGAGATTGCCGACGTCGACGGCGAGAAGCAGTTCGAGGTGCTCTCCACCAACGGCGACACCTTCCTGGGCGGCGAGGACTTCGACCAGCGCATCATCGACTACATCATCGGCGAGTTCAAGAAGGAGCAAGGCGTCGACCTGTCCAAGGACGTGCTCGCGCTGCAGCGCCTGAAGGAAGCCGCCGAGAAGGCCAAGATCGAGCTGTCGAACAGCACGCAGACCGACATCAACCTGCCCTACGTGACGGCCGACGCCACCGGCCCGAAGCACCTGAACCTCAAGCTCACCCGCGCCAAGCTGGAGTCGCTGGTCGAGGAGTTGATCGAGCGCACGATCGCGCCGTGCCGCACCGCCATCAAGGATGCCGGCGTGAGCGTGGGCCAGATCGACGACGTGATCCTGGTCGGCGGCATGACGCGCATGCCCAAGGTGCAGGAGAAGGTCAAGGAGTTCTTCGGCAAGGAGCCGCGCAAGGACGTCAACCCCGACGAAGCCGTCGCCGTGGGCGCGGCCATCCAGGGCCAGGTGCTGTCGGGCGACCGCAAGGACGTGCTGCTGCTCGACGTCACCCCGCTGAGCCTGGGCATCGAGACGCTCGGCGGCGTGATGACCAAGATGATCCAGAAGAACACCACCATCCCGACCAAGTTCAGCCAGGTGTTCTCGACCGCCGACGACAACCAGCCGGCGGTGACGATCAAGGTCTACCAGGGCGAGCGCGAGATGGCTTCGGGCAACAAGAGCCTGGGCGAGTTCAACCTCGAGGGCATCCCGCCGGCGCCGCGCGGCACGCCGCAGATCGAGGTGACCTTCGACATCGATGCCAACGGCATCCTGCACGTCGGCGCGAAGGACAAGGCCACCGGCAAGGAGAACAAGATCACCATCAAGGCGAACTCGGGCCTCAACGAGGAAGAGATCCAGAAGATGGTGAAGGACGCCGAGCTCAACGCCGCGGAGGACCACCGCAAGCTCGAGCTGGTGCAGGCCCGCAACCAGGCCGATGCGATGGTCCACTCGGTGAGGAAGAGCCTGGCCGAACATGGCGACAAGCTCGATGCGCCGGAGAAGGAAAGCATCGAGGCTGCGCTCAAGGAGGCCGAGGAGGCCATCAAGGGCGAGGACAAGGCCGCGATCGACGCCAAGACCGAGGCACTGATGACCGCCAGCCAGAAGCTCGGCGAGAAGGTCTACGCCGAGGCGCAGGCCGCCCAGGCGGCAGCCGGCGGCACAGCGGGCGCGGCGCCGGAAGGTGCGCAGCAGGCTTCGGCCAAGCCGGCTGACGACAACGTGGTCGATGCCGACTTCAAGGAAGTGAAGAAAGGATAAGGCGGACAGGCCATGGGCCTGCCGCCCTATCTCGCCGCGTTCGACGTGGCAGGCCCTGCCTGCACGTCAACGCGGCGTTCCCGCTTGAGCAGAACCGAGAATTCGAATGGCAGCAAAGCGTGACTATTACGAGATCCTCGGCGTGGCGAAGAACGCCACCGAGGACGACATCAAGAAGGCCTACCGCAAGCTGGCCATGAAGTACCACCCTG
>NZ_JBFXIO010000271.1:0-7221 GCF_050175855.1 Piscinibacter sp.
TGCGAGGGGCAGTCCACCATGGCGCGATTCACGGCGAACAAGCAGCAACCGGCCAAGCTGGTCTGGCGGAACACCGCCAATGCGCCCCACGGCGAATACGTGGATCCGAAGCAGGCGGTCGCCACTCCCGCGGCACCGAAGTCGACCGTGGATCCGCGCGAGAACGGCTGGCTGGCCTCGTCGCTCGAGCTGCTCGGCGGCGTGCGCGTCAGCGAAGCGCCGATGGACACCCTGCCCGGCGATCTGATCGAGGAGTTCATGAACTCCAAGCGCTGAGCGCAGGGGTTCAGGCGGCCGGGTCGGGCCGCAGCGAACGCGACAGCATCAGCACCGGGATCAGCCCGACGGCCACGATGGCCAGCGAGGGCAGCGCCGCCTCGCCGAGCCGCTCATCGCGCGCCAGCTGGTAGGCCACCACCGCCAGCGTGTCGCTGTTGAAGGGGCGCAGCACCAGCGTGGCCGGCAGTTCCTTCATCACGTCGACGAACACCAGCAGCATCGCCGCGATGCCGGCACGGCGCAGCAAGGGTGCATGCAGTTCGGCGAACAGGCGCTGTCGCGAGGCGCCGAGCATGCGCGCCGTTTCGTCGACCGACGGCGGCACGCGCGCATATCCGGCCTCGACCGACTGCAACGCCACCGCCGAGAAGCGCACCAGGTAGGCATACATCAGGCCGAACACCGTGCCGGTGACCAGCGCCGTGGTGCCCAGCTGCGGCACGTGCGTCTGCAGCCAGCCCACCGGCAGCAGGATGCCCACCGCGATCACCGCGCCCGGCACCGCGTAGCCGAGCGAGACCACGCGGGCGGCGGCGCGCAGCGCCGTGCTCTCGCGCAGGCGCAGCGCGAAGCCCAGCGCCAGGGCCGCTGCGGTGGCCATCACGGCAGCCAGCCCGGCGAGCTTGAAGCTGGTCCAGGCCCATTGGGCGAAGCGCGCCAGCGGCAGGCCGAACTCGGCGTGGGCCGCCTCCAGCCAGACCAGCCGCAGCAGCACCAGCACCGGCAGCACGAAGCCCAGCAGCACCGGCAGCGCGCACAGCGCAACGGCCAGCGCCGCGCGGCCGCCGTTCAGTGCGATCGGCCGGGCCTCGGCGGCATGGGCAGCGCCGGTGCGCGTGGCGGCGAAGCGCAGGCGCTTCTGCGCACGCTGCTCCACCCACAGCAGCAGGGCCACCAGCACCAGCAGCACCGAGGCCAGCTGTGCGGCGGCGTCGCGGTCGACCATCACCAGCCAGGCCTTGTAGATGCCGGTGGTGAAGGTGGACAGTCCGAAATAGGCACCGACGCCGTAGTCGGCCAGCGTCTCCATCAGCGCCAGCGCCACGCCGGCGGCCAGCGCCGGCCGCGCCAGCGGCAGCGCCACCTCGCGCACGCGGCGCAGCGTTCCGGCGCCCAGGAGCCGCGCCGCCTCCATCAGCGGCACGGCGCGCTCGCTCAGCGCCGCCCGCGTCAGCAGGTAGACATAGGGGTACAGGCAGAGCACGAACATCACCGCCGCGCCCCACAGGCTGCGCACATCGGGCCACAGCGCGCCCTGGGCGCCGGTGACGCTGCGCAGCCAGGTCTGCAGCGGGCCGCTGAACTGGAGGAAGTCGGTGGCGGCGTAGGCGAGCACGTAGGCCGGCATCGCCAGCGGCAGCAGCAGCGCCCACTCGAACACGCGCCGCAGCGGAAACTCGAACAACGCCACCAGCGCCGCCGTGGCGCCGCCGAGCAGCGCCACGCCGACGGCCACCGCCGCCGCCAGCAGCAGCGAATTCAGCGCGTACTCCGGCAGCACGGTGTCGAGCTGGTGGCGCAGCACGGCGAGGCTGGCCGCATCGAGCGCCGCCCACGAGCCGAGCACGCCCAGCACGGGCACGGCGAGCAGCAGGCAGGCGAGCGTCAGCAGGCGGGACATGGCGCGGAGGGTCGGGGCGGGCGCAGGCGGCTTCCGCACGGCTTGACCGGGCGCAAGCCACTTGCGAACGATTCTTGTTCTTGCGGAAGGCCCGATATGATAGGGCGATGTTCCTCGCCATCGAGCACGCCTCCGTCACCTACCCCGGCAGCACAGCGGCCCGCGCCGCGGTGCAGGAGGTTTCGCTGGGGCTGCGCCGCGGCGAGATCGGCGTGCTGATCGGCCCGTCGGGATGCGGCAAGACCTCGCTGCTGCGCGCGGTGGCTGGCCTGGAGCGGCTGGCGGCAGGCCGCATCGTGATCGACGGCGAGGTGCTGGCCGACGCCGCCGCGGGCGTGCACGTCGCCCCCGAGGCGCGGCGCATCGGCATGGTGTTCCAGGACTACGCGCTGTTCCCGCACCTGAGCGTGGAGGCCAACGTCGACTTCGGCATCCGCCACCTGCCGGCCGCCCAGCGCCGCGCCCGCACCCTTGAGGTGCTCGACCTGGTCGGCCTGGCCCACGCCGCCCGGCGCGCGCCGCACCAGCTCTCCGGCGGCCAGCAGCAGCGCATCGCGCTGGCGCGGGCGCTGGCGCCCAACCCGCGGCTGCTGCTGCTGGACGAACCGTTCTCCAGCCTCGACGTCGACCTGCGCGAGCGCCTCGCCCAGGAACTGCGCGCGATCCTCAAGCAGGCGGGCACCACCGCGCTGTTCGTCACCCACGACCAGATGGAGGCCTTCGCGGTCGGCGAACTGATCGGCGTGATGCACCGAGGCCGGCTCGAGCAGTGGGACGACGCCTACACGCTCTACCACCGGCCTGCGACCCGCTTTGTCGCCGACTTCATCGGCCACGGCGTGTTCACGCCGGCCAGGATCGTCTCGCACGGCGTGCCGCAGGACGGCCACTGCAACTGCATCGTGCGCACGCCACTGGGCGACCTGACCGACGTGGCCGAGTGCCCGATGCCCGAGGCCTACCCCGAGGGCGAATGCGAAGTGCTGCTGCGCGCCGACGACATCGTCCACGACGACGCCGCGCCGGTGAAGGCGCGCATCGAGAGCAAGGCCTTCCGCGGCGCCGAGTTCCTCTACACGCTGCGGCTGGCCAGCGGCGACAAGGTGCTGGCCCACGTGCCCTCGCACCACGACCACCAGATCGGCGAGTGGATCGGCATCCGCCCGGAGGTCGACCACGTGGTCACCTTCCATCGCGAGAAGGCCTGATCGGGCGCGGTTGCACGGCGTTGCCGGAAAGCCGCTCGCCACGTGCAACTTTCCCGGGCGGCCGCGCCTCCAAGCGCGACCCGCGTCCTATACTGGCCGTTCAAGCGTGCCCACGGGGCATGCGCGCGGGTGTGAAGGGGTCGTGAATGGGTAGCAAACTCAAGGTCGCTGGCTGGTTGGCACTGGGCGCCGTCGCCGGTGCGCTGACCACCATGCAGTTCCAGGCGATCGCCCGCAGCTCGGTGTCGGCCCTGCCGCTCGAGGAACTGCAGCAGCTCGCGGCAGTGTTCGGCATGGTCAAGAGCGACTACGTCGAGCCGGTCGACGAGAAGAAGCTCATCAATGACGCCATCGCCGGCATGGTCTCCGGCCTCGACCCGCATTCGCAGTTCTTCGACAAGAAGAGCTTCAAGGAATTCCGTGAGGGCACCAGCGGCCGCTTCGTCGGCGTGGGCATCGAGATCGGCATGGAAGACGGTCTGGTCAAGGTGGTCTCGCCAATCGAGGGTTCGCCCGCCTTCCGCGCCGGCCTCAAGAGCGGCGACCTGATCACCAAGATCGACGACACCGTGGTCAAGGGCCTGACCATGGACCAGGCCGTCAAGAAGATGCGCGGCGAGCCCAACACCAAGGTGGTGCTGACGGTCTTCCGCAAGGCCGAGAGCCGCAGCTTCCCTGTGACCATCGTGCGCGAGGAGATCCGCGTGCAGAGCGTGCGCGCCAAGATGGTCGAGCCGGGCTACGGCTGGCTGCGCGTGAGCCAGTTCCAGGACCGCACGGTCGACGATTTCGCCCGCAAGCTGGAGGACCTGTACAAGCAGGACCCGAACCTCAAGGGCCTGGTGCTCGACCTGCGAAACGACCCGGGCGGCCTGCTCGAGGGCGCGGTGGCGATCTCCTCGGCCTTCCTGCCCAGCGACGTGGTCGTCGTGACGACCAACGGCCAGATCGCCGATTCCAAGGCGACCTTCAAGGCCTCGCCCGAGTACTACCTGCGCCGCGGCGGCAGCGACCCGCTCAAGCGCCTGCCCGACGCGGTGAAGAAGGTGCCGCTGGTGGTGCTCGTCAACGAAGGCTCGGCCTCGGCCAGCGAGATCGTCGCCGGTGCGCTGCAGGATCACAAGCGCGCCACCATCATGGGCTCGCAGACCTTCGGCAAGGGCTCGGTGCAGACGGTGCGCCAGCTCGGCCCCGACACCGCGCTGAAGATCACCACCGCCCGCTACTACACGCCCAGCGGCGCCTCGATCCAGGCCAAGGGCATCGTGCCCGACGTGATGCTCGACGAGACCGCCGAAGGCAACCTGTTCGCCGCGCTGCGCGTGCGCGAGGCCGACCTCGAGAAGCACATCGCCGGTCAGGCGGAGCAGAAGGACGAGGCCCGCGAGAAGGCGCGCGAGGAAGCACGCAAGAGGCTCGAGGCCGAGGCGGCCAAGAAGGCCGAGATCAAGCCGCTGCCCGAGTTCGGAAGCCCCGAGGACTTCCAGCTCGCCCAGGCGCTGAACCGCCTGAAGGGCAAGCCGGTGCTGGTCAGCAAGACCGTCGTCGAGCGCAAGGCCGAGGCGCAGACCAACTGAGCCACGCCGACCTCAGCGACGCGCAGCTGCTGCGCTACTCGCGCCACATCCTGCTCGACGAGATCGGCGTCGAAGGCCAGGCGCGGCTGCTCGCCGGCCACGCGCTGGTGATCGGCGCCGGCGGCCTGGGCTCGCCGGTGGCGCTGTTCCTCGGCACCGCCGGTGTCGGCACCATCACCCTCGTCGACCACGACACGGTCGACATGACCAACCTGCAGCGGCAGATCGCCCATACCGTGGCTCGCGTCGGCCAGCCCAAGGTGGGCTCGGCAGCGCAGGCCATCGCGGCGATCAACCCGGAGGTGCGCGTGGTGGCGCTGCAGGAGCGTGCCGACGCGCGGCGGCTCGACGAACTGGTGGCCGCGGCCGACGTGGTGCTCGACTGCTGCGACAACTTCGCCACCCGCCAGGCCGTCAACGCCGCCTGCGTGGCGCACCGCAAGCCGCTGGTCTCGGGCGCGGCGATCGGCTTCGACGGCCAGATCTCGGTGTACGACGTGCGCGGCGAAGCCAACCCCTGCTACGCCTGCCTGTTCCCGCCCGAGGCCACCTTCGAGGAGGTGCGCTGCGCGACGATGGGCGTGTTCGCGCCGCTGGTGGGCATCATCGGCACCATGCAGGCGGCCGAGGCGCTGAAGCTGCTGGCCGGCGTGGGCAGTTCGCTGGCCGGCAGGCTGCAGATGCTCGATGCACGCACCATGGAGTGGAACGAGATCCGCATGCAGCGCGCTCCCGCGTGCCCGGTGTGCGCCTCACGGCGCTGAGGGCGGGCCGGCCGCGGGTATTCTCCGCGCCATGGACAAGAAACAGGACCTGACCGCGCGCAACTTCCCGACCGCGGAAGAAGACGCCGAAGCCGCCGTCGAGCCGTCGCGCTACGCCGGCCCGGAAAGCGCCTACCGGCTCGCCTTCACCGACACCGAGTTCCTGCTGCGCGAGGAACTGCGGCCCGTGCGCATGCAGCTCGAACTGCTCAAGCCGGAGATGATCCAGAGCGAGCACGGCATCCGCTCGACCATCGTGATCTTCGGCAGCGCACGCATCCTGCCGCCCGACGTCGCCTTCGCCCGCCTGGAGGCGGCGCGCGCCTCGGGCGACGCCGAAGCGATCCGCCGCGCCGAGATGGCGGTGAGCATGTCGCGCTACTACGACGAGGCGCGGCGCTTCGCCGCCATCGTCACGCGCAAGTCGCGCGAGATGGAGGCCCCGGTCTACGTGGTCACCGGCGGCGGCCCCGGCATCATGGAGGCGGGCAACCGCGGCGCGCACGAGATCGGCGGCAAGAGCATCGGCCTGAACATCGTGCTGCCGCACGAGCAGGCGCCCAATCCGTTCATCACGCCGGAGCTGTGCTTCCAGTTCCACTACTTCGCGCTGCGCAAGATGCACTTCGTGATGCGCAGCATCGCGCTGGTGTGCTTCCCCGGCGGCTTCGGCACGCTCGACGAGCTGTTCGAGACGATGACGCTCACCCAGACCGGCAAGTCGCGCAAGCGACCCATCCTGCTTTTCGGCCGCGAGTTCTGGACACGGCTGATCGACTTCGACTGGCTGATCGAGACCGGCATGATCAGCCCGGGCGACGTCGACCTGTTCCGCTACGTCGAGACCGCCGAGGAAGCCTGGGAGGTGCTGGCCGAGGCCTACGGCTTCGACCTGCCCGAGACCACCACCGGCCCGTTCGCCGACGACGTCTGAGGACCAAGATGAAGAAACTGGTCAGCCTGATCGGCGCCCCCACCGACATCGGCGCCGGCAGCCGCGGCGCGAGCATGGGGCCGGAAGCGCTGCGCGTGGCGCAGATCCTGCCGGTGCTCGAATCGCACGGGCTGGAGGTCGTCGACCGAGGCAACCTCGCCGGCCCGGCCAACCCGTGGCTGCCCCCGGTGGGCGGTTACCGGCACCTGGCCGAGGTGGTGGCCTGGAACACCGCCGTGCACGAGGCCGTCCACGCCGAGCTGCAGCTCGGGCGGCTGCCCATCCTGCTCGGCGGCGACCATTGCCTGGGCATCGGCTCGATCAGCGCGGTGGCGCGCCACTGCCGCGAGGCGGGCCGCAAGCTGCGCGTGCTCTGGCTCGATGCGCATGCCGACTTCAACACCAGCGAGCTCACCCCCAGCGGCAACATCCACGGCATGCCGGTGGCCTGCCTGTGCGGCCACGGCCCGAAGGAACTGGTGGAGATCGGCGGCCAGGTGCCGGCGATCAGCCCGAAGTGGGTGCGCCAGATCGGCATTCGCAGCGTCGATCCCGGCGAGAAGCGCTTCGTGCACCAGGTGGGCCTGGAAGTCTTCGACATGCGCTTCATCGACGAGCACGGCATGCGCCACGCCATGGAGCTGGCACTGGCCACGCTGGACGCCAACACCCACCTGCACGTGAGCTTCGACGTCGACTTCCTCGACCCGGAGATCGCGCCGGGCGTGGGAACCACGGTGCCCGGCGGGCCGACCTACCGCGAAGCGCAGCTGTGCATGGAGATGATCGCCGACACCGGCCGGCTTGCCTCGCTCGACGTGATGGAGCTGAACCCGGC
>NZ_JBFXIO010000272.1:0-7220 GCF_050175855.1 Piscinibacter sp.
CCGGCGCTCGCCAAGCGCATGCAGCTCCTGCGCACGCACGGCATCACGCGCGACGCCGAGGACATGACGAAGGAGCCCGACGGCCCCTGGTACTACGAGCAAGTCGCGCTCGGCTACAACTACCGCATGACCGACGTGCAGGCCGCGCTCGGCTCGAGCCAGATGCGCCGCGTGGACGAGTTCGTGGCCGCGCGGCGCCGCCTGGCGGCCCGCTACGACGAGTTCCTCTCGGGTCTTCCGCTGCGGACGCCTTGGCAGCACCCGGATACGGCGTCGGCTTGGCACCTGTATGTCGTGCGGCTGAAGCCGGAGGAGGTCCGCCGCTCGCATCGAGAGGTGTTCGAAGGCATGCGTGCAGCGGGAATCGGGGTGAATCTCCATTACATCCCCGTCTACCGCTTGCCGTACCACTCGCGCCCCGACCTGCGGCCCCAGGATTTCCCGCAGACTGAGCGCTACTATGCCGAAGCGATCAGTCTCCCGATGTATCCCGCGTTGAGCACGGGAGAGCAGGACGAGGTCATCGTCGCTCTTAGGGCTGCACTCGTGTCATGACCACCGCCATCATTGTCCAGGCCAGGATGGGTTCCAGTCGGCTGCCGGGGAAGGTATTGCTGCCGATCGAAGGGCGCCCGATGCTGTCGTACCAGCTAGAGCGCCTCAGGGCTGTCGAGAGGGCCGACGTAATTGTGGTTGCCACTTCGACTTCCAAGGCGGACGACCCGATCGATGAGCTTTGCTGCGAGGAGGGAGTGTCATCGGTGCGCGGTCCAGAGCTGGATGTTCTTTCCCGCTATGAGAAAGCTGCCGCGGCGTGCGGTGCATCGGCGATAGTGCGCGTGACCGCCGACTGCCCACTCATCGACCCCGACCTGATCGACGAGTCCATCCGGGTATTCCGCGAATCGCCGGACAAGCCCGACTTTGTGTCCAACATGCTGCAGCCAACCTGGCCGTACGGCATGGCGGTGGAGGTTTTCTCTCGACGCTGCCTGGCGGAAGCGAACGCGGAAGCGACCGACCCCGACGAACGTGAGCATGTCACCCCCTTCATCTGGCGCCGCCCCGACCGCTACCGGCTCAGATCGCTGACCCGGGAGCCAGATCTCAGCCGCCATCGTTGGACAGTGGATACCCCGGAGGATTTCGAGCTGATAAGCCGCATCCTCGGCAAGCTCGCCGCCCGCAATGCCGATTTCAGGCTCGAGGACGTGCTTGCCGTGTTGAGAAGGAATCCGAGTTGGGAGAACCTCAACCGCCATGTGGCCCAGCGCGCGGTTGCGCACGCGTCCAAGGAGGCGTGATGCCGTACAACACCGAGCAGGAAGGGTTCTGGGCCGGCCAGTTCGGCACGGACTACATTGCCCGCAACGAAAGCAAGGCGCTGCTGGCCGCGAACGTCGGTCTCTTCGCCAGAGCGCTGCGCGGCGCGGGGACGATCTCGTCATGCGTCGAGTTCGGCGCCAACATCGGCATGAACCTGCGCGCGCTGCGCGTGCTCTACCCCGAAATTTCCCTGCGCGGCATTGAAATCAACCGCGACGCGGCCGCCGAGTTGGCCAAGCTGCTCGGCGACGAGCGAGTGTACTGCGGCTCGATGTTCGACTTCCAGCCGGCCGAGCCGGCCGACCTGACGCTGAGCAAGGGAGTGCTGATCCACATCAATCCCGACATGCTGCCTGCCGCCTACAGCAAGCTCTACCAAGCCTCGCGCAGATGGATTCTGATCTGCGAGTACTACAATCCATCCCCTGTAGCCATCCCCTACCGCGGGCACAGCGACCGGCTGTTCAAGCGCGATTTCGCCGGCGAAATGCTGGAAGCCTACCCCGGGCTCGCACTGGTCGACTACGGCTTCGCCTACCGGCGCGATCCGGTCTTCCCGCAGGACGACATCTCCTGGTTCCTACTCCGGAAATAGTCAGACCATGCTGAAGTACTGCGTCAAGTGCGTGATGCCGCACACCAAACCCGATCTGCACCTGGATGAGGAAGGCGTGTGCAATGCTTGCCGTGCCTACGAGCTGCGCGCGGCGGTCGATTGGGAGCAGCGGCGCAAGGAACTGCTCGAAATCCTCAAGCGCTACCGGCGCAACGGCGAGAACTGGGACTGCATCGTGCCGGTGAGCGGCGGAAAAGACAGCACGTACCAGGTGATCCGGATGCTGCAGCTGGATCTCAATCCCCTGTGCGTGACTTCCACGACCTGCGACCTTTCCGATATCGGGCGCAAGAACATCGAGAACATCAAGCACCTCGGCGTCGACTACATCGAGTTCTCGCCCAATCCGCTGGTGCGCGCAAGGCTGAACCGTATCGGACTGACAGAGGTAGGCGACATTTCCTGGCCCGAGCACGTCGGCATCTTCACCATCCCGGTGCGGGCAGCCGTGCAGTTCAACGTGCCGCTGATCGTGTGGGGCGAGAACTCGCAGAATGAGTATGGAGGCCCCGCAGCGGCGGCGCAGAACAACGTCCTCACGCGCCGCTGGCTGGAAGAGTTTGGCGGCTTGCTGGGGCTCAGGGTCGCCGACCTGCCCGAAAGCTATGGCTTCGAGCGCCGGCACCTGCTGCCCTACCAGTACCCCAGCGACGCTGACCTGCAGCGCGCTGGCGTGACCGGGCTGTTTCTCGGCCATTACATTCCCTGGGACGGGCTGTCCAACGCGCTGATCTCGCAGGCGAACGGGTTCACCTCGCTGCCGGCGGCCGTCGAGGGCTCGATGGTGAATTACGAGAACCTCGACAATCACCAGACCGGCATCCACGACTACTTCAAGTTCCTCAAGTTTGGCTTCTCGCGCGCGACCGACATCGCCTGCTTGCACGTGCGCCGCGGCCGCCTGACCCGCCAGGACGCGCTGGAGATCGTGCGCAAGCGCGACGGGAAATTCCCCTGGACCTACCTCGGCAAGCCGCTGGCGGCGATCCTCGAGCCGCTCGACATGTCGGTCGAGGAGTTCATCCGCGTCTGCGACAAGTTCACCAACAAGAAGATCTTCAAGCGTGATGGGTCGGGCGCGCTGCTCAAGGACAAGCACGGCAACCTCGAGAAGGTCAACTACGACAATCCGTGAAGGTCGGCATCGTCAACTATGGGATGGGAAACCTCGGCTCGGTGCGCCGCGCGCTCGAGGATCTGGGAGCACAGGCGTTCATCGCCGACCATCCGGGCGCGCTCTACGAAGCCGACCGCGTGGTGCTTCCTGGCGTGGGCGCCTTTCTGGAAGGCATGACGCGCCTGCGCGATGGCGGCTGGGCCGATGCCTTGCATAAGCTCAACCGGGACCACCGCCGGCCGCTGCTCGGCATCTGCCTGGGCATGCAGATGCTCGCCAGCCGCGGTGAAGAGGGCGGCGGCACGCCGGGACTGGGCTTCGTGGAAGGCGACGTCGTGCGCCTGGATAGCCTGGGCTGCCGCCTGCGCATCCCACACGTAGGCTGGAACGACCTCTGCTACGGCGCCGGCGCTGCCGCACGTGCGCTCTTTGCCCACATTCCGCAGCGATCGGACTTCTACTTCGTCCACAGCTACGCCTTCCACGCGCGGCGCGAGGCGGATGTCGCCGCCACTACCGACTACAGCGTGCCAATCGTGGCGGCGATCGGCCAGGGCAACGTGTTCGGCACCCAGTTCCATCCGGAGAAGAGCTCCAAGGTCGGCCGCCAGCTGCTGCGCAATTTCCTGGATTACGTGCCGTGCTGAAAGTGCGCGTGATTCCCAGCCTGTTGTGGAAGGGTCCGGGCCTGGTGAAGGGCGTCGGCTTCAACAGCTGGCGGAGGGTCGGACCTGTTCTGCCCGCGATCAAGGTCTACAATGCGCGCGACGTGGACGAGCTGGTGCTGCTCGATATCGTCGCCTCGCAAACCGGCGAGGCGCCGGACTACGTCACGGTCGCAGACCTGTCCAATGAATGCGCGGTGCCACTGACCGTGGGCGGCGGAATTTGCCGCCTAGAGCAGATCGTGGCGCTGCTGCACGCGGGTGCGGACAAGGTGAGCATCAATTCCTCCGCGGTCGAGCGGCCCGAGTTGATCAATCAGGCGGCAGCGAAGTTCGGCGCGCAGTGTATTGTCGCCAGCATCGACGCGCGGCGCGAGACGGACGACCGGGTGGTTGTCTGGATCCGTTCCGCGACGCAGGACACGGGGCGCGATCCCGTGGAGTGGGCGCGCGAGCTGGCCGACAGGGGCGCGGGCGAGATCCTGCTGACCTCAATCGATCGCGACGGCACGATGCAGGGGTACGACCTGCAGCTGATCGAACGCGTGTCAGCAGCGATCGCCATCCCGGTCATCGCCTCGGGTGGCGCGGGCACCTACCAGCATCTGGTCGACGCGGTCCTGAAGGCGGGTGCTTCGGCCGTAGCGGCTGCGAGCATGTTTCACTTTACTGAGCAGACACCGTCCGGGGCTAAGCAGGCGCTACACGCTGCAGGCATTCCGGTTCGAAGCACTTTCGTGGCGGGGTCGGGTTGACCGCGATGCGTATCGCCTTGCGCGCGGACGCGTCTGCCGAAATGGGTATCGGGCATGTGACTCGTTGCCTCGCTCTAGCGCAGGCACTGGAAGGAGCGGGGACCGAGTCCTGTCTCCTAAGCCGGTCTCTAGGCGTGGATACGCAGGCCCTCGCGCGCCGTGCGGGGGTGGCGCATCAATCGCTCGCGGCGCCGAGCGGCGCAGGCGGATCGAAGCGCGGGTCTCCGCGCCACGCGGATTGGGCGCAGGTGTCCTGGGAGCAGGATGCCGCGCAGACGGCGGCGGCCCTCGCGGATTGGTCGCCCGCCTGGGTGGTGGTCGACCATTACGCCTTTGACGCGTGCTGGCACCGCGAAGTCGGTGCGAGGCTGCGCACGCGGATAGCAGTGGTCGACGATCTGGGGGACCGCGCCCTCGATGCGGCGCTGCTCATCGACCAGAACCTGGCCGTGGACTTTCGCGCCAAGTACAGCGGCCGCTGGCCGGCAGACCGGCCCCTGCTCGGGGGGCCGCGGTACGCGCTTCTGCGGCCCGAGTACGCCGCGGCGCCGAAGTACTCATGGCGTGAGGAAGTGCGCAGCATCGGCATCTTCCTGGGCGGAGCCGATATCGCAGGGCTATCCGCACGCGCGCTCGAAGCCTGCCGATCGGTCGCTGGCTTTCGCGGGCCGATCGAAATCGTGACGACGAGCGCGAATCCGGAGCTAGCAACGCTTCGCCAGGCGTGCGCCGACTCGCCGGGAACCACGCTGGCCGTCGACTTGCGCGACCTGAGCGACTTCTTCGCCCGGCACGACCTGCAGATCGGCGCCGGCGGCGGTGCAAGCTGGGAGCGCTGCTGCATCGGCGTACCGACATTGACGCTGGTCGGCGCCGAAAACCAGGCGGTCGTGGTGCAATCGCTGGTCGCGGGGGGAATCACCAGGACGGCGAGATCGACCACGGTCGAGGACATCGGCGACGCAGTCGCGCGACTGATCGAGGATGCGCCGGACCGGCGCGCCATGGTGGAGCGCTCGAGGGCACAAGTCGACGGCCGCGGCGCCTTGCGCGTCGCGGCTGCGCTTCTCGGCGCAGAGCTGCGTCTGCGCCCCGCAGTGGAGTCGGACGCCTGCATCGCGCATAAATGGCGTCAGGACCCGCGAACGCGGTCGCGCTTCAGAGATTCAAGGGAAGTGCCCTGGGAAGCACATACGTCGTGGTGGAAGGAAGCGCTGCAGGATCCGCTGCGCCGCCTGCTGGTAGCCTGTTGCGGACGCCTGCCCGTCGGCATCCTACGATTCGATCTTTCGGCCTCCTCGGCGGAGATCTCGCTGTACCTCGACCCCGAACTAACCGGGATCGGCCTTGGCACCCGGTTGCTGGTTGAAGCAAAGCGCTGGATTGCCGCGGAGGAGCCTTCGTTGCGTCGCCTGACAGCGCACGTCATGGAAGGCAACAGCGTATCCGCTGCCGCTTTCTCCAGCGCGGGTTTCACGCGCGTGGGCGCACTCGACTGGACCTGGGAGACGTCAAGTGCCCAACGATAGGCGCATCGTTCTTGCGACCCCGCATAGCCGGCATGACGCGCTGGAAGTCGCGCTCGCCTCCAAGCACGGTTTCAGCGTCCTGCGTATCCGCGATCGCGGCGAGCTAAGCGCCGAGAATCTGAAGGCGCACGCACCGAGCCACCTGTTCTTCCCGCACTGGTCCTGGAAGATCCCGCCGGAAGTATGGCAAGGCTTCACCTGCGTGGTGTTTCACATGACCGATCTACCGTTCGGCCGCGGCGGGACCCCGCTGCAAAACCTCATCGTGCGCGGCATCGAAGATACAAAGCTCTCGGCGCTGCTCTGCACCGAAACGCTGGATGCAGGACCGGTCTACCTCAAGCGACCGCTGTCGCTACTCGGCAGCGCCGAGGAAGTGCTGCTGCGCGCGGCCGCGCTCATGGAGTCGATGATCGTCGAGATCGTCGAGCGAGACGTGCGCCCGCAGCCGCAGACCGGCGCTCCGGTGCTGTTCCAGCGCCGCACACCCGATCAGGGCGACCTCAGTACTGCCGAAACGCTGGAGAAGGTGCACGACATCATCAGGATGCTTGACGCGGACGGGTATCCGCGCGCCTTCATCGAGATCGGGCGCCTGCGCCTTGAGTTCGGGCGCGCCAGCCGCCGGCCCGACGTAGTGCTGGCCGACGTAAGTATTTCGCTCATCCCGGAGAGGGACGACACGTGAGCAAGAGTGCACTGGTGATCGCGGCGCATCCTGACGACGAAGTGCTCGGCTGTGGCGGAACCATCGCCCGCATGGCGCGGGAGGGCTGGCGGGTCAGCATCCTCATCCTCGCCGAAGGCGCCACCAGCCGGGCGCCGAGGCGCGACCGCGGCGGCCGGCGTGCGGAGCTGTCCGCACTGCAGGGCAGCGCGCGCCGGGCCGCCAAGATCCTGGGAGCGTGCTCGGTCCGGCTTGAGGGCTTTCCCGACAACCGGATGGACGGCGTCGATCTGCTCGACATTGTCAAGTGCATTGAGGCTGAGGTTCGGCGCGTGGAGCCCTCGCGTGTACTGACGCATCACCCTGGTGATGTGAACGTCGACCATTTCATCACTCAGCGGGCGGTGGCTGCCGCCTGCCGGCCGCTGCCGGGGTCACCCGTCCGCGAGCTCCTGCACTTCGAGGTGCCCTCGAGTACCGAATGGCACGGCTCGCGCGCCGCCGCCGCGTTCTGCCCGAGCGTGTTCGTCGACATCTCCGGAACG
>NZ_JBFXIO010000273.1:0-7201 GCF_050175855.1 Piscinibacter sp.
AAGAGTTCCTCAAGCGCCTTCGCGCCCGGCTGGCGGACGAGCCGGTCGTGCTCGCCCCGCAGCCGGTGCAGGCCGCGCAGCCGGTGCCGATGGCGGCCGGGCGTTCGGCGCGGCGCTGGCGTGCCGGCGCCGCGGTCGCAGCCGGCTTCGTGGCCGTTGCCGGCGTGCTGGTGGCGCTGCAGGCGCCGTCGCCCGAATCGGCGCCGGCCGTGGCTCGTGCGCCTTCGCCGGTCGTGCCGGTGGCTGCCACGACGGTGGCCTCGCCGGCCGTAGCCGATGCGAACGGCGAGCACGCCGCGCTCGTGACCGATGGCAACGTGATCCGTGACGCGCGCCTGGACCGCTACCTCGCCGCGCATCAGCGCTTCGCCGGAGCGTCGGCCCTCGGCGTGCCGTCTTCTTTCCTGCGCAGCGCCACCACGGACGGCGCGAAGCGCTGAGCCGTTGTCCAGACGAACCGACTCATGCTTCTGCGCTCCCTGCTCGCGCTGACCCTCCTCGGCGCCCACGGCGGACTCGTGTCCGCCGCCGGGCCGGCCTCGGCGCCGGAAAGCCGCGAGGTCAAGGCCTGGCTGACCCGCATCCACGAAGCGGCCGGCAAGCAGAATTTCCAGGGGATCTTCGTCGTCAGTGGGGGCGGCGCGGTCTCGAGCGCGCGGATCGCGCACTACGGCGAAGGCAGCAACCAGTACGAGCGCATCGAGTCGCTGGACGGCCAGACCCGCTATGTCTACCGGCACAACGACATCGTCCACACCCTGTGGCCGGGCAGTCGCGTGGCGCTGGTGGAGCAGGCCCAGGCGCTCAGCGGTTTTCCGTCGCTGCTGCAAGGCAGCATCGACCGCCTGGCCGAGTTCTACGAAGTGCAGCCGCAGGGCCGCGAGCGGGTGGCCGGGCGCGAGGCACACGTGCTGCTCGTCCAGCCGCGCGACACCTATCGCTTCGGATACCGGCTGTGGTCCGACAAGGCGTCGGGCCTGTTGCTGCGTTCCGATGTTCTCGGCGAGCGCAATGAGGTGCTCGAGACCTCGGCCTTTTCGGAAGTCACGATCGGCGTGAAGCCGCAGTTCGACAGCGTCACCGGCCCGATGCGCAAGCTCGATGGCTATCGCGTCATCCGGCCGACGCTCGACAGCACCCGCCTGGAGGCGGAGGGCTGGAACATGCGCCAGCTCGTGCCAGGCTTCCGCGAGGTCAACTGCGTCAAGCGGCCGATGGAGTCGCCGACCTCGAACGCACAGGAAGCCACGTCGGAACCGGTGCTGCAGACCATCTTCTCGGACGGGCTGACCTACGTCTCGGTGTTCATCGAACCGTACAGCCCCGCCCGCCACCAGCGCGCGATGCGCACGGCCGTGGGTGCCACCCAGACGCTGATGCGCCGGCAGGGCGAGTGGTGGGTCACGGTCGTCGGCGACGTTCCGCCGGCCACGCTCCTCGCATTCGCCAACGGGCTCGAACGGCGCAGGTGACGCGCCGTCTTCCAAGGCTTCAGCAGTGAGGCTCACTTCCATCATGCACAACATGCCAACCACCGTTTCCGCGGCGGCTCGCCGTGGCTTCCTCATCGCGCTCGCCAGCTTTCTGGTCGCGGGCGCAGCGGCCTTCTTCACGCCGGCCGCGCAGGCGCAGTCGAACCTGCCCGAGTTCGCCGACCTCGCCGAGCGCGTCGGGCCGGCGGTCGTCAACATCCGCACCACCGAACGGCGTGCTGCGCGCGGCAACGGCATGCCGGAGATGGACGAGGACATGCTGGAGTTCTTCCGGCGCTTCGGCCTGCCCATCCCGAACCAGCCCGGTCCGCGCGGCCAGCGCCCGCAACCCGACGGCGAGCCGCAGCAGCGCGGCGTCGGCTCCGGCTTCATCCTCAGCGCCGATGGCTACGTGATGACCAATGCGCACGTCATCGATGGCGCCGACGAAGTCTTCGTCACGCTGGCCGACAAGCGCGAGTTCAAGGCACGCGTGATCGGCTCGGACCGCCGCTCCGACGTGGCGCTGGTGAAGATCGACGCGGCCGGGCTGCCGTCCGTTCGCACCGGCGACGTCAACCGGCTGCGCGTGGGCGAGTGGGTGATCGCCATCGGCTCGCCCTTCGGATTGGAGAATACGGTGACGGCCGGCATCGTCAGCGCCAAGGCGCGCGACACCGGCGAGTTCCTCCCGCTGATCCAGACCGACGTGGCGATCAACCCCGGCAATTCCGGCGGGCCGCTGATCAACATGCGCGGCGAGGTGGTGGGTATCAACTCGCAGATCTACAGCCGCTCGGGCGGCTACATGGGCATCTCGTTTGCCATCCCGATCGACGAAGCCACCCGCGTGGCCGAGCAGCTCAAGACCACCGGCCGCGTCAGCCGCGGCCGCATCGGCGTGAGCATCGACCAGGTGACCAAGGAAGTCGCCGAGTCCATCGGCCTGGGCAAGCCCACTGGTGCCCTGGTGCGCAGCGTGGAAGCGGGCGGGCCGGCGGAGAACGCCGGCGTGGAGCCGGGCGACATCATCACGCGCTTCGACGGCAAGACGGTGGAGAAGTCCGGCGACCTGCCGCGCATCGTCGGCGCGGTGAAGCCGGGCAGCAAGGCCACGCTGCAGGTCTTCCGCCGCGGCGCCTACAAGGACCTGAGCGTGGTCGTCGCCGAGGTGGAGCCGGACCGCGCTCGCCGCACCGCAGAAGCAGAGACCAAGCCGCACGCCACGACCACGACGTTGGGCATCGGGGTCTCCGACCTGACCGAGGCGCAGAAGCGCGAACTCAAGCTGAAGAACGGCGTGCGCGTGGAAGTGGCGGAAGGCGCTGCCGCGCGTGCGGGGCTGCGCGAGGACGACGTCATCCTGTCTATCGACAACACCGAGATCACCAGCGCGAAGCAGTTCGAATCGGTGGTGGCCAAGCTCGACAAGTCGCGCGCCGTCACCGCCCTCGTGCGCCGTGGTGACACCGTGAACTTCCTGATCATCCGACCGGCGCGCTGAGAGCCCTGCTGGCGCCCGGGCGACAGTCGGGGCGCCCGACTGGATTGTCGGGTCTTTCCGGGATCCGGGAAATGACGATGGATGACGGGTTTGCCGGATCGAGGTGGTGAATGCCTGTTCCCGTCTTGCGAAAGTCAGTGGATGCCAACCTCCGCGAGCGAGGCCTGATTGCCTTTGCTGACAGCTAGAATCGACGGCATTGGCGGCTGGCTTTCGACGTTCCAGGCAACAAAAAACCTGAGCTTCAGCTATCCCCAGGCGATCCACAAGCATTTGTGGAAAAGCTGTGGATGGATTTCGATGTTGGCGTCCTGCAACGAGCAGAAATCGAGCATTGGCGCGGGATTCCGGCGGGTGCTTTTGGCTACAATGAAGGCCCAACAAGCAGTTGCCATACGTTTTGTTGGAAGGCGCGTCACTCGTTCGACGTGCCTTTTTTTTAGCTTCAGCACGGCGCTTCGCGCCTTCACATCGCAGCGCGATGTGAGCTTGCGCTGCAACGGCTGCGCCGTTGTGTCTACGGCGTGAGCTTCGAGTCACGGTGTCCATGGACCACATCCGCAACTTCTCGATCATTGCCCACATCGATCACGGCAAGAGCACGCTCGCCGATCGCCTGATCCAGCGCTGCGGCGGCCTGTCCGACCGCGAGATGGAGGCGCAGGTACTCGATTCGATGGACATCGAGCGCGAGCGCGGGATCACGATCAAGGCACAGACGGCGGCCCTGCAATACAAGGCGCGCGACGGCAAGGTCTACAACCTCAACCTGATCGACACGCCCGGTCACGTCGACTTCAGCTACGAGGTCAGCCGGTCGCTGTCGGCCTGCGAAGGTGCGCTGCTGGTGGTCGACGCCAGCCAGGGCGTCGAGGCGCAGACGGTGGCCAACTGCTACACCGCCATCGAGCTCGGCGTCGAGGTGGTGCCGGTGCTCAACAAGATGGACCTGCCTCAGGCCGACCCCGACCGGGCAAAGGGGGAAATCGAGGACGTGATCGGCATCGACGCCGACGACGCCATTCCCTGCAGCGCCAAGACCGGCGAAGGCATCGACGACATCCTCGAGGCGGTGATCCAGCGCATGCCGGCGCCGCGCGGCAACCCGGATGCGCCGCTGCGGGCGATGATCATCGACTCCTGGTTCGACAACTACGTCGGCGTCGTCATGCTGGTGCGCGTGGTCGACGGTTCGCTCACCAAGGGCGAACGCATCCGGCTGATGGCCAGCGACGCGGTCTACGGCGCCGAGCAACTCGGCGTGTTCACGCCCAAATCGCTGCCACGCGAGACGCTGCGGGCCGGCGAGGTCGGCTTCGTGATCGCCGGCATCAAGGAACTGCAGGCCGCCAAGGTGGGCGACACCATCACGCTGGAAAAGAAGCTGCCGAACAACCTGGGCGTGGCCAGCGAGCCGCTGCCCGGCTTCAAGGAGATCCAGCCGCAGGTCTTCGCCGGGTTGTACCCGACCGAGGCCAGCGAGTACGACCAGCTGCGCGACGCGCTGGAGAAGCTCAAGCTCAACGACTCGTCGCTGCGCTACGAGCCCGAGGTCAGCCAGGCGCTGGGCTTCGGCTTCCGCTGCGGCTTCCTCGGCCTGCTGCACATGGAGATCGTTCAGGAGCGGCTCGAGCGCGAGTTCGACCAGGACCTGATCACCACGGCGCCCAGCGTGGTCTACGAGGTCGAACTCAACGACGGCACGGTGCTGCAGGTCGAGAACCCCTCGAAGATGCCCGACCAGGGGCGCATCCGCGAGATCCGCGAGCCCGTGGTCACCGTGCACCTGTACATGCCGCAGGACTACGTCGGCCCGGTGATGACGCTGGCCAACCTCAAGCGGGGCACGCAGATCAACATGGCCTACCACGGCCGCCAGGTGATGCTCACCTACGAGATGCCGCTGGCGGAGATCGTGCTGGACTTCTTCGACAAGCTGAAGTCGGTGTCGCGTGGCTACGCCTCGATGGACTACGAGTTCAAGGAGTACCGCGCGGCCGACGTCGTCAAGGTCGACATCCTGCTCAACGGCGACAAGGTCGACGCGCTGTCGATCATCGTGCACCGCAGCCAGAGCGTGTACCGCAGCCGGGCTGTCGTCACGAAGATGCGCGAGCTGATCTCGCGGCAGATGTACGACGTGGCGGTGCAGGCGGCCATCGGGGCCAACATCATCGCGCGTGAGACAATCAAAGCGCTGCGCAAGAACGTGCTGGCCAAGTGTTATGGCGGCGACATCACGCGCAAGCGAAAGCTGCTCGAGAAACAGAAGGCAGGCAAGAAGCGCATGAAGCAGATCGGCTCGGTGGAAGTGCCGCAGGAGGCGTTCCTGGCCATCCTCCAGGTGGACGATTGATGGGTCTCCTGACCGGTGTGCTCTACGGCGTGCTCGCCGTCTACCTCGGCGGCTGGTACGCCGGGAAGTGGACGGGCAACTTCTCGCTGCTGCTGTTCATCCTCAGCATCGTGACATTGGCCTACTGGCTGGCCGAGCGCTTCCACTTCGCACCGCAGCGTCTGGCGGCTGCGCGCCAGCTCGAGGAGCAGGAAGCCGCCCGCCGCGCCCAGCTCGCCGCCCAGGGCATCAGCAAGGTCGACACCGACGTGACGCAGGCGCGCGAGAGCCTGCTGATGCAGCCCTGGTGGCTGGACTGGACGGCCGGGCTGTTCCCGGTGATCCTGGCCGTGTTCCTGCTGCGCTCGTTCCTGTTCGAGCCGTTCAAGATTCCCTCCGGCTCGATGATCCCGACGCTGCTGGTCGGCGACCTGATCCTGGTGAACAAGTACCACTACGGCATCCGCCTGCCGGTGATCAACAAGAAGATCGTCGCCAACAACGACCCGAAGCGCGGCGACGTGATCGTCTTCCGCTTCCCGCGTGACACCAGCATCGACTACATCAAGCGCGTGGTCGGTCTGCCTGGCGACGAAGTGAGCTTTCGCAACCAGAAGCTGTACATCAACGGGCAGCCGGCGCCGCTCGAGGCCCTGCCGCCGCCGGGCTTCTACGACGAGACCACGCTGCGCTATTCGCCGGAGTTCAAGGAGAAGCTGGGCGAGGTGGAGCACCGCATCCTGGTCGACCCGAACGCGCAGCGCCCGTTCGGAGCCGACGGCGCCTACGCCTTCCCCTATCGCGAAAACTGCCGCTACAGTGCCGAGGGTGTCACGTGCAAGGTGCCGGAGGGGCACTACTTCATGATGGGCGACAACCGCGACAATTCGGAGGACTCTCGCTTCTGGGGCTTCGTCCCGGACGAGAACATCGTCGGCAAGGCCTTTTTCGTGTGGATGAACTTCGGCAACCCGAAGCGCATCGGTTCCTTCCACTGATGCGCCGGGGCACGGGGTTCACGACGGGAGCATGAACGAATGACCGTAAACTTTGCATCGAGCCGCCGCCAGCGCGGCGTCACCCTGTTCGGGCTGATGTTCTGGGCCATCGTGATCGGCGTCACGGCGCTGGTGGTGATGCGCGTGCTGCCGACCGTCAACGAGTACTACACGATCCAGCGCGCGGTGGACAAGATCGCCCGCGAGGGCGGCACCACGGTGCCGGAGATCCGCGCAGCCTTCGACAAGCAGAAGCAGATCGAATATTCGATCACCTCGATCGACGGCAGGGATCTGCAGATCACCAAAGAGAACGAGCAGGTCGTGGTGAGCTTCGCCTACGACAAGGAGATCGAGCTGGTTGCGCCGGTCTACCTGCTGATCAAGTACGAGGGGCGCTCGAAGAAGTAGCGCAGCGGGGGCAATGCGGGCTGCCGGCCCGATGAGCACCAACCCGATGGACGAACGACTCGACGAACTCCAGGCCCGCCTCGGGCACCGATTCCGCCAGGCCGACCTGCTGGCCCGGGCGCTGACGCACCGCAGCTTCGGCGCCGACCACAACGAACGCCTCGAATTCCTGGGCGACGCCGTCCTGAGCCTGGCGGTTTCCAGCCTGCTGTTCGAGCGCTTCGCCGGCTCCGACGAAGGCGACCTCACACGCGTGCGGGCGCACCTCGTACGCGAAGACAGCCTGCACCGCATGGCGCTGCAGCTCGGGCTGCCCGAGGTGGTGCGCCTGTCCGAAGGCGAAGCGCGCGGGGGTGGTGCGCAGCGCGCCTCCATCCTCGCCGACGCGCTCGAGGCGGTGATCGGCGCCGTCTTCCTCGACGCCGGCTTCGATGCCGCACGCGAACTGACGCAACGCCTGTTCGGCGAGGTGATCGCCGGC
>NZ_JBFXIO010000274.1:0-7192 GCF_050175855.1 Piscinibacter sp.
GGCATGCGGGCTGGCCTCGTGCACGGCGCGGGCGAAGACTTCCTTGCCCGAGCCGGTCTCGCCGCACAGCAGCACCGGGGTCTGGCGAGCGATGACACGGCGCGCGGTGTCCAGCGCCGACACCAGCCGGTTGTCGACGAAGGTCGCCCCGCCGGGCCTGGACGCGGCAACGGCACGTGCCGCCGGCTTGGCCGGCACCGGCTGCGGCAGGTCAGCGCTCGCGCCCGGACCGGGCAGCACCGGCGCCTTGGCATCCGAGGCCGGCCGGCGCGCCACCGCGAAGAATCGCAGTGCCGCATTGGCACGGTAGGTGACGACCGGATGGAACGAAGCCGAGGTGCTGCGCTGCAGCATGTCTTCCAGGGAGGTCTGGAAGAAATCCTCGATACGGCGCGCGCGGATGTCTTCCATCGACTGCAGGCCGAGCTGGAACAGCGCACTGCGGTTGGCCGCCAGGATGCGCCCGTCGTCGCCCACCGCCAGCTTGCCCTCGTGCAGCGTGTAGACGAACTCCGGCCGGCTGTGGAAGTGCAGCGGGTGGGCGTTGCGGTAGCGCGTGTCGATCAGCCGGTTCTCGATCATGCGCGCCGTCATGCCCAGCAGCACCAGCAGGTGCTGCTGCATCAGGCTGGAGCGGCTGGTGACGTCGAGCACCGCGGCGATCTCGCCCGACGGGTCGTACACCGGCACCGCCGAGCAGGTGAGCTGGGTGAACTCGTTGAAGAAGTGATCTTCCTTGCGCACCGACACCGGCCCGCCGGCGGCCAGGCAGGTGCCCATGCCGTTGGTGCCCATCGCAGCCTCGCTCCAGGTGCCACCGACGCGCAGGCCGAGCGGGCCGACCTCGGCGGCGAACTCCGGCGAGCTCACCATGTGCACGATCACGCCGTCGGTGTCGGTCAGCACCACCGCCGCCTCGGGGTCGGCGAGCTGCTGGTACAGCGTGGTCATCTCGTAGCGGGCGCAGGCGATGACGTCGGCGCGGCGGGCGCGGCGCTCCTCCAGCTCGACGCGGGCCACGAACGAGGGCTCGCAGGGCCGGGCCGGATCGAGGCGGTATTCGTTGAGGCAGCGGCTCCACGACTGCGCCACCGGGTCGTTGGCCTGCTGCTGCACGCCACTGCGCACCAGCTCCAGGATCCGGTCGGCATGCCGGTGGGCTTCACGCATCGTCAGGGTCATCGCTGTCTCCGGGCCGGGCCCCTAGAGGTTTCGGGAACAATTCCTGATTGTCGGCACGCGGCAGGCGCGTCCGCACCGGGTAAACCACGGTTGCTGTAACGTGGCGTGGGCCCGCAACTTGCACGCTGGGCGCGCTTGATCGCCCATCCAACGGAGACACCGCCTTGACCACCCTCAACGCCCTGAGCACCGGCTTCGTCGCCGCGCCGTCGGCCACGGCCGACGCCGCGACGCTGGACCTGATCTTCATCGAGGGCTTCACGGGCCAGACGGTGATCGGCATCCACGACACCGAACTGCACCGCCCGCAGCCGGTCGTCATCGACCTGCACGCCGGCCTGCTGCGCTCGCGCGCCTGCGACACCGACCGCATCGGCGACACCATCGACTACGGCGTGGTGCGCGAGCGGCTGCAGCGGCTGCTGGCCGA
Organism: Piscinibacter sp.; assembly: GCF_050175855.1. Taxonomy (GTDB): domain Bacteria; phylum Pseudomonadota; class Gammaproteobacteria; order Burkholderiales; family Burkholderiaceae_C; genus Piscinibacter. The sequence continues at coordinate 1,613 of NZ_JBFXIO010000274.1, forward strand.
GCACAAGGTGCAGTTGCTGGAGGCGTTTGCCGAGACCATCGCCGAGATCCTGATCGGCGAGTTCGGCGCGCGCTGGGTGCGCGTGAAGGTCGTCAAGCCGCGCAAGTTCGACGACGTGCAGGCGGTGGGCGTGCAGATCGAGCGCTTCGCGCCGGCCGCAGAACCGGCGCCGCGGGGCGCCACCGTGCTGCAGCTCATCGGTGGCGGCATGGTGCCCGGCAGCCACCCATGAAAAAGCCGACCGGCGAACCGGTCGGCAATCTCAACCCTCTCTCCTGACGCACCCTCGCGGGTGCGCCGCTCTCTTCACTTCGCCTGGAACGGGTGGGCCACCGAGCCCTTCTTGGCCACCACTTCGGCCGCGGTGGGCGAGCCGGCGACGGCGCGCGCGATCGACTCCTTGGTGGCGCGGTAGTTGTAGTCCTGGATCTTCTTGTCGTCTTCGGCCAGCCAGTGGATGAAGACACCGACGCAGATGAACAGGTTGTCGGCCTCGGCCGCCGGGATGGTGCCGTCCTCGACGCTGTCGGCCACGGCCATGGCCACGCCGCGCTGGGCGGGGCCGAACATCTGCACGGCCTGCTTGGCGCCCTTGATCGTCACCTTGTTGAACATCACGGTGGCGGGCTTGGCCAGCAGGTTGGGGGCGACCACGGCCAGCAGGGAGGTGAAACCGTCCTTGTTGTTGGTCAGCGCGTTGGCGAACGCGGCTTCGGCGGCCGAGCCGCGCGGCCCGATGATCAGGTCGATGTGCGCAACTTCGTTGCCGTCACCGACGAGCGATTCACCAACCATCATGCGATCGATTTTTGCCATGGCGTTTCTATCTCCTGTGAATGATTCTGGGTCGTCGACACACTGGCCCGCGGCGCAGCGCGAGTCAGACGCTATCACGTTCCATGCCACGTAGGGCCGATCAGCCCGGCGAGGAACAGCGTCGCCACGGTGAGATCGGCGCTCGTCCCTGGGTTGATGCCCTGCGCCTTGAGGGATTCGTCCCAGGCGGCCAGGCCGGTGTCGCCGTCGGGGGTTTCGCCGGCGGCAATGGCCTGCGCCGCGGCCATGACAGTCTGTGCCACGGCCTCGCCGTGTTTGCGAACAATGTGTGAATCGGGAATGCCGCCGAGGTACCCCAGGAAAACCCTTTGCACGGCCCGTGCCGTGCCTGCATCGGCCGGTTCGCCCGCGGCGCCCGACATCAGGGCAAACCCGCGGGGCAGACGGGCCAGGCCGATGCCGAAGAGATCGTCGAAGCCGCTGGCGTACTGCTGCGCGATGCGGTCGCGGCCGGCGGCCAGCGCCATCGCCTCGCGCAGGCCGAGAGTGGGTTCGTCGTGCACGTCCTGCTCGGGCGCGTCGCCCAGGCCGCCGGGGTTCGCCTGCGCGATCGCCCGATAGGCGGCACGCGCATCGTCGACGTCGAGTTCGGCCAGCGTCTGCGCCAGGGCCGCGCGCATTGCCGCGGCACTGGTCCGGGCACCCTCGCGCTCGGCCGCCGCAGCGATCGGCGCGCACAGCAGCAGGATGCCGAGGTTGGTGTTGCAGCCGACAGCGCGCCAGGTGGCGGCCATGGCGTGCTCGATGCGCGAGCCCACCCTCTCGCCCTGCGCCAGCAGCGGCCCGGCAGCGGCCTGCGCGCTGGCCACGAACTGCGCGGCCTGCATGCAGTGCCCCGCGGAGAACACGCTGACGTTGCCGGGCTTGCGCACCGCCACGTCGAGCCAGCAGGCGCGCAGGAAGGCCTCGCGCGCCTCGGTCATGCGCGTCGCACGCCGCGTCGCGCGGCGGGCAGACAGCGGTCGAGCAGGTCGTCGACAAGAGCGCGCGCGATGTTGAAGGGTGTGACCCGCTGCAGGCCCTGCCAGGCCGCCACGCCGTTGACCTCGAGCACGCGAAGTCCGTCCTCGGAGCCCTCGGGCAGGATGTCGATGCCGGCGTACTCCATCTGCAGCGTGCTCCCGGCGGCCTCGGCAATCTCGCGCAGCGCCGGGGTCAGCACGGCCGGCTCGCAGCGCGCCCCCTGCTTGACGTTGTGCACCCAGTGCGCACTGACGCGCTTCATCGCCGTGATCGCGCGGCCGCCGACCACCAGCACGCGCCAGTCGAAGCCGGGCGACGAGATCGGCGCGATGAAGCGCTGCAGGTAGGCCAGCGAGCCGTAGGTGCCCTTCAGTGCCGGCAGCGGCACGTGAACGCCGTCGACGCAGCCGACGCGCTGCAGCCCCTTGCCCTGCGAGCCGAACAGCGGCTTGAGCACCAGCGTGCGGCCGGCGGCGCTCTCCCGCATCACCAGCCGCTGCGCCTGCGCGGCCGACTCCATCGTCCAGGTGGGCGGCGTGGGCACGCCGGCGGCGTGCAGCAGCAGGCTGGTCATGCCCTTGTCGACGCTGCGCTCGATGGCGCGCGCGTCGTTGTAGACCGGCACGCCGAGCTCGCGCAGCGCATGCAGGACGCCGAGCCGCTTGGTCACCTGTTCGAACGTGCCACCGGCGATGCCGCGCACCAGCACCGCGTCGGGCAGCTCGCTGCCGAAGCCGGGGATCACCAGGCCGTGCCAGGCCGCCGTGGTGTCGATGCGGCAGTCTTCCAGGTCGACGCAGCGGCCGACCGCACCACGCTCGCGCAGCGCCGCCTGCAGCTGGCGGGTGTGCCAGCCGACCTCATCGGTCGCAATCGCGATGCGCAAGCTCATGGCAACCGCCTCACGCCTCCTTCAGCCACAGGCCGCGCAGCAGCTCCATGTTCAGCGCGCCGCCGTGGAACGTACTGCCGGTATCGAGGTTGCTCACCCACACCTCGGCGGGCGCGAACAGTGCCGGGTCGATCTTGTAGAAGTCGTATTCCACCGCCTTGAAGATGTCGGCGAAAGAGCGGCCGTAGTCCTTCGAGTTGCGCGACGGAAGTTGCGCGGCGAGCTCGCGCGCAGCCTCGTCGCTGCCGCGCACCGACAGGTGCACGCGCCCGCCGTACAGGATGGCGTCGTTGGTGCGGCCCATCGCCTCCACGCCGTCGGGGCTGGGTGCGGGCAGCGGCGCGCTGGCCACGCCGTCGACCACCTGGTCGAGGCGGAAGCCGAGCTCGTGGGTCTTGTGCAGCGCCACCTCGAGCACGCGCGCCACCACCTGCGTGGTACCGGCCGCGCTGGTGGTGGGGGTGAGCACGATGGTCAGTCCCTCGGGTGCGAGGCCGCAGTCGCGCAGGATCTTCTGCACGATCACCGGCGGCGGCACGCGGTCGACCTCGAGCACGATCACGCCCTGGTCGGCACGGTCGCGGTAGCCCAGCTCGGTGTAGAGCTTCTCCTTGGCGGCGAGCGCACGCGCCGGGCCGGAGCCGAGCGAGAAGAATTTCTTGCCGCCGGTCTCCTCCTTGCTGGCCGCCAGGCTCCAGCCGGCGTACTGGCTGGCCAGGCAGGCCAGCACCGGCTGCGAGCTCGCCACCTCCAGCCAGCTCGGCCAGCCGTCGGCCGCGGCGGTCTTCAGCGTCACGCCGCCGAAACCGCCGAGGCAGATCTCGCCGACCAGCAGGCCCGCCGCGATGCTGCCTGGCGCCTCGATGCCGGCATCGACGATGCACGCGCCGCTGTCGTCGCGCCGCGCCGCCACGCGCAGCGCATCGGCCTCGCGCACCAGGCGCTCGACCCACGGCTGCACGTGGGCGTTGAGGCTGAGGGTGCAGCCGGCCAGGGCCGCGGGGTGGTCGCTCATGGGTTCGTCTCCAGAAGGGCTCGCACGGCAGCCCGCCGCGCGTCCAGTTGTTCGTTCATTCTCGCTTCGTCGGCGCCCTCGGCCACGACGCTGCACAGCGGATCGCCGGCGCCGATGCGCGAGCCGGCACGCGGCAGGTCGCACGCGCCGGGCAACGCCGCCAGCGCAGCGGCGCGAGCGCCGTCGATCTGGACGGCGCGGGCAGCGAACACGATCGCCAGTCCGCGCACGGGTACACCATCGGCCGGGGGCAGCGGCAGCACGTCGTGCTCGCAGGCCCGCAGGTGCGCCGCCAGCACGCCGCCGTCTCCGAGGCGGGGATACAGGGCGAGACTGGCCGGCGGCCGCGGGTTCAGCTCCAGCACCTCGATGCGCTCGCCCTCGAGCAGGATGTCGAGGCTGGCCAGGCCACGCACGTGGAAGACGCCGGCCAGCAGCCGCACGACGGCGCCGAGTTCGCGCCGCACGGCGTCGCTGACCGTGATCGGCCCGGCAATGTGCGTGAAGACGTACGGCCGGTCGCCGAAAGAGCGGCTGCCCTGGCGGTTCACGCCGAGCACGACCGCGTCGCGCCCGTTGGCGACGAAGGTGGCCGACATCGCCTCGCCGCGCCGCTCGCGCTGCCAGTACAGGCCAGGTCCGCCGCGGTCGGCCGCGCTCGCACGATGCACCTGCCAGCCGCCGCAGCCGCCGGCATCCTTGCGCAGCCAGCCCGCGGCATCGAGCGGCGGCTCGAAGGCGACCGGCGGGAAGCCGATGCCGTGGCGATCGAGCTCGCGGAAGAACACCTGCGGATCGCGCACGCGGCGCACGTCGACGGCGCCGGTGCCGATCAGTGGCAGCCTTGCCGCGGCCTGCTCCAGCAGTTCGGTACGCCCCTCGAAGCCGCTGCCGGCGATCCAGCCGCGCACGTCGCCGCGCCGGGCCAGTTGCCCGAGCGTGTCCAGCAGACGCTGGGCGTCGATGCGCAAGGCCCCGGCCTCGCCGATGTCGTGCCACTCCAGCGCGAGGTTCTGCGTGTCGGTATCGCCGAACACGTCGAGCGCCACGACCGGCACGCCGTCGCGCACTGCCGCCTCGGCCAGCGCGCGAGCGGAGAGTGCCGCCAGCGCCAGCACGCGCGCTCAGCCCGCCTTCGCGGCCGACTCGGCCAGGAACGCCCGCGCCGTGGCGAAGGCTTCGGCGAAGCCCAGCACCGACTTCGGCGCATCGCGCATCTGCACCAGCAGCCGGTGCTGCGTCTGGTACTTGACGTTGCCGATCGCCAGCGCGCCGATGCCCACGGCATCCGTTCCGGCCAGCGGCCTGGCGTCGTCCATCACACCCACGCCGGCCACGCCCTCGGGTGGCACGGCGTTGACGTCGGCAGCGACCATCAGCTTCTTCGCGAAGCCCAGGTCTTCGGCCGAGACGACCTGCACGCCGGCAGCCGCGCAGGCGAGGATCACGTCGGCATCGGCGATCGAGCTGCGCACCGCGGCGCGGTCGCCGCCGGAGATGCCGTGGATCGTCACGCCGAAGCGCTGGCCGGTCTGCTGCGCTGCTTCTTCCGCCACGTCGATGCCGTTGCGGCTGGACAGCGCCACGTCGGCGCCGGCCTGCGCGGCCAGCACGCCGGCGATGCGGCCCACCGGCCCGGTGCCGCCAAGCACGACCACGCGAAGCCCCTTCAGGCCTTCCGCACGCCGCTTCAGCAGCGCGGCTTCCACGCAGGCCACCATGGCGGCCGCGGTGGTGAAGGCGCCACTGGGGTCGGCCATCACCGAGACCACGAAGGGCGGCACCATGGCCTTGACCGACTGCTCCAGCATGTCGGCCGCCACCACCGCGTCGCGCCCGCCGATGAAGATGCCGGTGCGCGCCACGCCCTTGG
>NZ_JBFXIO010000275.1:0-7176 GCF_050175855.1 Piscinibacter sp.
CGAACCTAAAGCGCCCGATCACCTACGTGATCGCGAACAACCGCGGCTACCGCATCCTCAAGGAGCGGCTGGTGTCGTTCCGCAAGACCGATCAATTCGTGGGCATGGACATACGCGAGCCGGATATCGACTTCGTGCACCTGGCACAGTCGATGGGCATGCCGGCGCGACGCGTGACCGACCCGCAGGACATCCTGCCTGCACTGCGCGAGGGAATCGCCTCCGGCGCGCCGAACCTGCTCGACGTCGCGGTCGCGGACAGTTTCGGCGGCTAGGCTTCCTACTTCTTGCGGCCGTACTTGCCGATCAGCGCCGCCTTGGCGATCGCGTTGCCGTTCACCATGTAGCCGGCGAGCGAGGCAGTACCTCCGCTCGGATCCAGCCTGTCCACTTTGAGCGCGTATAAGGTGAACACGTAGCGGTGCGGCTTGTCGCCCGGGGGCGGACAGGGCCCGCCCCAGCCCGGGCCGCCGAAATCGGTATTCACCTGTATCGCTTCCCCCGGCAGGTTGGAGCCGTCGGCTTTGCCCGCGTCCTTAGCCAGCCCCTTCGCCGACGCGGGGATATTGAGCACCAGCCAGTGCCACCAGCCTGCCCCGCCGGTCGGCGCGTCCGGGTCATGGCATAACAATGCGAAGCTCTTCGTGCCCTCGGGTGCGCCGGACCAGGTGAGCGCCGGCGAGATATTCTGGCCGGTGCAGCCGAAGCTGTTGAAGACCTGCTCCATCGAGAGCGTCCCCCCGGCGCGGAAGTCGGGGCTGGAGAGGCGGAAAGTGGGCCGCGCGGGGCGGCGTCTGGCGGGTTTCTTCCGGGACATGAGCCGAGTCTCCTTCTTGGATCAGGTGCGGAAATTCTATCGAGCACAATAGCGGTTGAGAAAGGAGCGCCATGGAAATCCGCCAGATTCACGTTTTCGTCCAGGAAATCGCCGAACAGGCCGGCCGCCCGGTTCGGCCGCCCGCCTTGCGCGCCGCCGGCTGCGCCGTTCTCGCCAACCCCCGGGCCGGCCATCCGGCGGCGGACGATTTCGAGTCCGACGTGGCCGCGTCGGTGAAGGTGGGCGAGCTGCTGACCCGTCGGGCCCTCGAAGCGCTCGGCGGGCGTCCCCCGATTGCCTACGGCAAGGGTGCCCTGGTGGGGGAGTCCGGCGACCTCGAGCAGGGCGCGGCAATGATCCACTGCCGCATCGGGCTTGCTATGCGCACCGCGATTCGCGCGGGCAATGCGCTCATTCCCGGCACCGCCAAGATGGGCGGCCCTGGCGAGGCCCTGGACATCGTGCTCGGCGGCATCGACAACGGCTGGAACTACGACGCGATGGATACGATGACGGTGCGCGTGTCCGGCGCGCCGCGCGCCGACGAGATCCTGCTGGCGGTCGCTTTCGCGACGGGCCGGCCGAATGCGCGCATCGCGGGCGCGAGCGAGTCCACGGTGCGGGACCTGGTGGCGCGCCTGCGGGGCTAGGGGTGCGCGTTCTGATTCACGATGCCGCGTCGGATTACGCGTACGACGCGGACGTGATGTCGCGGCGCGGGGTCGGCGGCACCGAGGCGAGCGTCGTGCGCGTGGCCGAAGGGCTCTCGGCCGTCTGCGAGGTGGCGGTTGCCCAGCGCGGACGATCCACGCACTACTCGCCCCATGCGGGGCTGCGCTATGTGCCGCTGCAGGATCCGGCGCCGTTCGGCAGCGCGATGCCGGACTGCGCCGTGGTGGTGCGCAAGCACCGGCACATTGTCAAGCTGCACAGCCGATTTCCCCACGCGCGCCTTCTGCTCTGGATCCACAACTGGCAACGCCCCGAGACCCTGCTGCTTCGCGCCCGATTGGCTCGCAGCACCGGCGCCATCGTCACGGTGTCGGAAGCGCATCGTGAAGCGACCCGGCGCCTGATGAATCATCCCCTGGCCCGCGCGCTGGGCGGCCGCATCCCGATACTGCGCATCTACAACCCGATCGACGAGAGTCTGGCGCCCGACGGCACGCGCGTCGATCCCGACAAGCTGGTCTTCTTCAGCAACAAAGGCGTCGAGCAGGTGCTTGGAACATTCGGCAGAGTGCGGCGTGCACTGCCTGACCTGCGTCTCGTAGTCGCCGGGAACTCCCTCGAAGAAGCCATGCTTCGCTCGCGCCGCACTGCCCGCCTCGCTCGACAACCGGGCGTGGAGCTCTTGGGCCGCGTGCCGCGGCACGAGCTCTTCCGGCATGTGCGCGAGTCATTGTGCGTGTTCTATCCGCAGGATGCCCATGCGGAGACCTTCGGTCTCGTGTTCGCGGAATCGAACGCGCTCGGCACGCCCGTGCTCGCGCACGATTTCGGCGCGGCGCGCGAAGTCCTGAGCAGCCCGGACCAGCTGGTCGACGCACGGGACACGCGAGCGGTGGTCGAGAAGCTGCGCGCCTGGCGCAGCGGCGCGCGCCCCAAGGCATTCCTGCGTCCGGAGTTTCGCGCTTCCGCGGTGGTGGCCGAGTGGCGTCGACTACTCGGCGCGGCGCCGCCCTAGTCCGCCCCTACTCCCACTCAATCATCAACGAGCGTTCTAAGCTGTTGATTTGTAATGCGCCTGAGGCTGCTCCGTAGAAATTTACCGTCATTTTTACCGTCAAAGTGCGGAGCATCAGCATTGGCGCGGGTTTGCAGGCGGTTCGGCCAAATTTGACCTTTCGAGATCTATCGACATCTATCGACTCACGCGACGACGGCCGACACCACCGACTCGCGTCCCGACTGGCCAGAAAGGCGCCGCAGCGGGGCTGCCATCAACGAGCTTAAGTCATTGTTCCGACGAGACTTTTCCCGCGCAATTTTACCGTCACGGCCTCGAACCAACCGTGCCGTCCGCCCAGACCGAATGAGGGTCGACGGAGCAGGCGCGAAGCTCTTGCCGTTCTCGTGCCCGCGGAATGTCGTGAATGCACCACCGCTGCCCATCAACCCGGCACCCTCGCGCCGGTCGAGAAGAAGCGCAACGGTGGGTCGGCGCCTACGCTGCTGTTGATGAGGCCCTTCGGATCGCGAGCGCGGCCGCGTCGCGGAGCAGGGCCGGACCACATTGGGCGTCAATCAGGAACCCCGCGCTCCGGCTCGACACTCGGGGTCCGGCCCTCGGCATAGGCCTGCATCACCTGCCGCAGCGCCTTCATCTGCCGGCGATAGTTCGTGCACCCGGTGCACATCATCAGGTGCGTGCGCAGTGAGACCTTCTCGCCCAACTTCAGCGGCCGCTCCATCTCGGCGGAGCAGATCGCGGTCACTTCCTTGCAGCTCAGCATGTCGATCCCTCCGGACGGCCCCAACCCGCGTCCATGCAACCGCGCAGCTTCAACCGGGCACGGTGCAAGATGACGTGGCAGTTGCTGGTCGTGATACCCAGCTGGGCACAGATCTCGTCGGCCTCGAAGCCCAGGAATTCGCGCATCATGAACACCCGGCTCGTGTTGGCAGGCAGGCGGTCGAGGCACGCCTCGAAGACGGCCCAGAACTGTCGCGTCTGCATCGACTCCTCCGGATCCGGCCAGGCGACCGGTCGTGTCCCGTCGCGCCAAGCGCCACGTTCGTTGAAGAGCGCTTCGAGGCTCTCCTGCCAGTCGTCGTCGTCGTTGACCAGGCTGGACATCGTGACCGTGCGTGACGCCTGCCGCAGGTGGTCGATGATCCGGTTGCGCAGGATGGCGAAGACCCAGGTCTTCAAGGTGGATTGACCGGCGAACGACGACGACTTGCGCAGCGCCGCCTCGATCGACTCCTGAACCAGGTCCTCGGCGGTCTCGGTGTTGCGCAACTGCAGTTGCGCAAAGCGCAGCATGTCGGCCCGCAGGGACAGCAGGGCCTCGGCACTGATGCCCTGCATGGTGGCGGAAGCCGGCACCGGCGCGTCGGACGTCGGACGCTGCATTCAATCTCCTCGCGCCCTTTGGGCCTCGTTGCGGGCGGCGCTGTAGCTCGACACGCAATATGGCACCACGAAGTTCAGCGCAGCCTGCCACAAGTTGACGGTGTGATGGGACCAGAACTGCTCGCCGTTGTTGATGACGTTGAGCACGGTACCGACCACCAGGGAAACCTTCAGCGCCGAGTGCACGATACGTGGCATCAGTATCAAGCGCCACACGCCGACGGCCGAGCGGGGCTGGTCGCCGGGCATTGCCGATGGTCCGGGTCGGTCGGTTGGCATCTTCAGGTGGTCGCCTGCGCGGTCTCTCGAGAGTTGTGGGGCAGGATGCTAAGCGGAAGCCCCTGGGCAGCGGGCCACCAGTGGGTGCGGCGGACGCGGCCGCTCGAGTCCTTCTGGTCTAGGGACATTGACGCTCATCGGCACCAACTTCTTACACGCGGGTCCGGCAGGTTGTAAGAGAACGGCCCGCCGCGCCGTCTAGGAGGGTGAGCCACCACGGATACGCCATGCACGCCACTCTCCCCCTTCTCGTCCGCTCCGACTTCCCGGCCCTGCGCCGCCGAGTCGTCGACACCCTGCAGATCAACCTCGGCTACCGCTGCAACCAGAGTTGCCAGCACTGCCACGTCAACGCCGGGCCGAACCGCACCGAGGAGATGTCGCGCGACACCATCGACGCCGTCGTCGCCTTCCTGGCCGCCAGCCCCGAGGTGCGCACGCTCGACCTGACTGGCGGCGCCCCGGAGCTCAACCGCCACTTCCGCTCGCTCGTCGTGGCGGCCCGCTCGCGCGGCGTGCGCGTGATCGACCGCTGCAACCTGACGATCCTGGAGGAACCCGGCCAGGTGGGCCTGTCCGAGTTCCTGGCCGCGCATGGCGTCGAAGTGGTGGCCTCGATGCCCTGCTACCTGGAAGACAACGTCGACCGCCAGCGCGGCAAGGGCACCTTCGACGCCAGCATCCGGGGACTGCAGCGGCTCAACGCGCTGGGCTACGGCCGGCCCGGGACCGGCCTGACCCTGAACCTCGTCTACAACCCGCAGGGCGCCACCCTGCCGCCGCCGCAGGAGGCGCTGGAGCGAGACTACAAGCGGCACCTGGCGGCGCACTTCGGCGTGGTCTTCAACCAGCTGTTCACACTGGCCAACATGCCGATCCAGCGCTTCGGCTCGATGCTGGTGTCCAAGGGCCAGTTCAACAGCTACATGAGCCTGCTGCGCAGCGCCCACCACGAGGCCAACCTCGACCAGGTGATGTGCCGCAGCCTGGTCAGCGTGGACTGGCAGGGCTACCTCTATGACTGCGACTTCAACCAGCAGCTCGGCCTGCCCATCCGCGATGCAGGCAAGCCGCGCCTGCACCTCAGCGAGATCACGGCCAGCCAGTTGGAAGACCAGCCCATCCGCGTCGCCGACCACTGTTTCGGCTGCACCGCAGGGCAGGGTTCGAGCTGTGGCGGCGCGCTGGCCGACGGCACCGCGGCGGCGCCGTCATGCGGCGCCTGAGTTGCCTTACTCGATCCACCCCGCCCCTTTACCTGAACCGTTGGACCACCCCATGACCCAGCCCGCCACCCGCCGATCGGCCCTGTCCCGCCTCGCGCGCCTCGCCGCCAGCGCCACCCTGGCCTTCGCCGCGCTCGGCAGCGCCCACGCGGCCGACGACATGCTGCGCTTCGGCGTCGGCCTGTACCAGCCCGACAAGGAGAAGAACGACGCCACCTACCGCCCGCTGGCCGAGCACCTGGCACGCCAGCTCGGCCGCCCGGTCAAGCTCTACACGGTGGACACCTGGGAAGGCCTGGCCAAGTCGCTGGCCAACGGCGAGACCGACATCGCGCTGATGGGACCCTGGGGCTACGTCCTGGCCAACCACGTGGCGGGCGCCCAGGCTGTGGCGTCGATCCTGTACGACGGCAAGCCGGAGTACTTCGCCATCATGGTCACGCACCCCAAGTCGGGCATCAAGAACATTGCCGATCTCAAGGGCCGCACCTTCGCCTTCGGTGACAAGGGGTCCACCTCGGGCTACCTGATCCCATACCACCACTTCCAGAAGAACGGCATCGACCCCGACAAGTATCTCGGCCGGGTGCTCAACACCAAGCACCAGGCCATCGAGATGCAGGTCACGCGCGGCGAGATCGACGCCGGTGCCGACTACAACCGCAACCGCGATGCCATGATTTCCGAAGGCCTGATCAAGGCCGCCGACAGCGTGGTCTTCTGGACCTCCGACCCGCTGCCCAATGACGCCGTCGCGGTGCGCGCCGATCTGGCCAAGGACGCAGCCTTCGTTGCCAAGCTGCGCGCGGCGCTGGCGTCCGTCGGCCCCGAGCTCAGTCGCACACCCAACCTGCTGCCACCGCGCTACACCGGCTTCATCGCCAAGGACAACGCGTTCTACCGTCCGATCCGCGACGCCGGTCTGGCCACCGGGAAACTGGTCACCCAGTGAGTACGCCGCCTTCTGACCCTGCGGGGTCTGCGGCCGTTGCCTTGCCGGCCCGGGCAGTGTCCCTCGGCGGGCGTCGTGCGCCAGCGGGGCGCTGGACCGCCCTGCCCGCGCTGCTGCTGGCCTGCGCCGTGCTCGTGCTGGCTAGCCTGTGGACGCTGGCGGCCGAGGACGAACTGAGCCTGGGTCGCAAGCCCTGGCAGAACCTGACCAAGACGCTGGCCGAGATGTCGGAACCCAGTTTCCTGCGGGTCTGGTTTGGCAACCCCAATCTGCAGGTGCGTGATGCCGACGGGCAGGTGCTGCGCGTGGAAGACCAGCGCGCCACCGAAGTGCGCTATCTGCAGGGCGTGAGCCGTGCGCTGTGGACCACCCTGCGCATCGCGACGCTGGGCACGGTGCTGGCGGCGCTGATCGCCTTGCCGCTGGGGTTGCTGGCCGCCCGCAACTTGCACGCCCCGCGCGCCCTGTCGTGGGGCGCGAAAGGCGTGCTGGACGCACTGCGGTCCATCCACACGCTGGTCTTCGGCCTGCTCTTCGTCGGCATCGTCGGTCTGGGCGCGACGGCCGGCATCCTGGCCGTGGCGGCGCACTCGGCCGGCACGCTGGGCAAGCTGCTGGCCGAGGCCATCGAGTCGCTGGACATGCAGCCGGTGGATGCTGTGCGCGCCACCGGCGCGACGCCCGCGCAGGTGTTTTTCCTGGGCGTCTGGCCGGCGGTGCTGCCGCAGTTCGTCTCGCAGGTCTTGTACGTGTGGGAGTTCAACATCCGCGACTCCACGATCCTGGGCCTCGTCGGCGCGGGCGGCCTGGGCCTGCTGCTGTC
>NZ_JBFXIO010000276.1:0-7164 GCF_050175855.1 Piscinibacter sp.
CCGCCCTGGTGGCGCACGTGCGCGGCCGCGTCGACGACTACCTCTCGATCGAGGGGGTGAATCGGGTCGCCGGCGAACTGGCCGCGCTGGCCGCGTAGACTCGCGCCCCCATGAAGTTCCAGATGGCGCCCAATTCGCTGTTCGCGATCCTGCTGCGTTCTCCGTGGTGGTACAGCCTCGCCATCGCGCTCGTGCTGGGCGCGGTGATGGCGGCGGTGATGCCCGACGGCTGGCGCGTGGTGGGCGCGCTGTCGTCCTTCCCCTTCGCCGTGGTCGCGGCCATCGCGCTCGGGCGGCAGTGGAAGCAGCCGAGCGCCGAGCAGGTCGAGCAGACCCGCCAGCGGCTGATGGCCATGGGCTGGCCGGAGTTCTCGGCACTGCTCGAGCAAGCCTTCGTGCGCGACGGCAACCGCGTGCAGCGCCTGCAGCAGGACGGCTGCGACTTCGAGATCGAGCGCGCCGGCCGGCGCATGCTGGTGTGCGCACGCCGCTGGAAATCGGCACGTACGGGCCTGGAGCCGCTGCGTGCGCTGCAGGCGGCGCGCGAGGCCGCCGAGGCGCCGGACGCGCTGTACATCGCGCTGGGCGAACTGACCGACACCGCCGCGCCGTTCGCTGCGCAGCAACGCATCGCCGTGTGGCAGGCCGCCGAGATGGCGCAGGCCCTGCGCGGCCTGCTGCCCGCCGCGCCGCGCTGACGCTCAGGCGGCCTGGCCCGCCAGCGCCTCGCGCACCAGCGCCGCCAGCCGCTCGAGGCTGTGCTCCTTGAGCAGCACGCCGCGCACGCCGAGCGCGCGGGAGCGTTCGAGCAGTTCCTCGGTCACGTAGCCGGAGGTGATCAGCACCGGCAGCCCCGGCGCGAGCGCCGCGACCTGCTCGGCCACGGCCAGGCCCGACAGGCCGGGCATGTTGTAGTCGGTGATCACCAGGGCATGGGCGCGCGGGTCCTCGCGCACCGTCTCGATGGCCGCCAGGCCGCTGCCCACACGGGTGACGCGGTAGCCGGCGCGCTGCAGCAGCGCCTCGGTGGTCAGGCCCACGACCTCGTCGTCGTCGGCCAGCAGGATGCATTCGCCGCAGCCCGCCGCAGCCTGGCCGGCGTGCTCGAGCGGGCCCGGCGCCGTGTCATGCGGGGCTTCGGCGGGTGCCTTGCGCAAAGGCAGCAGCACGTCGATGCGGGTGCCGCGGCCGGGGGCGCTGTCCACCACGAGGCGCCCGTCGCTGGCGGTGACGATGCCGTGCACGACCGCCATGCCCAGGCCGGTGCCCTGGCCCACCGGCTTGGTGGTGAAGAAGGGCTCGAAGATGCGCGAACGCGTCGCCGCGTCCATGCCGGTGCCGTCGTCGACCACCGACAGCCGCGCCGTGCCGGCGTCGGCACGAGCGACCTCGACGCGGATCAGCCCCGCCTGCTCCGGCAGCGCCTGCAGCGCGTTGGTGCACAGGTTGAGCAGCACCTGCTGGATCTGATGGGCATCGACCTCCACGTACAGCGGCTCGTCGTCGACGCTGCGCTCCAGCCGCGCCGACGCCGGCAGCGTCGAGCGCAGCAGGGACAGCGGCTCGTCGATCAGCGGCGCCAGCGGCTGCACCGTGCGCTGCTGCGGCAGCCGGCGGCTGAAGGCGAGGATCTGCTGCACCAGCGTGCGCGCCCGCATGGCTGCCTGCTGCACCAGCGCCAGCGGAGTCTGCACGGCATGGTCGGCATCGAGGTCCTCGCGGGCGATGGCGAGATTGCCGAGGATCACTGCCAGCACGTTGTTGAAGTCGTGCGCGACGCCGCCGGCCAGCGTGCCGATCGACTCCATCTTCTGCGCGTCCTGCAGGCGCGACTCGAGTGTGCGCTGGTGCGCCTGCGCGGCATGGATCTCGCTGAGGTCGCGCGCGATGGTTGACAGCCGCGTGACGCGCCCGTTGGCGTCGCGGTGGCAGACGATCACCTGCGACACCGGGATCTCGCGGCCGTCGGCGCAGGCGATGGCCAGCTGGCCGGCCCACACGCCATGGCGCGTCGCCTCGGGCACGCCGACTTCGAGGACGGTGCGCGTGGCCCAGGCCGGATGGCAATGGGCGAAGCTGTAGCCGCCGATGTCGGCGTCGGATGCCAGCCCCAGCATGCGGCGGGCCGCGCGGTTGAGGAAGGTGATCCGGCCGCTCGGGTCGGCCGACGCGACGAAGTCGGGCGTGGCGTCGAGGATGGCAGTGAGCTCGGCCTGCTGCGCGGCGGCGCGCTCGCGCTCGGTCACGTCGCGCACGATCAGGCTGTTGGTGATGCGGCCGTCGGCGTCGACGTACTGGCTCGACGACAACTCGGCCTCGAACAGGCTGCCGTCGGCACGGCGCAGGCGCAGCTGGCCGCGGGCACGGCCGCTGCGGTCGCGCTCGGCCAGCAGCGGCGCGAGCCGCGGGTCCTCGGGGTCGACCAGGCCGGCGCGGCCCAACTGCCGGATCTGCGCCTCGCTGGCGCGGAACAACTCGCACGCGGCGGCGTTGGCAGCGAGGATGCTGCCGTCGGGCCGGGTGCGCAGCGCGGCGTCCATGCTGTGCTCGAACAGCATGCGAAAGCGCTGCTCGCTGAGCTCGACGGCGCGCTTCTCGGCACGCAGCTGCCCGGTGGCCTCGCGCACCTTCTGCGCCGCCGCGGCGTTGGCGCGCACCAGCGTGTGCGTCATCGCCGCGAGCGTGACCGACAGCAGGGTGCCCAGCAGCAGCGCCATCAGGCTGGCGTTGTCCAACGGAGCGCGGGTCACACCTTCCTGCAGACCGATCTCGACCTCCCACTGGCGGTCGGCCACCGGCAGCCGCAGGGAGTGCAGCGGCCCGTCGGCGGCGCGGCGCGCGCCCGGCGCCAGCCAGGCGCTGTCGAACACCAGTGCCGTGCGGCCCTGCTGCGCCGACTGCGTGTCGGTGATGCGAACGTGCAACCAGTGCAACTGCTCAGGCGGGATCACGCTGCGCAGCAGCTCTGCGGTGCGAAAGGCGATGCCGACCACGCCGGCGGCACTGTGCAGGCGTTCGGCTTCGTCGGCCGGCGGCAGTGCGTCGCGGTAAGTGGCGGCGCGGATCACCACGCTGGTCAGCGCCGGTGCCATCGGGCTGGCGCGGTCGCGTGCCAGCCGCAGCGGGCCGGTGGCCACATAGTCGCCGCTGCGCAGTGCCGCATCCACCTCCTCGCGGTAGCGCTGGTCGGGGTCGAACAGGTCGTAGCCGAAAGTGGCGTCGTCGACGGGATGCACGTGGCGGATCACCATGTGCTCGGGGCGCGCCCCCGGCGGGCGAATGTCGAAGTCGGGATGCCCTTCGGCGCGCAGGCTGCGGTCCTCGCGCACCACGGTCACGTAGCGCATCCGGTCCTGGCCGTCCACCCGGTCGGCGATGAAGCTCAGCGCCAGGCCCGGAAATCGACGCTGCAGCGACAAGGCCTGCACGTAGCGCGCGAAGGCCGCATCGTCGATGGCGCCGCCGCCGGCGTCGAAGGCGCGCAGCCCCGGCAGCGTGTCGACATAGGACTGCACGCGGTTGACCAGCGCCTGCGAGAAGCGCTCGGCACGGCGCTCGAAGCGCGCCAGGTGCTCGCGGTTCTCTCTCTGCCAGGACCAGGCGGCGAACGCCGCCGTCAGCGCCAGGCCCGCCACCAGCACGGCCGGCGCGAGCCAGCGGCGGGGCGGGGGCGACTCGAGGTCGACGGTCGCGTCGGCGGGCATGCGGGCGGTGCTGCTGTAGCGGACAGTTCAATACTGATGCAGTTCCCTCGCGCCGCGCGCGCCGGAATGCACGAGTTCGCCCGCCACGACCCGTGTTCCCGGCTCAGGGGCGCGAAGCAGAAGCGAACTTCGTCGATCCGTGAGTCGTGTCGCTCAGACATGACTCAACGACTCACTTGTGCGGCGTCGTCCGTGGCGCCGCCGGCAGGCTCTCGAAGAAGGCGCGGAAGATCGCGTCGCGCTGCACCGCATGGGCCTCGCGCATCGGGTGGCGCGAGGCGTCGGCGATCCAGCGGCGATCGTCGCCCAGCCTCGGCGTGCGCACGATCTCGCTGGGCACCCAGCCGGGCTCGATCAGCCAGGCGATGCAGATCAGGTCCCAGATCACCCAGGAATGCGCCTCGAAGCTGGTGATGCCCAGCAGCGGCCACAGCGGGTTGTGGGTGTACAGGTGGAACAGGTGCTCGCCGATCGCGCCGCGACTGCGCACCCAGCGTTCCATCTCCGGCAGCGACAGGCGCAGCTGCGCGCCGACGTGGAAGCCCGGCAGGTAGACGTGCGGCACGCCACTGTCGAGCAGCCATTGCGAGGCGAGCAGGTCCTGCTCGAGGTTGAACGAGTCGTTGACCTGCGGCGCATGCGAGGGGTAGCCGCTGGTCCAGACGACGACGATGCGCTCGGCGATGCGCGGCTCCAGCAGCAGCGCGTTGGTGATGTTGGTGGCGCAGCCGATCGCCGCCACGTACAGAGGCTCGGCGTCCGGCGGCGTCGCCATCGCGGTGGCGATCAGGTGGTCGGTGGCTTCGCTGCGCTCGGGCTCGGCCAGCGAGCGCAGGTAGCGCGTCGAGCCGCGGTGCACCAGGCCGGCGACATCGAGCCAGAGCTTGTCGAACACCTCGATGATGGCCGCGTGGCTGCGCTCCATGCCGACGTCCGGTGGGTCGAACTGCGGATGGTCCTGCACGGCCATCTGCGCGCGGCGGTGGGCGAAGGAGTAGGGCGTGGCGTACAGCGCCTCGACCTTCAGCCGCCCGGGCACGCGCAGCGCCCAGGCGATGGCGAAGGGGTCGTCGATCTCGTTGGCGGCGTCGGTGTCGATCACCACGCGCACCGGCCCGGCCGGTGGCGCCAGGCGCCGCGTGTACCAGGCATCGTTTCGCACCAGGGGTGTAACCATCGGGCGATTCTGCGCGAATCACCCTGGAGCGAATCAAATGACGGCCGCCGATACACTGCGCCGTCCCCGACCTGCCCCACAGACGACATGATCGACCGCCGACGACTGCTCGCCGCCGCCTCGCTGCTGCCCTGGTTCGGCCCGGCGCGTGCTGCCGACCCTGCTGCCTGGGAGCGCACCGTGCGCGCCGCCCGCGGCCAGACGGTGTACTTCAACGCCTGGGCCGGCAGCGACCGCGTCAACGCCTATCTGCAGTGGGCGGCCGGCGAGGTGGCGCAGCGCTTCGGCATCCAGCTCGAGCACGTCAAGCTCGGCGACACTGCCGAACTGGTCAAGCGTGTTCGCGCCGAGAAGGCCGCCGGCCGCAGCAGCGGCGGCTCGGCCGACATGGGCTGGATCAACGGCGAGAACTTCCTGACGATGAAGCGTGAAGGCCTGCTGTTCGGGCCGTTCGCCGAATCGCTGCCGAACTTCGCGCTGGTCGACGTGGCGGGCAAGCCGACCACGCGCATCGACTTCTCCGAGCCGGTGGAGGGCTACGAGGCCGCCTGGGGCATGGCGCAGTTCACCTTCTACGGCGACAGCCGCCGCGTGGCGCAGCCGCCGAAGAGCCTGGCCGAGCTGCTGGCGTACGCGAAGAAGAACCCGGGCCGCTTCACCTACCCGCGCCCGCCCAACTTCCACGGCACCACCTTCCTGAAGCAGGTGCTGCTGGAGACCGCCGCCGATCGCAAGCCGCTGTACGCCCCGGCGCCGGCCGACCCGGCCGCGCTGCTTTCGCCGTTGTGGCGCACGCTCGATGAGTTGCATCCGCTGCTGTGGCGCCAGGGCAAGCAGTTCCCGGCCAGCAACGCCGTGATGCGGCAGATGCTGGCCGACGGCGAACTGCACATCACGCTGACCTTCAACCCCAACGAGGCGGCCAACGAGATCGCCGCGAAGCGCCTGCCCGAGACGGTGATCAGCTGGCAGCATGCCGCCGGCACGATCGGCAACACGCACTTCCTCGCCATTCCGTTCAACGCGCGGGCCAAGGAAGGCGCGCAGGTGGTGATCGACTTCCTCCAGTCGCCGCTGGCGCAGGCGCGCAAGGCCGACATCCGCCACTGGGGCGACCCGACCGTGCTCGCGATCGACAAGCTCTCCGCCGCCGACCGCGCGCTGTTCTCGCAGGGCAGCGCGCCGGGCAGCGTGGTGCAGGGCGCACCGGTGCTGCCCGAGCCGCACGCCAGCTGGGTGGAAGCGATCGAGCGCGAATGGGCGCGACGCTACGGCCAGTGAGCGCCGTGGCCGGTCGCGGCTGGTGGGTTCCGGCCGCGGCCTTCGCGCTGCCGCTGCTCGCTTCGCTGGGGTTCGCGTTGGCCGGGGCGCTCGATGCCGGCGCGTGGGCGCGCCTCGTCGCCGATCCGGCCCTGCCGCAGGCGCTGGCGCTGTCGGTGGGTGTCGGCGTGGCGGCCACCGCGCTGTCTCTGGCGATCACGCTGTGGCTGGTCACGCACCTGCACGGCACTTCGACCTGGGCGCGTATCGAGCGCGCACTCGGCGCGCTGCTGGCCGTGCCGCACGCGGCCTTCGCCATCGGCCTGGCCCTGCTGCTGATGCCCAGCGGCCTGCTGCTGCGGCTGGCCGCGCCGCTGGCGGGCTGGGCGTCGCCGCCCGGCGTGTCGACGGTGCAGGATCCGCTCGGCCTCGCGCTGATCCTCGGCCTGGTGCTCAAGGAGGTGCCCTTCCTGCTGTGGAACGTGGCCGCACAGCTGCGTCCGGTGGCGCAGGCCGCGCAGCTGCGCCAGGCGCTGCTGACCGGGCAGGCCATGGGCTACAGCGCGGCCAGCGTGTGGTGGCGCGTGCTGTGGCCGCAGCTGCTGCCGCGCCTGGCGCTGCCGCTGCTGGCGGTGTGGGCCTATGGCGCCAGCGTGGTCGACATGGCGCTGGTGCTCGGGCCGACCAACCCGCCCACGCTCGCACAACTGGCCTGGAGCTGGCTGCTCGATGCCGATGCGGCCGTCAACGCGCAGGGCGCGGCCGCGGCGTTGCTGCTGGCCGGCGTGGTGGCGCTGGGCGCCGTGGTGGCCGTGGCCGCCGTGCGGGCGCTGCTGCCGCTGCTGCGGGCGTTGCAGGTGCGCGGCGACCGGGCGGCGGCCGGCGGGGCTCCACGCGCGGTCACGGCGGTTGGCGCGGCCATCGTCAGCGGCGCGCTGCTCTACGGGCTGGCTCTCGCGCTGCTGGCCTTCGTCTCGGTGGCCGGCGTGTGGCGCTTTCCGGCGCTGTGGCCGCAGGTGGTGT
>NZ_JBFXIO010000277.1:0-7157 GCF_050175855.1 Piscinibacter sp.
TGGAGAGGGCCCGGCCGATCGAGCCCGGCACCACCACCGCCATGAACAGCAGCCCGGCCACCGCGCCGGCGGCATGCGCGTCGTGGTTGATGCGGCCCATGCCGGTGCGCCCGGCCAGCACGCTGTAGGCGAGGTAGCCGAGCGCGAACAGCGGCGCCGGGATCGGGAAAGGGATCGGCAGGATGTAGAGCGACGACCCCGGGTTCACGACGATGGCAGCAAACACCACCGCGAGGATCGCGCCCGAGGCACCCAGGCTCGAATACCCCGGGTTGCGGCGATGCAGGGCCCAGGTCGCCACGCTGCTGGCCAGCAGCCCGAAGACGTAGAGCGCGACGAAGGCGGGCGTGCCCAGGCGGCGCTCGAGGTCGAAGCCGAAGGCCCAGAAGCTGAAGCCGTTGAACAGCAGGTGAGGCAAGTCGGCATGGATGAACCCGCTCGTGACCAGCGTGTGCCACTGGCGCTGCGGCACCAGGTGGTACGGGCGCAGCAGGTGGCGCTCGATGATCTGCGGCCGGCCGTTCAGGCCGAGCAGGCTGACGATCGCGATGACCGCCAGCAGCAGCGTGGCGGCCGGTGCGCCGCTGAAGAATCCGAAGGCTTCGTGCATGATGGACCGCACTCTAACCACCCGATGAAGTGCCCCGTGAGCGACGCGCTGATCGATGCCTTCCGCGAGCAGGTGCGCTGGTGCGACCGGCTCGGCTCGCCGTTCAATGCACGGCTGCTGGAATGGCTGGCCGACGACTGGCTCGCCGGTGGGCCGATGCGCCAGCTGCTCCCGTCGTGGACGGCCGGCCCGCCGGCACACGATCTGGTGCCGCTGCGCATCGCCGGCGCCTGCCATGCGCTGGCACTGTCGGGCCGGCATGGCGAACTCGGCCAGCTCTATCCACCGGCGGCCGCCGCGTTCGATGCCGAAGCCCTCGCCCCGCTGCTGAGCTGCCTGCTCGTCGACGAGGCGGCGCACTTCCACACCTACCTCGCCAGCGCGCCGCAGACCAACGAAGTGATGCGCAGCGCGGTGCTGATCGGCGGCTACGCGGCCATTGCGCAGGCCACCGGCCTGCCGCTGGCCCTGCGCGAGATCGGCGCGAGCGCGGGCCTGAACCTGCTGTGGGACCGCTTCCGCTACGAGCTTGGCGCGCAGCGCTGGGGTGACGAGGCCAGCCCGGTGCGCATCGCCTCCGATTGGCGCGGCAACGCGCCCGTGCTGCCGGCGCGCATCGGCGCTGCCGAGCGGCGCGGCAACGACCTGATGCCCATCGACGTGGGCGACGACGACGCGGTGCTACGCTTGCGCAGCTACGTCTGGCCCGACCAGGCGGCGCGCGCCGTGCGGCTGCAGGGCGCGATCGCCATCGCGCGGCGCGAGCGGCCGGTGGTGGACGCCGGCGACGCGGCAGCCTGGGTCGAGCGCGAACTCGCCGAGCCGAAGCCTGGCGTGGCCACCGTGCTCGTGCACTCGGTGGTGTGGCAATACCTGCCGCCGGCCACGCGCATGCGCATCGAGGCCGCGCTCGCGGAGGCTGCGCAGCGGGCGCGCACCGACGCGCCGCTGGCCTGGCTGCGCATGGAGTTCTATGCGAGCGGTGCGCCGGCGGAACTGCGGCTCACGCTGTGGCCCGGCGGCGTCGAGAAGACGCTGGCCACGGCCCACCCGCATGGCGAATGGGTCGAGTGGATGTAGCGGCTACTGCGCGGGATCGCGGTGCGTCCAGCGAATCGCATCGATCTCCGCCAGCAGCTCGGGCGACAGCGTCGTGCCCCAGGCCGCGAGGTTCTGGTCGAGTTGCTCGACGCTGGTCACGCCGATGATGGTGCTGGCCACGCGCCAGCTCGTGTAGCAGAAGGCCAGCGCGAGCTGCGTCGGCGTCAGGCCATGGCGGCGGGCCAGCTCGTTGTAGAGCTTCGCCGCCTCCAGCGCCTCGGGCCGCGCCCAGCGCTGCTTCTTCATGGTCTCGAACATCGCCAGCCGCCCGGGCTGCTCGGCGGCGTTCAGGCCGATGCCGTCGTACTTTCCGGTCAGCGCGCCGAAGGCCAGCGGGGAGTAGGCCAGCAGCGACACCTGCAGCCGGTGCATCACCTCGTCCAGGCCGTTGTCGAGCGCGCGGCTGGTCAGCGCATAGGGGTTCTGCACCGTGGCCACGCGCGGCAGGCCGTGCATCTCGGCGAGCTTGACGAACTCGGCCACGCCGTAGGGCGACTCGTTGGACAGGCCGACGTAGCGCACCTTGCCGGCCTTCACCAGTGCCGCCATCGCCTCCAGCTGCGTGTGGATGGAAGACACTTCGCGGTCCTTGGCCGGGTCGAAGTAGAGGGCGCCGAAGCTCGGCACGTTGCGCGCCGGCCAGTGGATCTGGTAGAGGTCGATCACGTCGGTGCGCAGCCGCTTGAGGCTGTCGTCGCAGGCACCGGTGATGTCGGCGGCGGTGAGGTCGGGGCTGCCGCCACGGATCCAGTCCATGCCACGCGCCGGCCCCGCCACCTTGGTGGCCAGCACCACCTTCTGCCGCGCGCCGGGGCGGGCTGCGAACCAGTGGCCGATGATGGTCTCGGTGGCGCCGAAGGTCTCGCGCTTCGCGGGCACTGAGTACATCTCGGCGGTGTCGATAAAGTTGATGCCGCGCTCGAGCGCGTGGTCGAGGATGGCGTGCGCCTGTGCCTGCGGCACCTGCTCGCCGAAGGTCATGGTGCCGAGGCAGATGGGGGTGACGCGCAGCTCGCTGCGGCCCAGGGTGCGGAGGGGGAGTGCGGAAGTCATGGCGCGAGTCTACGGTGGCGGCTCCGCGGCCTCTGGCACTATGCCTGCGTCGTCGACCTTCGCCGCTGAACGCATGGCACTGCTCCTCCTCCAGCTCGGCGCCCACCCCAATGAGATCGCGGCCACCCAGCGCGACGAGTGCATCGAGGGCGGCGCGTTCTTCCTCGACTTCAGCCGGCCGCTGGGGCGGCTGCGCTGGTGTGGCGCGTGGAACCGCCGGCTGGGCGTCACGATGAGCCTGATCGTTCCGGTCGTCCACCAGGGCGAGGGCTCCGGCAGCCGCTCCATCGCCGTGGACCGCGGCGACCCCTACTTCGCGGAACTGCAGCGGCTGTGGAAGGAGCGCTTCCCGCGCGAGCGCGCGCGGCCGTCGTCAGACGTGCCGGCCGAAAAGGTCGACGCCGACTTCGCCACCCAGTTTCCCGACGACGCCGCTCACCGCCAGCGCGCTTGAGCCGCCCTGAGCGCTGGACCGGATCGCCAAAGTTTATTGTTTTACAGTAAACTTTTGTCCTTTCACAGCAATCATGGAGCCTGCCATGACGCCATCTGCTCCCCCGGCCACCCTGCCCGGCTCGCTCGGCCGTGTCGTGCTCGTCGTGCGGGCACTGTGCGTGCTGGGCATGCTCACGCTGGTGGCGGTGCCGATCTGGTTCTGGCTCTCGCCGGACAACGTGCTGGCGCTCGGGCCGCAGATGTCGGGTGTCAGCGGTGCCATCGCGGTCGATGACCGGGCGCGCGCCCTGGGCGCGGCCGTGTCGCTGCTGCCCGTCGGCATCGGCCTGTATGCGCTGTGGCAGCTGTGGAAGCTCTTCGCCGAGTACGGTGCCGGCCGCGTGTTCGGCCGCGTGGCGCTGGCGCGGCTGAAGCGCTTTGCCTGGGCGCTGCTGGCCGCGGCATCGCTGGCGCCGCTGGTGCGCGCGGCGATGTCGGTGGTGCTCACGCTCGGCAATCCGCCGGGGCAGCGCCAGCTAGTGATCGGCTTCTCGTGGGACGACTACCTCTCGGTGCTGCTGGCCGTGGTGCTGATCGCCATCGCCACGGTGATGGCCGAGGCCGTGCGGCTGGCCGAAGAGAACGAAGGCTTCGTCTGAGACCGGCGGCCCCATGCCCATCGTCGTCAACCTCGATGTGATGCTCGCCAGGCGCAAGATGCGCTCGCGCGAGCTGGCCGAGCGGGTCGGCATCACCGAACAGAACATCTCGCTGCTGAAGTCCGGCAAGGTGCGCGGGGTGCGCTTCGACACGCTCTCGCGCATCTGCGCCGTGCTCGAGTGCCAGCCGGGTGACCTGCTGGAATACCGGCCGGGCCCGGAAGAGCCCGACGAACCATGACACCCGGTGCGGCACGCACGCGGCGGCGCGTGGCCGCGATCGTCATGCTGCTGCACCTGACGCTCCTGGCGTGGTGGATGCATGCCGACCGACGCGAGCGCGCGACTGCCGGCGAGGTGCCTCGGGTGAGCGTGCGCCTGATCGCGGCCGCCCCGCCCCGGCCGGCCCTCGCCGAAGCGCCGGCACCCCGCGCGGCGCCCGCCCGCGTGCGGCGGCCCGCGCCGGCACGGCGCCCGCTGCCGGCGCCGCCGGTGCCGGCCGCCCTCGAGCCCCAGCCCATCACCGTGGCCGCCCCCGAGCCGGCCGCCTCGCAGCCGCTCGCCGGGCCCGCGCCCTCGCTGATGGACGGCGAGGCCACGCGCCGCGCCATCCGCGCCGCGGCGCGCGAGCCCGGCCTGGCCACCCAGGCCGGCCGCCAGGGCCCGGCGCTGCAGACGCCCGACGAGCGCCTGGGCGAACGGGTGCAGCGCAGCGCCAAGGGCGATTGCCTGAAGGGCGAGTACCTGGGCGGCGGCATGGGGCTGCTGAGCCTGCCCTTCCTGGCCGCTGCCGCGCTGCGCGACCAGTGCCGGCGTTGATGAGGCCCCGCGCGGCGGGCCATGGCCCGCCGCGTGGCTCCAACGGCCGATGCGGCGGTTGGGCGTGATTTCCAGAATCCCGCCATGTTCGCTCACCCCACCACTGCCATGCCGCACACCAGCCGTCTCGCCCTGCTCGAGACCATGATGCTGATCCGCGCCCACGAGGAGCGGCTCGCGAAAGACGCCGGCCAGACGCCCGGCACCTGCACGGCCGTCGGCCAGGAAGCCGCCGCCGCGGGCGTGATGGCCGCGCTGCAGCCGCGCGACCGCATCCTCACCAACCACCGCAGCGCCGGCCACCTGCTGGCGCGCGGCGCCGACCCGGGCCGGCTGATGGCCGAGATCCTGGGCCGCGCCGACGGCTACTGCCGCGGCAAGAGCGGCTCGCTGCACGTCAGCGCCAAGGAACTGGGCGTGGTGCTCACCTCCACCATCGTCGGCGGCGAGCTGTCGCTGGCACCCGGCGTGGCGCTGGCGCAGAAGATGGGCGGCGCGGGCACCGACGCCGGCGGCATTACCGCCGTCTTCTTCGGCGACGGCGCGGCCTGCGAGGGCATCCTGCACGAATCGGTGAACCTCGCCGTCACCTGGAAGCTGCCGCTGCTGTACGTCTGCGAGAACAACCAGTGGCAGGCCTTCGTGCGCCGCGACGAGACCATGCCGGTCAGCGAGGTGCGCGAGTGGGTGCAGGGCCACGGCCTGCCCAGCTTCGCGGTGGACGGCAACGACGTGGAGGCCGTGCGCCGCGCCGCGCTGGCCGCTGCCGAGCACGTGCGCAGCCGGGGCACGCCCTACTTCCTGGAGCTCGTCACCTACCGCCAGCGCGGCCACTACGAGCCCGATGACCAGGCGTACGTCGACCAGGAGGAGCTCGCACGCTGGAAGGCGCGCGACCCGATCGCCATGCTGCGCGATCGCCTGCTCGCCGAAGGCGTGCTCGCCAAGGGCGAGCTCGCCCACTTCGAGCAGCGCGTGGCCGACACCATCGCCGCCGCCCACGCCTTCGCGCTGGCCTCGCCCTGGCCCGACCTGTGCGAGCTCACCACCGACGTCTACGCCTGACCTGATCCCATTCGCGAGAAACCATCATGCAGAACCTCACCGTCAACGACGCCATCTCTCAAGCCCTCGCCGAGGAGATGCGCCGCGACCCGCGCGTGCTCATGTTCGGCGAAGGCGTGGCCACCAAGCGGGGCGAGCTGCTCGCCGAGTACGGCGCCGAGCGCGTGCGCAACACGCCGCTGGCCGAGGCCATCATCGCCGGCACCGCCGCCGGCGCGGCGGCCATGGGCCTGCGCCCGGTCATCGACCTGCTGTTCGCGCCGTTCATGACCCTGTCGATGGACGCCATCGTCAACAGCGCGGGCAAGCTGCGCTACCTCTCCGGCGGGCAGTTCGAGTTCCCGATGGTGGTGATGGCGATGAGCGGCGCCGGCTGGGGCGTGGGTGCGCAGCACAACCACAACCTGGAGGCGATGTTCGTGCACGCGCCGGGGCTCAAGGTGGTGATGCCCTCGAGCGCGGCCGACTTCAAGGGCCTGCTCAAGAGCGCGATCCGCGACGACAACCCGGTGCTGTTCTTCATGGACATCGCCCTCGGCTACACCCCCGGCGAGGTGCCCGACGGCGAGCACGTGGTGCCGCTCGGGCAGGCCGCCGTGCGGCGCAGCGGCCGCGACGTGACGCTGGTGAGCTACGCCAAGACCGTGGGCCACTGCCTGACGGCCGCCCAGGGCCTGACGGAACTCGGCGTCGATGCCGAGGTGATCGACCTGCGCAGCCTCAAGCCGCTGGACGAGGCCACGATCCTGCGCTCGGTGCGCAAGACGGGCCGGCTGGTGGTGGTGCACGAGGCCGCGGCGCCCTGCGGCGTGGGCGCGGAGATCGCCGCACTCGTGGCGGAGAAGGCCTTCGACACGCTGAAGGCTCCGGTGCGCCGGCTCACCGGGCCGGATGCGCCGGCGCCTTCGTCCTGGGTGCTCGAGCAGGCCGGCGTGCCGCAACCCGAGGCGATCGTGAACGCCGCCGCGGCGCTGGTGCTCAGCGAGGCCGTGGCGGCCTGAGCGCCGCGCGCCTCAGGCGGCATCGACGGCCAGCTGCGCCTGGCCCTCGGCGCCGATCAGCACGCGCGAACGGGCGTCGAGCCGCAGCTGGTCGCCGGCGTCGAGGAAGTGATCGTCGAGGTCCCCGGGCCGCGTCACCCACACGCGGCCGGCGACCACGCGCAGGTGCACGGCCACGGCCTGCGTCCAGCGCAGCAGCTGGCCGTCGTCGAGGTGCAGCACGAGGGGTGTGGGGAGCTTGAGCATGGCGGAGCCCTTTCGAACATGGGCATCCAGTGTCGGCAGCCGCGCGTTCCGGCGACAGATCCAGCGCTGCACGAATGACACCGGTACAGCGGCCCGCCGCGCGGCTCTGTACTGGCGATCAATGCGCACCTCTGTACCGGTACAGCGGCGCGGCCGGGGTTCACAATG
>NZ_JBFXIO010000278.1:0-7098 GCF_050175855.1 Piscinibacter sp.
TCGAAGCTGATCTGGGCATGGATGTCGGCACCATTGCCGGTGGCGGCGCTGACAGCGCTGCGCCGGTCCTCCACCGAGCCGTGGCAGCTCGTGCAGCTCTGCAGGCCTGAATTGCCGGATGCTGGCCCCGTGTTCTCGAACAGCGGTTTGCCGCGCGTGGCATCGCCGGAGGTGGTTTGTGCCCACGATGACGATGCCGCGAGGGTGGCAGCGACAGCAATGATCGGCAGGTGACGGTGCATAGGACTTCTTTGGATGACAGCGACGCCGCGATTCCAGCCTGCGTCGCAGCCCACAGGGGCTACCAAAGGTTACCGGGTGTGGACTGCTGCACGCTTTGCGGGTTAGCGCTTTCACCGTGGCGATTGCACGTCGATGCACGGCGGCCGATGACCGCCGCGAGCACTATTCCGGCCGCGCGTAGCGCTTCGCCCGCAGGTTCTTCTTGATCTCCTGCAGCATCGGCCGCAGCTCGCCGGGCAGGCGCAGCGCCACCGCGGTGGTGAGGATGTCGATCACCATCAGGTGCAGCAGGCGAGACACCATCGGGCTGTAGCGGTCATAGTCTTCCGGGTGGTCGACGGCCAGCAGGATCTGCGCCGCACCGCCCTGACCCATCTGCGCGAGCGGCGAGCCGCTGGCGGTGATGACGATGGTGGTGGCGCCCTTGCGGCGCGCGATCTCGGCCACGTCGAGCAGGTCGCGGCTGCGGCCGGAGTTGCTGATGATCACCGCACAGTCGCCCGGCTCCAGCATGGTGGCGCTCATCACCTGCACGTGGCCGTCGCTCACCGCGGCGGCATGCACGCCGAGGCGGAAGAACTTGTGCTGCGCATCCAGCGCCACGATGCCCGAGTTGCCGACGCCGTAGAACTCGATGCGCTTGCCGTTGCGTCCGGCCTCGGCCAGCGCCGAGATGGCGCGCTCGAAGGCGTGGCTGGCGGCATCGTTGCGGTACTTGAGCAGCGCGCTGACCGCGTTGTCGATCACCTTGACGACGATGTCGCTGGTCTTGTCGTCTTCGTCGACCGCGCGGTGCACGAAAGGCACGCCCTCGTTGACGCTGCCGGCGAGCTTGCGCTTGAAATCCGCCAGGCCGTCGTAGCCGACGCTGCGGCAGAAGCGCACCACGGTCGGCTTGCTGACGTGGGCACGCTCGGAGAGTTCGGCCACCGGCAGCGTGGCGAAGGCGCGCGGGTCGGCCAGCAGCAGCTTGGCGACGCGTTGTTCGGCCGGCGGCAGCGCGGGAATCGACGCCTTGATACGGTCCAGCAGATCGCTCATTGCTCTTCCGACCAGGCGAAGCCGTCGCGTGCCACCAGCGCGCTGGCTGCCGCCGGGCCCCAGGTGCCGGCCGAGTAGGGGCGCGGGCCGGTGCTGTCCTGCGCCCAGGCCGTCAGCACGGGCTCGACCCAGCGCCAGGCCTGCTCCTGCTCGTCGCTGCGCACGAACAGGTTCAACCGCCCGGCGATCGCATCGAGCAGCAGGCGCTCGTAGGCGCCCACGCGGTTGGCGGCGAAGGCCTTGTCGAAATCGAGGTCGAGGAATACCGGTGCCAGCGTATCGCTGGTGCCCGAGCCCTTGGCGGCCATCAGGTGCAGCTCCAGGCCGTCTTCCGGCTGCAGCTTGATCACCAGCTTGTTCGGTTGGCTCGTGCCGGGGAAGATGCTGTGCGGCGCCGGGCGGAAGTTGACGACGATCTGCGCGTCGCGTGCGGCCAGCCGCTTGCCGGTGCGCAGGTAGAAGGGCACGCCGGCCCAGCGCCAGTTCTGGATCTCGGTGCGCAGCGCGACGAAGGTCTCGGTGCGGCTGTCGGCCGGCACCTTGATCTCCTCCAGGTAGCCCGGCGCCGGCCGGCCGTCGCAGTTGCCGGCGCGGTACTGGCCGCGCACCACGTCGCGCGCCACGCTCTCGGCGCTGAAGGGCTTGAGCGAGCGCAGCACCTTGAGCTTCTCGTCGCGGATGGCGTCGGCGTCGTTGCTGCTCGGCGGCTCCATCGCCACCATCGTCAGCAGCTGCAGCGCATGGTTCTGGATCATGTCCCGCAGCGCGCCGGTGCGGTCGTAGAAGTCGCCGCGCGTGCCCACGCCCAGGCTCTCGGCCAGCGTGATCTGGATGTTGGCGATGCTCTCGCGCCGCCACAGCGGCTCGAACAGGGCGTTGCCGAAGCGCAGCGCCATCAGGTTCTGCACCGCCGGCTTGCCGAGGTAGTGATCGATGCGCAGCGCCTGGTCCTCGCGGAAGGCGCCGCGCACCACCCGGTTGATCTCCTGCGCGCTGGCCAGGTCGTGGCCGAGCGGCTTCTCCAGCACCACGCGCACGTTCGGCCCGTTCAGACCCACGTGAC
This sequence comes from Piscinibacter sp., assembly GCF_050175855.1. GTDB lineage: Bacteria > Pseudomonadota > Gammaproteobacteria > Burkholderiales > Burkholderiaceae_C > Piscinibacter. The sequence goes on from NZ_JBFXIO010000278.1 coordinate 2,348, forward strand.
CAAGCTGCGCGCAGATCTGCGGAAACAGGTGCGGGCTGGTGGCGAGAAACAGCACCGCCGTGTCGGCGCCGCGCATGTCGATCCACTCCTTCAGCCCGGCATAGTGCTCGGGCAGCGAGAGATCCATGCGGCGGTAGTGCAGCAGCGCGGCGAAGCGGGCGAACTCCTCGTCGCTCGGGCGCTTGGCGCTCTCGACCTCGACGAAGCGTTCCTTGATGAACTGGCGGTAGTCGTCGTCACTGCGCTCGTCGCGCGCCACCGAGAGGATGCGCCCGCCCTCGGGCAGCTTGCCGTGGCGCCAGGCCTGGAACAGCGCAGGCATCAGCTTGCGCCAGGTGAGGTCGCCGGTGCCGCCGAAGAAGACGAGGTCGAAGGACATGCTGTGCCGCGCCGGCAGGAGCCGGTGATGTAACCAAGTTTCGGCCGCGATGATGCATGAGTTTCTTGTCCCGGTCAACGACACGGTCAGGTCGGGTTACGGCCGAGGCCGGGTCGGCCTGGGTTCTAATCGGGGCTGCGCCGCGGGCGCTGAACGATCCTCCGCCATGAACCAGCTCGACCAGCTCAAGCAACACACCACCGTCGTCGCCGACACCGGCAACTTCAGGCAGCTCGCGCAGTTCGCGCCGCGCGACGCGACCACCAACCCGTCGCTCATCCTCAAGGCGGTGCAGCAGCCCGACTACGCGCCGCTGCTCGCCGATACGGTGGCGGCGCACAAGGGCCAGCCGCTCGACGAGATCGTCGACCACGTGCTGGTGCGCTTCGGCCGCGAGATCCTGCAGGTGGTGCCGGGGCGCGTGTCCACCGAGGTCGATGCGCGGCTGAGCTTCGACACCGCCGCCACGGTGGCGCGCGCGCGCCGCATCATGGCGATGTACGAGGATGCCGGCATCGGCCGCGAGCGCGTGCTGATCAAGATCGCCTCCACCTGGGAGGGCATCCAGGCGGCGCGCATCCTCGAGCACGAGGGCATCCGCTGCAACCTGACGCTGCTGTTCTCGTTCTGCCAGGCGGTGGCCTGCGGCGAGGCCGGCGTCCGGCTGATCTCGCCCTTCGTCGGCCGCATTTGCGACTGGTACAAGAAGTCCGCCGGGCCGGGCTGGGACGAGGCCGCGAATGCCGGTGCCAACGACCCCGGCGTGAAATCGGTGGCGCAGATCTACACCTACTACAAGAAGTTCGGCATCGCCACCGAGGTGATGGGCGCGAGCTTCCGCAACACCGGCCAGATCCTCGCGCTGGCCGGCTGCGACCTGCTGACCATCAGCCCGGAGCTGCTGGCGCAGCTGCAGGCCTCCGACGCGCCGGTGACACGTGCGCTCGACCCGGCCGCCGCCGCAAAGGCCCCCGTGCATGCGGTCGCCTACAACGAGGCCAGCTTCCGCTGGGCGCTCAACGAGGATGCGATGGCCACCGAGAAGCTCGCCGAGGGCATCCGTGCCTTCGCGGCCGATGCCGGCAAGCTCGACACGATGATCGCGGGGGCGTGATGGACGCGCTGCGCTGCGATCGCACCGAAGCCTGGGCGGCCCTGCAGGGCCACTACGAAGCGCATGGCCGCGGGCTGGATCTGCGCGAGGCCTTCGCCCGCGATCCCGGCCGCTTCGCCTCGCTGTCGTTCGAGGCGCCGGAGGTCTTCGCCGACCTGTCGAAGAACCTCGTCGACCTGGCCACGCTGAAGTTCCTCGTCGCCCTCGCCCGCGAATGCCGGCTGGAGGAACGGCGAGACGCGATGCTGCGCGGCGAGGCCATCAACACCACCGAAGGCCGCGCCGTGCTGCACACCGCGCTGCGTGCGCCACGCGGCGCCGGGCCGTTCTCCGACGAGGTGCACGGCGTGCTCGACGCGATGCTGGCCTATGCCGAGACGGTGCGCGACACCGCCGCCAGCGGCATCCGCCATGTGGTCAACATCGGCATCGGCGGCAGCGACCTGGGGCCGCAGATGACCGTGCCGGCGCTCGATGCCTTCGTGCACCCGGGGCTGCAGTTCCACTTCGTGGCCAACGTCGACGGGCACGACATCACGCCGGTGCTGCGCCACCTCAAGCCCGCCGAGACACTGTTCATCGTCGCGAGCAAGACCTTCACCACGCAGGAGACCATGGCCAACGCGCACGCGGCGCGGGCCTGGTTCCTCGCCAACGGCGGGTCCGACACGGCCAGGCACTTCGTCGCGACCACCACCAACGTGAAGGCCGCGGCCGAGTTCGGCATCACCACCACCTTCGGCTTCTGGGACTGGGTGGGCGGCCGCTACTCGCTGTGGAGCGCGATCGGCCTGCCGCTGGCGCTGGCGATCGGCGCCGACCACTTCCGCGCCCTGCTGGCCGGCGCGCACGCGATGGATCGCCACTTCGCCGAAGCGCCGCTGGCGAAGAACCTGCCGGCGTTGCTCGGCCTGCTCGACGTCTGGTACCGCAACTTCCATGGCTTCACCAGCCGCAGCGTGGCGCCGTACCACCAGGGGCTGAGGCGCCTGCCCGCCTACCTGCAGCAGCTGGAGATGGAGAGCAACGGCAAGCGCGTCGACCTCGCCGGTGAACCGCTGCCCTTCGGCACCAGCCCGGTGGTGTGGGGCGAGCCTGGCACCAACGGCCAGCATGCCTACTTCCAGATGCTGCACCAGGGCACCGACCCGATTCCGGTGGAGTTCATCCTCGTCAGGCGGCCGACCCATGCGCTGGCCGACCTGCATGCCAAGCTGCTGGCCAACGGCCTGGCGCAGAGCCAGGCGCTGATGCTGGGCAAGACCACCGAGCAGGCCCTGGGTGAGCGCGCGCCGACGGCCTCGAAGGAACTCGACGCCGGCACGATCGCGAAGCACCGTACCTTCCCGGGCAACCGGCCGAGCACCACGCTGCTGCTCGATCAGCTCACACCACGTTCGCTGGGCGCGCTGGTCGCCATGTACGAGCACCGTGTGTTCACCAGCGGTGCGATCTGGGGCCTCAACAGCTTCGACCAGTGGGGCGTGGAGCTGGGCAAGGCCCTGTGCAACGATCTGCTGCCGCGGCTCGCCTCGGGCGATGCGGCGGGCCTCGATGCCTCCACCGCCGGCCTGCTGGCGCGGCTGAGGGCGTGAACGTCGTCTTCGACTTCGGCGGTGTGCTGTTCAACTGGCACCCGCCCACACTGCTCGCGCGCCACCTGCCGCAGCGCGTGCACGACGAGGCCACGGCGCGGCGCTGGGTGGCCGACTTCTTCCAGGGCTACAGCGGCGACTGGGGCGACTTCGACCGCGGCACGGTCGAGCCGGGGCCGCTGGCCGAGCGGATCGCGGCGCGCACCGGCCTGGCGGTCGACGAGGCGCGGCGCGTGATCGATGCGGTGCCGGCCGAGCTGACGCCGATCCCGGACACCGTCGAGCTGCTGCACGCGCTGCACGCCGCCGGCCGGCCGCTGTACTTCCTGTCGAACATGCCCGAGCCCTACGCGCGGCACCTGGAAGCCACTCACGGGTTCCTGGCGCTGTTCCGTGGCGGCGTCTTCTCCGCGCGGGCCGGGCTGTGCAAGCCGGAGGCGGAGATCTTCTCGCACTGCGCGCATGCGCATGGCCTGGAGCCGGCACGCACGCTGTTCATTGACGACGTGGTCCACAACGTCGAGGCGGCCCGCCGCGCCGGCTGGCAGGCGATCCACTTCGTCGACGCCGATCAGTGCGCGCGTGAGCTGCGCGGCTTCGGGCTGCTCTGAATCTCAGCGGGCGGCAAGGCCCGCGACCGCCTGCCGCGCGGCCTCGAAGCCCTGCGCCAGCACGGCCCCCTTCCAGGCGTCGGTGTCGGTGTAGAAGGCGTCGCGCACCTGGCGCTTGATCGCCTCGCGCTGGTCGGCCCCGGCCTCGGGGTGGTTCTCCAGCCACTGGTCGGCGCGCAGGGCGTCGAGCACCTCGGTCACCGGTACGGTGCCGTACTCCAGCGCGATGCCGGTGTACTCGGCCTGCGGGCATTCCTCGTAGGCCGTCATCCACATCAGCCCGGTCAGCATCGCCGAGGCCGAGCTGCCGTCGTAGATGGAAGTGATGCCGTCGCCCCACCAGGCGCGGGCGCGGGCCAGCGCGGCCGCATCGTCGCGGCAGGCGAAGATGCGCTCGCCCACGCCGCTGGGGCCCAGGCCGGTGTGGAAATCGATCCAGCCCAGCCGCTTGCAGCGCTTCGCATGTTCCTGCAGCACATGGCGCAGCGTCACGTTGCTCCAGGTCGGGTTGCGGCCGCCGTAGAAGAGGCCTTCGGGATGGTCGTGCTGCCCGCTGGTCACCGCCTGCTGGTAGGCGCGCAGGCCGTGCGCAGCTATCTGGCGCTGCAGCGCCGCGGCGGTCTCCGGCGCGGGCGGCCAGGTCGGGGGCACCAGCAGCGCGGCGATCTCGTCGTAGCCGGGGTTGGCCGGCAGCGGCTGCGAGAAGTCGTGGAAGTTGCGGTTGAGGTCGACGTTCTCCTGCGTCGTGCGCCGCCACCAGGAGAAGCCCCAGGGGTTCAGCGCGTGCAGGTAGAGCACGGCCACGCCGCTGTCGCGCAGCAGGCGGTGCCAGGCCTCGTCGTGCAGCAGCGCCTGTTGCACGCCCGAGCCGCAGAAGCCCTCGACGCCGTGACAGCCGCTGGACAGCACCAGCAGCGCGTGAGCATCGCGCGCACCTTCGTGCACCACATCCATCGCCAGCGCCTCGCCGTCGCGGCCGAGCAGCGGGTGGGCGTGGCTCTCCACGTCGAGCCCGGCGGCCTCGGCCGCGGCGAGGAAGCGCGAACGCGCCT
>NZ_JBFXIO010000279.1:0-7060 GCF_050175855.1 Piscinibacter sp.
CCGGTAACAGTGCGACCGCCAACGATGCCGGCGCGATCGACCTGACCGCGCCCAGCGTGACGGTTGATGCACCCGCACTGACCAACGACTCGACCCCCACCATCACCGGCACGACCAATCTGCCGGCCGGCTCGACCGTCAGCCTGGTGGTCACCGACGCCAATGGCATCGCTCAGAACCTCACCGCCACCGTCGCCGCTGGCGGCACCTACTCGGTCGATGTGCCGGCCGCGCTGGCCGAGGGCAACTTCACCGTGCTGGCCACGGCCACCGATGCCGCCGGTAACAGCGCGACCGCCAACGATGCGGGTGCGATCGACCTGACCGCGCCGACGGTCACCCTGACCCTCGACCCCGTTACTGCCGACAACGTGTTGAGCGCCACCGAAGCCGGAGGCAGTGTCGTTCTCAGTGGTGTTGCCGGCGGTGATGCCGCCGCAGGCGACATCGTCGTGCTGGCCGTCAATGGCCAGTCCTACCAGGCCACGGTCGGCGCCGGCGGCAGCTTCAGCGTCTCGGTTCCCGGCAGCGCGCTGGCGGCGGACCCAGACACGCGGGTCGACGCGAGCATCACGCTCACCGACGCGGCCGGAAACAGCAGCACCGCCACCGCCGGCCAGCTGTACAGCGTCAACACGCCGCCGGCCGGCACTGACCGCACGGTGAGCACGGCAGAGGACACTGCCTACCAGTTCGCGGCCTCCGACTTCGGCTACACCGACACGAATGGCCAGCCGCTCGCCGCGGTGCGCATCGACAGCCTGCCGGCCGCCGGCCAGCTGCTGCTCGGCGGCGTCGCCGTGGTGGCGGGGCAGTCGATTGCCGCGGCCGACCTGGCCAATCTGAGCTTCGTGCCGGCCACCGATGCGAACGGCAGCGGCTATGCGAGCTTCAGCTTCTCCGTCAGCGACGGCATCGACTTCGACGCCGCGCCGAACCAGCTCACGATCGACGTCACGCCGGCCAACGACGCGCCCATCGCCCAGCCCGAAGCCTTCACCGTTGCCGAAGACGCCGCCGTGGTCAGCGGCGCCGTGACCGCCACCGACGTCGACGCCGGCGCCACGCTCATCTTCGCCCTGAATGGCCCCGCACCGTCTGGCCTGAGCTTCAACGCCAACGGCACCTACAGCTTCGACCCCGCCGTCGCGGCCTACCAGTCGCTCGGTGCCGGCCAGTCCACCGTCATCACGGTGCCCTACACGGTGACCGACAACGCCGGCGCCAGCTCCGGCGCCAACCTCGTCATCACCGTCACCGGCACGAACGACGCGCCGGTGGCCGTGGTCGACACCGGCTCGGTGAACGAGAACGCCACGATCACGGCCACGGCCGCCACCGGCGTGCTGTCGAACGACACCGACATCGACACGGGCGATGCGCGCACCGTCTCGGCCGTGTCGTTCGGGGCCACCGGCGGCACGGTCGGCAGCGCGCTGGCCGGCACCTACGGCACGCTCACGCTCAATGCCGACGGCTCGTACAGCTACGCGGCCAGTCAGAGCGCCGCCGAGGCACTGGCAGGTGGCCAGGTGGTCACCGAGACCTTCAGCTACACGGTGCGCGACAACGCCGGCGCCACGTCGACGACCACGCTCACCTTCACGATCACCGGTACCGACGATGCGCCGACGATCACCGGCCCGCTCGCCGGCAGCGTGCAGGAGGACACCACGCTGTCGAGCACCGGCACGCTGGTGATCACCGACGCCGATGCCGGCCAGTCCGGCTTCCAGGCGCAGACCGGCACGCCCGGAACCTACGGCAGCTTCAGCATCACGGCAGCAGGCGTGTGGACCTACACGCTCGCCAACGCCGCTGCCAACGTCCAGGCCCTGCCCTCGGGCGCGGCACCGACGGAGACCTTCACCGTCACCACCGTCGATGGCACCACGCGCACCATCACGATCACTGTCAACGGCACCGACGACGCAGCGGTGATCTCGGCGGGCACGGGCGCCGTCACCGAGGACGTCGCTGTCACCGGAGGCAACCTCGGCACCAGCGGCACGCTGACCGTCACGGACATCGACACCGGCCAGGCCGGCTTCCAGCCCCAGGTGGCCACGCCCGGCACCTACGGCATCTTCACGCTCGCGGCCAGCGGCGCGTGGACCTACAACGCCTCCAACGCCAACCCCGCCATCCAGGCGCTAGGCGCCGGCCAGAGCCTCACCGACACCTTCACGGTGCGCTCGGTGGACGGCACCACCTCCACCGTCACCGTCACCATCAACGGCTCCAACGACGGCCCTGTGGCCCAGGCGGCCGGCTTCAGTGTCGCGGAGGACGCCGCCGTGGTCACCGGCGCCGTCACCGCCACCGACATCGACAACGGCGACACGCTGACCTTCGCCCTCAACGGCGCCGCACCGGCCGGCCTGACCTTCAACGCCAACGGCACCTACAGCTTCAACCCGGCCGTCGCGGCCTATCAGTCGCTCGGGGTCGGCCAGCAGCAGATCATCACGGTGCCGTACACCGTTACCGACAGCGCCGGTGCCACGTCCACCGCCAATCTCGTCATCACCGTCACCGGCACCAACGACGCACCGGTGGCCAACGCCAACACGGGCCCGGCGACCGAAGACACGGCGCTGACCATCGTCCCGGGCGTGCTGCTGGCCAACGATACCGACGTCGACAATGGCACGACGCTGACCATCACCAGCGTGCAGAGCCCGGTCAACGGCGCGGTGGCCCTGGTGGGCGGCAATGTCGTCTTCACGCCCACCGCCAACTACAGCGGCCCGGCCTCCTTCACCTACACGATCTCCGACGGCCAGGGCGGCAGCTCGACCGCGACGGTCACGCTGAACGTGGCTGCGGTCGCGGATGCGCCGACCTTGGTCGCGCCGACGCAGATCAACACCATCGTGCAGGGCGCCAGCACGGCCAGCACCGAACCCGGCATCACGCAGGCCACCCTCGAGAGCACGCTGGGCCTGGCCAGCGGGGCACTCGATGGCTTCGCGCCGCCAGCAGGCAGCACGACCAATGATCCGGGCAATGTGAACGTGATTGATGGCAAGAGCTCGAACTACACGCTCGAGCTCGGTGCAGGCAACGTCGCCTCGTTCAACTGGCAGTTCTTCAACGGCGAGGACACCACGAGCGAGATCAACGGCGGCTACAACGATCTCATCGTGCTCGTCGTCACCGATCCCAACGGTGTGAAGCAACTCGTGCAGCTCACGTCGTCGGAACAGACCGGCCGCAACACCAATGGCGCCGCCGCCGACGCCACCGGCACCTACAACTTCACCGCGACCACCGCGGGCGAGTACCAGTTCTCCTGGCTGGTACTCAACGGCGGCGACGGCGGCAAGGACTCGTCGATGACGGTCTCTGCACCGACGGTCTCCGTCGGCGGCACGGTCTACGGGCAGCCCATCGATCTGGCGATCAGCGCGGGCCTGTCGGACCGCGACGGATCGGAGTCGCTGAGCGCGATCACCATCTCCGGCGTGCCCAGCGGCTTCGCGTTGTCCGCGGGCACCAGCCTCGGCGGCGGCAGCTGGAGCGTCACCGCGGCACAGCTGGCCGGCCTGAAGCTGCTGCCGGCATCCGGCTTCACGGGCAGCTTCGATCTCAACGTCAGCGTGACTTCGACCGAGGCGAGCAACGGCAGCACGGCCACCAGCACTCAGTCGATCGCCGTCACGATCTCGTCGACGACGGCCAACCAGGCCGGCACGCAGAACGCGGACACGATCAGCGGCACGGCGGCGAACGACTCTTTGCAGGGCTTCGCCGGCAACGACACGATCAATGCCGGAGACGGCAACGACCTCGTCTACGGCGGCGACGGCAATGACACGATCGACGGAGGCAATGGCAACGACATGCTCTATGGCGGCGCCGGCTCGGACATCGTCAGTGGCGGCGCAGGTGCCGATCGCATCCAGGGCGGCGCCGGCAACGACACGCTCACGGGCGGCACCGGTGCAGACGTGTTCGCGTGGGCGTTGGCCGACCGGGGCACGACCGCCGTGCCGGCAGTGGACACGATCACCGACTTCAACGTGGCCACACCGGCCACGGGCGGCGACGTCCTCGATCTGCGCGATCTGCTGAGCGGCGAGAACCTGGGCAACCTGGCCAACTTCATCCACTTCAGCACCGACGGCACCTCGACGACGATCCAGATCAGCTCGACGGGCGCCTTCAGCGGCAGCAACTACGGCACGGCCACCGACCAGACGATCGTGCTGCAGAACGTGAACCTGTTCAGCGGCGGGTTCAGCAGCGACCAGCAGATCATCCAGGACCTGCTCAACAAGTCGAAGCTGGTGGTCGACGGCTGAGATGCCGCGGCGCGCCCGGGCACCGCGGTCTCAGCCCCCGCTGGCGCTCACCCAGGGCCCGGTCTGGGCGTCGACGCCGCACTGCCACAGGGCGTCGGCGTCGGCCTGCGCGGCCACGCCTTCGGCGATCACCTGCACCGACAGGCTGTGCAGCATCGTCACCAGCCCGGCGGCGAAGCCGGCACGGTGGGTATCGCGACCGACGTCGCGGGTGATCGAGCCGTCGAGCTTCACGTAGTCCAGCCCCAGCTCGAACAGGCGCTCGATGCGGCCGAGGCGCTCGCCGGCATGCTCGAGGCCGAGCCGCGCCCCGGTGGGCCGCAGTTGCCGGCCCAGTTCGCGCACGAGCTCGAAGTGGTCGGCCGCGGCGGCCTCGGGCACCTCCAGCCACACCTGGCGCGCAGCGCGCGGTGCCTGCATGAGCTGAGCCCGCAGCCGCGCCGCGAAACCACTGTCCGACAGCGAGCCAATGGCGAGGTTGATGGCCCGAGGCTGGCCGTCCAGCGCGATCGCGCCAAGTGCCAGCGACAGCGCCCGTTCGTCGAGCGCCGCGGTCAGGCGGGCCCGTGCGGCCAGCGGCAGCCAGCGCGCGGCCGGCTCCTGCGGCCCTTCGGGCTCGATCTGCACGCGCAGCGGGCACTCCAGGTGCACCAGTTGCCCGCCCTCGCCGCGCACCGGGTACTCCACCAGCGCCACCCGGCCGGCGCCCAGCGCCTCGTGCAGCCGGCGCCGCCAGCCGCCTTCGCCCATGCGGGCCAGGGCCTGGCCGGGCTCGCCCGCGCTGGCCACCGCGAACGGCCCCTGCGCTTCGGCACGCGCCAGCGCCATGTCGGCCTGCGCCATCAGCTCCGCCAGCGGCATGCCACGCGCGGCCTCGACGGCACCGGCCGCCACCGCGGCCTGCCGGCCGAATGCCGGCAGCACCGCCTGCAGCGCGGCGGAGACGGCCCGTGCCGTCTCCTCGGCCACACCGCCGGCGGGCAGGCACATCGCGAAGTCCGAGCCGTTGAGCCGGCCGACGAAGCAGCCGTCGACGCGCGCGGTGTAGGCCTGCAGGGCCTGCGCCACGGTCTCGATCAGGCGATCGGCGCTGGCGTGACCGATGCTGCGGTTGAGCTCGGCGAGGTCGAGGATGCGCAGCAGCACCAAGCCGCCCTCGGCGCTGCCGTCTTCGCGGTGCAGCATCGCGTCGAGCTGGCCGAGGAAGTGGGCGCGGTTGGACAGGCCGGTCAGCGCGTCGCAGTTGGCCTGCCGGCGCAGGGTTTCGACCTGCCTGGCCTGACCTTCGAACACCTGCTTGAGTCGCGCCACCATCGAGTTCATCGCGCGCACCAGCCGGCGCAATTCGGGCGTGCCGGGCTCGTCGACGGTGACGTACTCGCCACGCTCGAGCGAGCGAGCCTGCTCCACGGCCCGCTCCAGCGGCCGGCGGATACGCCCGACGAACAGTGCGCCAGCCAGCGCGGCCAGCAGGCCCAGCACCAGCATGGCCGAACCGGCGCGCTGCACGGCGTGCCAGAGCTCGTCGTGCGCGAAGCTGTCGTGGCTCTCGACCTCGACACGGCCGATGGCCCGCCAGCCGTCGGACACCTGCGCCACGCCAGCCGGCGACTCGATCGGCAGCAGCCGTTCGAACCAGCGCGGCGCGTCCAGCGGCCGCGGCTGCGCCTCTCGGGCGAACAGCACGGCGCCGTCGCTGCCGACCAGGCGGATGCGCCGGTAGTAGCCGGTATCGAACTGCGCCGACAGGGCCAGGTCCATCAGCGCCCGGTCACCCTTCTGCTGCGACAGCACCAGCGCCATGGCGCTGGCGTTGTCGGCGTTCTTCAGTCGCAGTTGCGACTGCAGGGTGTCGCGCATCGAGTCGGTGTGAACGGCTACGCCGCCGACGAAGGCCAGCACGATCACGACGAACAGCTTGAGCCAGATCTGGCCGATCAACGACATGAGAATCTCCCTGGCGTCATTGGAACCCCTCCGAACTCGCCTTCGCAATGATTTCGCGCCAACGCGACAGCCGGCTCACCGGATCGCCGGCCGGCGCGCCCGCAGTGCCTTGCCACAGGCCCTCGCTGTTGAAGCTGAAGACCGGCGTGAGGTCGGGCCGTCGCGACGCGGGGCGCACCTCGCCGATGAGGTTGTCGAGGATCAGCGGTTCGGCGCCGGGCTGCGCGTACCAGGCGAGCACCATGTGCGCCTGGCTCACGCCGCCGGGCCCGCCGATCGCCGCCCTCACGTAGACCAGCCGCAGCTTCGCCACCGGCACGCCCGCGGCCAGCAGGCTGAAGTACTTGGCGATCGCGTAGTCCTCGCAGTCGCCCATGCCCTTCTCGAGCATCTCCAGCGGGCTGGCCCAGTGGTCGTCCTGGCCGAAGGCGATGCGATCGTCGGTGAAGACCACCCGGCGGTTGAAGAACTCGTTGACCTTGGCGAGCAGCGCCACCTCGTCCCCGAAAGCGCCCTCCGCCAGGAGCGGCTGCAGGGCCTTCACCGCCGCCAGCGCGCGCGGCCCGGTGCGCTGCGCGGCCTGCGTCATGCGGTCGCGGTCCCAGGCCACGCTGGCAGCGCCGACGAGACTCGACACGACCAGCGCAGCCGCACCCAGGCGCCGCAGCCAGGGCCGGTCTGGGGGTCTCCTCGTTTTCAGTGCAATAAGTGACGGTACGCAAAGCTAGCACTGGCGCGGGGGTGGTCTGGGTAGACCGTTGATTTCATTGACTTTCCTGTTCGCTTTGTAAACGGGTATGGTGGCC
>NZ_JBFXIO010000280.1:0-7052 GCF_050175855.1 Piscinibacter sp.
GCGCATCCAGGTAGTCGCAGCCCAGTTCGTTGATGCGCTTGGCAAACGCCTTGGTCTCGATCGGCGAGATCGAGCTCATGTCCACCACCACCTTGCCCTTGCTGAGCCCGGCCGCCACCCCGTTGTCGGCAAACAGCACCCGCTCCACGTCCGGCGTGTCCGGCACCATCGTGATGATCACGTCGGCACGCTCGGCGACCTCCTTCGGCGCGCCGCAGGCGACGGCTCCTGCCTCGATCAGCACCTGCGGCACCTTGCTGCGCGTGTTGACGAACAGCTCGTGGCCGGCGGCGCGCAGGTGGCCCGCCATCGGCGCGCCCATGATGCCCAGGCCGATGAATCCGATCTTCATGTCGTCTGTTCCCGCTCAGCGCTGGCGCATCTCGGCCAGCAGTTGTTGACTACCCGAGGCCAGCAGACGCGCGTCGGAGCCCACCGTGACGAAGCGGAAGCCCTTGGCGATGCGCGCACGGGCCACGTCGGGCCGGCCGTTGTGGATGCCCGCCTTCACGCCATGCGCCTGCGCACGCGCCAGGATGTGGTCGATGGCCTGGGCCACCGGGGCGTCCACGTCGTCGAAGGTCGGCTTGCAGCCCAGCGCCAGCGACAGGTCCGAGGGGCCGATGTAGATCGCGTCCAGCCCCTCGACCGACAGGATGGCGTCGAGGTTGTCCAGCGCCTGGGCGGTTTCGATCATGGCGAACCTGACGATCGTCTCGTTCGCCTTCGCCGGGTAGTCCGCCCCGCCGTACAGCAACGCACGCACCGGCCCGAAGCTCCGCGTGCCCTGGGGCGCATAACTCGTGTAGGCCACGAAGCGCTGCGCTTCCTCGCGGGTGTTGACCATCGGGCAGATCACGCCATAGGCGCCGGCGTCCAGCGTCTTCATCAAGATGCCCGGCTCCAGCCAGGGCACGCGCACGATGGGCACGGTGGCGGTGGTGGAGATGGCCTGCAGCATGCCGACCATGGCCTGGTAGTCGACCACGCCGTGCTGCAGGTCGATGGTCAGCGTGTCCCAGCCCTGGTGGGCCATGGTCTCGGCCGAGAAGCTGTTGGCGATGGCCAGCCAGCCGTTCACCGCGGCCTGGTCGTTCGCCCACAGGGTGCGCAATCGGTTCTCTCTCATCGGGGGTCCTTCAGGGAAGCGGGGCGGGCGAGACCATGCGGCCGTCGCGCAGGAAGCCTTGCAGGTTGTCGAACACGCGGTCGGCCATGGCCTGGCGCGTCTCCTCGGTGCCGCTGGCGATGTGCGGCAGCAGCACCACGTTGTCGAGCTCGAAGAGCGCGCGGGGCACGTCCGGCTCGTTCTCGAACACGTCGAGCCCGGCGCCGGCGATGCGCCTGTCGACGAGGGCACGCACCAGCGCCGCCTCGTCGATCACCGAGCCGCGTGCCACGTTGATCAGGAAGCCGCGCGGGCCGAGAGCCTCCAGCACCTCGGCACCGACGAGGTGGCGCGTACCCGCACCGCCGGCGGTGATGACCACGAGGTAGTCGCACCAGCGCGCCAGCTCGGTCAGCGAAGGCTCGTGCCACCACGCCACGCCTTCCACCGGCCGGCGGCTGTGGTAGCGGATGTCCATGTCGAAGCCGGTGGCGCGCTTCGCGATGGTCTGGCCAATGCGACCGAGACCCACGATGCCCAGCCTCGCGCCGCTGACCTTGCGCGCCAGCGGGAAGCTCTTCGCGCCCGGCGTGGTCCAGCCGCCGCGGCGCACGAAGCGGTCGGCCTCGCTGACGCGCCGTCCGACGACGAGCATCAGCGCCATGGCGAGGTCGGCCACGCAGTCGTTGAGCACGTCAGGCGTGTAGCCCACCGCGATGCCGCGCGCCTTCGCGGCGGCGAGGTCGAGCTTGTCCAGGCCGACGCCGAAGCTGGAGATCACCCGCAGGTTTGAGAGCCTGGCCAGCGTGTCGGCCGTGTAGCCCACGCCGGCCGAGGTGACGAAGCCCTCGAACTCGTCCCCGTGTGCCGCCAGAAAGGACGCCGGGTCGGGCTGCTCGGCGAGCAGCGTGGTCTCGAACTCGGCGGCCAGCCGCGCCTCGAGCGAGGGCAGCAGGCGGCCGGCCTGCAGGATGCGGTGCTTGTTCATCAATCGATTTTCACGCCACCTTGCGCGACGACGCCGGCCCAGTGCTTGCGCTCCCTCTCGAAGAAGCCGGCGAACTCCGATGGCGTCATCGTGTAGACCTCGGCGCCCTGCGACACGAGGCGCTCGCGCACTTCGGGCGAGCGGATGATGCGCGTGAGTTCCGCGGCCAGCCGGCTCACCACCGCCGGCGGCATGGCGGCGGGCACCAGCACGCCCTGCCAGGTTCCCGACTCGAAGCCCTTGACGCCCTGTTCGGCGATGGTCGGCACGTTGGCCAGCAGCGGCACGCGCGTGGCCTTGGACACGCCCAGCACCTTGAGCTTGCCCGACTGCACGTGCGGCAGCGTGGCCAGCATGCCGTTCATCAGCACCTGGGTCTGGCCGGCCACCGTATCGCCGATGGCCTGAGAGCCGCCCTTGTAGGGGATGTAGGTCCATTGCGCCTTCGTCGCCTTCTCCACGGCGACGCCGGCCAGGTGCGGCGCGCTGCCGATGGCGGTGACGGCGAAGTTGAGCGAGTCCTTCTGCGACAGCGCCACCAGTTCCTGCAGGTTGTTCGCCTTCACCGACGGGTGCACCACCAGCAGGTGCGGCGAATAGGCGAGCATGGTCACGCCGCGCAGGTCCTTGCTCGGGTCGAAGGGCAGCTGCTTGTAGACCGAGGGCGTGATGGCCAGCGCGCCGGTGTCGCACAGCAGCAGCGTGTGACCGTCGTTGCTCTTGGCCACGAAGTCGGTGCCGGTGTTGCCGTTGGCGCCCGGCTTGTTCTCGACGATCACCGTCTGCTTCAGCGCCTCGGACAGCGGCTGCGAGATGGCACGCGCGATGATGTCCGACGAGCCGCCCGGCGGATAGGGCACGACGATGCGGACCGGCTTGCTGGGCCATTCCTGGGCCGAGGTGTGCAGGGCGAAGGTCGCCAGCGCGGCGACGAGCAGCTTCTTCATCGGGTCTCCTGAGGGGGGTCGGTGAACTCAGCGGACCATGCACGGCCGCTTGGGATCGAAGGTCCAGTTCGGGATCAGGTACTGCATGGCCACCGCGTCGTCGCGGGCTCCCAGTCCGTGCTGCCGGTAGAGCTCGTGGGCCTTGGCCACCTCGGCCATGTCGAGCTCGATGCCGAGGCCGGGCTTCCTCGGCACCTGGACGTGGCCGCCTTCGATGCGCAGCGGCTCCTTCGTCAGGCGCTGGCCGTCCTGCCAGATCCAGTGCGTGTCGATCGCGGTGACCTTGCCGGGCGCAGCGGCGCCGACGTGGGTGAACATCGCCAGCGAGACGTCGAAGTGATTGTTCGAGTGCGAGCCCCAGGTCAGGCCCCAGTCGCGACAGGTCTGCGCCACGCGCACCGAGCCGGCCATCGTCCAGAAATGCGGGTCGGCCAGCGGGATGTCGACCGACTGAAGCGCCAGCGCATGGGCCAGCTGGCGCCAGTCGGTGGCCACCATGTTGGTGGCGGTGGGCAGCCCGGTGGCGCGGCGGAACTCGGCCATCACCTCGCGGCCGCTGAAGCCCTGCTCGGCGCCGCAGGGGTCTTCGGCATAGGCCACCACGCCGCGCATGCGCTGGCCGAGACGGATCGCGTCCTTCAGCAGCCAGCCGCCGTTCGGGTCGAGCGTGACGCGCGCCTGCGGAAAGCGCTCGTGCAGCGCGATCACGGCGTCGACTTCCGCGTCGCCGACGAGCACGCCGCCCTTGAGCTTGAAGTCGTTGAAGCCGTAGCGCTCGCGTGCCGCCTCGGCCAGGCGGACGATCGCCTCGGGTGTCATCGCCGCCTCGTGTCGCAGGCGGAACCAGGCATTGTCGGCACCGGGCTCGCTGGCATAGGGAAGATCGGTGCGGCGTCCGTCGCCGACGAAGAAGAGGTAGCCGAGCATCTCCACCGACTCGCGCTGCTGGCCTTCGCCGAGCAGCGCCGCCACTGGCAGTTCGAGGTGCTGGCCGAGCAGGTCGAGCATGGCCGACTCGACGGCGGTGACGGCGTGGATGGTGGTGCGCAGGTCGAACGTCTGCAGGCCACGGCCGCCGGCGTCGCGGTCGGCGAAGGCCTGCTGCATGCGCTGCATCACCGCCTGCACGGCAGCGACCGGCTGGCCGACGACGAGCTCGCTCGCATCCTCCAACGTCTGGCGGATCTTCTCGCCGCCGGGCACCTCGCCGACGCCGGTTCGGCCGGCGCTGTCGGTGAGGATCAGCAGGTTGCGCGTGAAGAAGGGGCCGTGCGCGCCGCTCAGGTTGAGCAGCATGCTGTCGCGGGCGGCGACCGGGATCGCCTGCAGCGAGCGGATGACGGGCGTGTTCATGCTCAGTCGGCGCTGATCTTGCGGGATTCGATCAACTGCTTCCAGCGCGCCGACTCCGCAGCCTGGAAGGTGGCGAACTGCTCGGGCGTGTTGCCGACGATCTCGAAGCCGACTTCGAGGAGCTTCGGCTTGACGGCAGGGTCGTTCAGCGCCGCGACCAGCGCCGCATGCAGCTTCGCCTTCACGTCGGCGGGCAGCCCCTTCGGCGCCGCCACGCCCTGCCAGGAGTAGACATCGGCATCCTTCACGCCCGCCTCGGCCAGCGTCGGCACGGTGGGCATCAGCGTCGAGCGCTTCGCGCCCGTGACGGCCAGCGCACGCAACTTTCCGGCGTTGACGTGCTGCACGATCGCGTTGATGTTCTGGAACGAGGCTTCCACCTGGCCACCGAGCAGGTCGCTGATCGCCGGTGCGCCGCCCTTGTAGGGCACGTGCACGCCGGTGGTGCCGGTCTGCAGCCAGAACAGTTCGGCAGTGAGGTGGTCCGACGAGCCGTTGCCCGAGGAGGCGAACGTCAGCTTGTCCGGCGTCTTCTTGGCCGCGGCGATCACGTCGGCCACGCTCTTGTAGGGCGAGGCCGCGGGCACCACCAGCACGTTGGGCGCCTGCACGGCCACGGTGATCAGGTCGAAGTCCTTGCCCGCGTCGTAGGGCACGTTCTTGATGAGATGCGGCGCGATCACGAAGGGACCGAGGGAAGACACCAGCACGGTGTAGCCGTCGGGCGCGGCGCGCTTGACCTGCGCGGCGCCGATCGTGCCGGTGGCGCCGGCCTTGTTCTCGACGACCACGGTCTGGGCGAGCTTCTCCTGCATCTTCGCGCCCAGCGTGCGCGCCAGGGAATCGGTCGAGCCTCCCGGCGGGAACGGCACGACCAGGGTGACGGTCTTGTCGGGCCAGGCCTGGGCCGGGGTGACCAGACCCATGGCGAGGGCGAACGCGAGGGCAGCAGCGGTGAACAGTGACTTCATGGCGGGCAGCGGCGTGGGTGGATGAAAGGTGAAAGGGATGCGCTTAGTTGTCAGTCATCGTACAACTTGGCTCGCACAACTTCAAGGCGATCGCTCTCAGGGTTACTGCGGATCCGCCACCGCCCGGCGACGCCGCTCGCGGCTGTTGGCCAGGTGCGTGCGCATCGCGGCGCGTGCCGCCTCGACGTCCTGCGCGGCGATGGCGTCGACGATGCTTTCGTGCTCGGCATTCACCCGCCGCAGGTAGGCCTGGCGCTGCGGGTCGACGGCCTCGGCCGGGTCGAGCCGGGCGCGCGGGATGATGCGCGCGCCGAGCGTGGCCATCAGCCCGGCGAAATGCTCGTTCTGCGTGGCCCGCGCGATCTCGGTGTGCAGTTGGAAGTCGGCCGCCACGGCGTCGCGCCCCTCCTCCACCGCCTGCGCGAACTCGGCGATGGCGCGGCGCATCGCCGACAGGTTGGCCTCGCTGCGGCGCTGCGCGGCCAGGCCGGCCGCCTCGGTCTCCACGCCGATGCGCAGCTCGAGCACGGCGATCACGTCGCGCAGCGTGGCCAGCTGCTGCGGCTCGATGCGGAAGGCCGAGGCATCGCCCGGGCCGACCACGAAGGTGCCGACGCCGTGGCGCGTCTCGACCAGGCCGCCGGCCTGCAGCTTGGACAGGGCTTCGCGCACCACGGTACGGCTGACGCCGAACTCGGCCATCACCTCGGCCTCGGTCGGCAGCTTGGTGCCGGGGGCGAGCCGGCCGTCGCGGATGCGGTCGGACAGCGCCTCGACGACGCCGAGGGCGAGCGTGCGCGGCCGGCGCGCGGTGGCGGAATCAGTCAGCACGAGTTCTCCGGGCAAACCCTCGGGGCGACGCCTTGACATCGACCCTGTCGGATCCAAGAATGGACACAGTTGTACGACAACTGACGTCTGATCACAAGCCTTCCGGCGCACTCTAGCAGGCCGCGCCGCCGTCCACATCTCCCGGAGACACCGATGCCCTGCACCCGCCGCACCTTCTCCCGCCTGGCCTCGACCGCTGCCCTGGCCTCGTTGCTGCCCGCCATCGCAAGCGCACAGGAGTGGCCGACCCGGCAGCCGATCCGCATCGTCGTGCCCTTCGCGGCCGGCGGCACCAGCGACATCCTCGCCCGCACCCTGGGCGAGAAGCTGCAGGCCTCGCTGAAGCAGACGGTGGTGGTCGAGAACAAGGCCGGCGCCGGCGGCGTGATCGGCGCCGACGCGGTGGCCAAGTCGGCCCCCGACGGCTACACCTTCCTGCTCGGCACCATCGCCAGCCATGCGATCAACCCGGCGCTGCAGGCGAAGATGCCCTACGACGCCGGCAAGGACTTCGCGCCGGTGATCCTGCTGGGCAGCATCTCCAACGTGCTGCTGGTCGGCGCCTCGCAGCCGTACAAGAGCGTGGCCGACATCGTCGCCGCGGCAAAGAAGGAGCCGCTGCCCTTCGCGTCGGCCGGCCAGGGCAGCTCACAGCACATGTCGGGCGAGATGTTCAAGCAGCTGGCCGGCGCGCCGCTGACGCACGTGCCCTACAAGGGCAGCGCGCCCGCGGTGCAGGACGTGATCGGCGGCCAGATCCCGATGAGCTTCGAGACCGCCACCGTCGCGCTGCCGCACGTGCAGTCGGGCAAGGTGCGCGCACTGGCGGTGACCTCGGCGCAGCGCAGCAAGGT
>NZ_JBFXIO010000281.1:0-7033 GCF_050175855.1 Piscinibacter sp.
AGGAAGGGCCGCTGTCGAAGATGATGAAGCCGGGCATCGGCAGCTACGACCGCTTCAAGCAGATGTTCGAGAAATACAGCGCCGAGGCGGGCAAGAAGCAGTTCCTGATTCCGTACTTCATCGCCGCCCACCCCGGCACGCGCGACGAGGACATGATGAACCTCGCGCTGTGGCTCAAGCGGAACGGATTCCGCGCCGACCAGGTGCAGACCTTCTACCCGAGCCCGATGGCCACGGCCACGGCGATGTACCACTCGGGCATGAACCCGCTGAAGGGCATCAGCCGCGACGAGACGCGCGCCGAGCGCGTCGACATCGTTCGCGGCGATAAGCGGCGCCGCCTGCACAAGGCCTTCCTGCGCTACCACGACCCCAACAACTGGCCGCTGCTGCGCGACGCGCTCAAGGCCATGGGCCGCGCCGACCTGATCGGCAACGGCAAGCACCACCTGGTGCCCACCTTCCAGCCGGCCACCGACGGCAGCTACCAGAGCGCACGACGCAAGAACTCCACGTCCAGCGGTGCACGCACGTCGCCGGTCACCAAGGGCCGGGTGCTGACCCAGCACACCGGGCTGCCGCCGCGCAAGACGAAGTAGCGGAGGTGTCCGGCGTCGGGCCGTCCCAAGCCGGACGGCGCCCCTCGGGGGCAAGAGCGTAGCGACTGGAGGGCACTATTCCTTGGGCAACTTGCGCGGCTGCCCTTGCATGTCGATCGCCACGTAGGTGAGGTTGGCCTCGGTCACCTTCACCACCTGCAGGTTGGCCGGGTTGCGCTCGGCGTAGACCTCCACGTGCACGGTGATCGAGGTGGTGCCGATGCGCTCCACCTTGGCGTAGAAGCTGAGCAGGTCGCCCACCGACACCGGCTGCTTGAAGATGAACTGGTTGACCGCTACGGTGGCGATGCGCCCCTTGGCGATGCGCGCCGGCAGCACGGCGCCGGCCAGATCGACCTGGGCCATGATCCAGCCGCCGAAGATGTCGCCGTTGCCGTTGGCATCGGCCGGCATCGGCATCACGCGCAGCACCAGCTGGCGGTCGCCCGGCAGCGTCACCGGCGAGAGATGCTGCGGATCGGCGCTCGGAAGGCCGGGGGAGGGGCTTGAAGTCTCGGGCATGATCCTGCACCTGCGGTGGCTGTCGCCGCATTCTTCCACGCCCGACTCTCCCGTCACACCTTCATGCGCCGCCACAGCCTGCCCGCCCCGACCGCCCAGGCTGAATCCCCCTCGGCGCCGCGCTCCGACTGGCGGGCCCTGAAGAAGCTCGCACCCTACGTCTGGCAATGGCGCTGGCGGGTGGGTGTGGCGCTGGGTTTCCTGGTGGCCGCCAAGCTGGCCAATGTCGGCGTGCCGCTGGTGCTCAAGCAGATCGTCGATGCGCTCGACCTGAAGCCCGGCGATCCGCACCACGCTCTGGTGGTGCCGGCGGCGCTGCTGCTCGCCTACGGCGCTCTGCGCGTGTCGGTCACGCTGTTCACCGAACTGCGCGAGTTCCTCTTCTACCCGGTGGCGGCGCGCATCGCGCGACGCGTGTCGCTGGAGACCTTCGACCACCTGCTCAGCTTGAGCCTGCGCTTCCACCTCGAGCGCCAGACCGGCGGCGTCTCGCGCGACATCGAGCGCGGCTCGCGTGCCATCCATGCGCTGCTGAATTACACCATCTACAACATCCTGCCCACGCTGGTGGAGATGGTGCTGGTCATCTCACTGCTGTCGGCCAAGTTCGACGGCTGGTTCGCTGCCATCACGCTGTCGGCGCTGGCCGCCTACATCCTCTTCACCGTCACCGTGACCGAATGGCGCACGCACTTCCGCCGCGCCATGAACGAGCAGGACAGCAAGGCCAACACCAAGGCGGTCGACGCGCTCATCAACTACGAGACGGTGAAGTATTTCTCCAACGAGGGCTTCGAGCAGGCGCGCTACGACGAGAACCTGCAGCGCCTGGAGAAGGCCTCGGTGAAGTCGCAGACCTCGCTGTCGCTGCTCAACCTCGGCCAGAGCCTGATCATCTCGGCGACGGTCGTGCTGCTGGTCTGGCGGGCCACCGTCGGGGTGGTCGACGGCTCGATGACGCTGGGCGACCTGGTGCTGGTCAACGCGCTGATGATCCAGCTGTACATCCCGCTGAACTTCCTCGGCGTGATCTACCGCGAGATCAAGCAGTCGACCATCGACATGGAGAAGATGTTCGCGCTGCTCGGGCAACACCGCGAGGTGGCCGACGTGCCGGGCGCGCAGCCGCTGCAGACGCACGGCGGCACGGTGCGCTTCGAGAACGTGCGCTTCGGCTACGACCGCGACCGCGAGATCCTGCACGGCGTGAGCTTCGAGATCCCCGCGGGCAAGACGGTGGCGGTGGTCGGTCCTTCCGGTTCCGGCAAGAGCACGCTGGCGCGGCTGATGTTCCGCTTCTACGACGTCGGCGAGGGCCGCATCAGCATCGACGGCCAGGACATTCGTTCGGTGACGCAGAAGAGCCTGCGCCAGGCGATCGGCATCGTGCCGCAGGACACGGTGCTGTTCAACGACACGGTGGAATACAACATCGCCTACGGCCGCCCGGGCGCCAGCCGCGCCGAGGTGGAAGAGGCCGCGCGTGCGGCGCACATCCACGCCTTCATCACCTCGACGCCCAAGGGCTACGACACGATGGTCGGCGAGCGGGGGCTGAAGCTCTCCGGCGGCGAGAAGCAGCGCGTGGCGATCGCGCGCACGCTGCTGAAGAACCCGCCGGTGCTGATCTTCGACGAGGCCACCTCGGCGCTGGATTCCGCCAATGAGCGCGCCATCCAGGAGGAGCTCAAGAGCGCGGCACGCAACAAGACGGCGCTGGTGATCGCGCATCGCCTCTCGACCGTGGCCGATGCGCACCAGATCCTGGTGATGGAGCATGGCCGCATCGTCGAGCGCGGCACGCACGCCGAACTGCTGGCCCTGGACGGCCGCTACGCCGAGATGTGGCGGCTGCAGCAGGCCGGCGAGGACATCGAGGCCTGATCAGCCTCGCAGACGCCGCGCCAGCTGCGCGGCCAGCAGCACGCCGAGCAGCGAGGCGGTGCCGGTGGCCCAGCCGGTCCAGTGCCAGCCGCCGGCGCGCGCGGCCAGCCAGGCGGCGATCGGCGGGCCGGCGAACTGGCCGAAGGCCGACCACTGCTGCATCCAGCCGACCGTGGACGAGACGGTGTCCTCGCCCGGCGCCACCCGCATTGCCACCGCGAACAGCGTGGCCGGCACCATGCCGCCGGTCATCGAGAACGTGAGCACGGCCAGGTAGCGCAGCGTGGGCGGAAGGCCGGCGCCGTCGCTGCCGGCGAAGGCGGCAGCAGCCGCCAGCGCCATCACGACGAAGCCGGTCGCGAGCAAGCGCGGCGGTTCCACGCCGCGCTGAAGCAGCCGGCCCGCGCCGAGGTTGCCGATCATGTTCACCGCGGCGGCCAGCGCGGTCAGCGCCGCGGTCGCCGCGGCGCCCACGCCGGCGCCGGCATAGATCACCGGCAGGAATCCGATCACCGCCAGCCACTGGCTCGAATAGAGCGCGAAGCTGGTGGCCACCAGCCACGGCCCGCTGGCACCCAGCGTGCGCCGAAGGCGGGGCATCACGCCGCTGGCGGCCTGCGTGGCAGGCGCAGCCGCCTCGGCCACGCCGCGCCACAGGGCCAGGCCCATCAGGCCCGAGAGGAGGCCGAGCGCCAGCCACCAGCTGCGCCAGCCGAAGGTGGCGATCCACAGCGGCCCGGCCAGCAGCCCGAGCGCCGCGCCCAGCGGCATGTAGGTGCCCCACAGGCCGAGCATGCGCGGCAGCCGCTGTGCCTGCACGAGCCGGCGGATCAGCCCCGGCGCCGGCAGCACCACCATCAGGAAGCCGAAGCCTTCCGCCGCGCGCAGCGCCAGCAGCATCGGCACGCCCGGTGCCAACGCTCCCAGCGCACTCGAGGCCGCCAGAAGCGCCAGGCCCGCCAGCATGCTGCGCCGCAGACCCATCGCATCGGCCAGCACGCCGAAGGCGATGCCGGCGGCCATGCCGGCGGCCTGCACCAGCGACAACAGGAATCCGGCTTCGACCAGCGACATGCCCAGCGCCTCGCGCAGCGTGGCGATCGCCGGCGGCAGTTTGCCCACGTGCAAGGCGGCGCAGACGCCGGCGGCGAACACGAGCCGGGCGGCGCGCTCGGGGTGAGAAGGCGTCGAGTTCATCGGGCCGGCAGTGTGCCCGTTATCCCGTAGCGGCGGGCCGTGCGCCGCTCGCTACACTTGCCGGCCGTGGAAACCAAGTGGCTCGAGGACTTCATCAGCCTGGCCGAGACGCGCAGCTTCTCGCGCTCGGCGCAGCTTCGCCACGTCACGCAGCCGGCCTTCTCGCGGCGCATCCAGGCGCTCGAAGCCTGGGCCGGCATCGACCTGGTCGACCGCTCCTCCTACCCGACGCGGCTCACGCCGGCCGGCGAGACCTTCCACTCGCAGGCGCTGGAGATCCTCGGCGCGCTGCAGGCCACGCGCAACATGATGCGCGGCCACCAGAGCGGCGCGCAGGACATGATCGAGTTCGCGGTGCCGCACTCGCTGGCCTTCACCTTCTTCCCGCACTGGGTGATGGACCTGCGCAGCCGCTTCGGCGCGCTCAAGAGCCGACTGATCACGCTGAACGTGCACGACGCGGTGATGCAGCTCACCGAAGGCAGCTGCGACCTGCTGATCGCCTACCACCACCCGAGCCAGCCGCTGCAGCTCGCACCCGAGCGCTACGAGATGCTCAGCCTGGGCCACGAGACGCTGGCGCCCTATGCGCGCGGAGACGACGGCAGCCAGCCGCTGTTCCGCCTGCCGGGCAGCGCAGCCCGCAAGGTGCCCTATCTCGGCTACGGCGAAGGCGCCTACCTCGGCCGCCTGGTCGAGGTGATCGTCAAGCAGGCCGCGGTGCCGCCGCAGCTCGACGCGATCTACGAAACCGACATGGCCGAGGGCCTGAAGGCGATGGCGCTCGAGGGCCACGGCCTGGCCTTCCTGCCGGCCAGCTCGGTGAAGAAGGAGCTCAAGAGCAAGCGCCTGGTGCGGGCGGCCGATGCCGGCCAGTACGAGATCACGATGGAAGTGCGTATCTACCGCGAGCGCCCCGAGCTGGCGCGCCACAACAAGGCCGGTGCGCTGGCGCTGTGGGAGTTCCTGCGCGGCGACGCCCGCAAGGCGACTACGGGTTGACCCTGGGGCCGCATGCGCGGCGCGCATCGGCGGCTGCCGCAACGGCATTGGCGCGGGGTGCCGCCGCGGCCCTACAGTCCGCGCCCAAGCCGGCAGGCGGTGGCATGGAGGTTGCGAAGCCTGCCACTCGCCATCGCACCGCGAACGCGGGGAACTACGTGCCGGCGCGTCCACCGCGCTCCCTAGAATCCCGTTTCTCTCCCTCTCAACCCTCACAAGCAGGAGCCCTCATGAAGAAGACGATGCTCGTTCAGGCCATCGCCCTGGTAGCGGCCTCGGTCGCATTCGGCGCCCACGCCGACACGCTCAAGAAGATCAAGGACAGCGGCAGCGTGACGATGGGCGTGCGCGAGTCCTCGGGTGCGCTGAGCTTCACGCTCGGCGACGGCAAGTACGCCGGCTTCCACGTCGAGGTCTGCAGCCGCGTGCTCGGCGACATCCAGAAGCAGCTCGGCCTGGCCAAGCTCGACGTCAAATACCAGCCCGTGACCTCGCAGAACCGCATCCCGCTGGTGCAGAACGGCACCGTCGACATCGAGTGCGGCTCGACCACCAACAACGCCGCACGCCAGAAGGACGTGGCCTTCGCCGTGACCACCTACGTCGAGGAAGTGCGCATCGCCGTCAAGGCCAACTCGGGCATCACTTCGATCGCGCAGCTCAACGGCAAGAAGGTCGCCACCACCACTGGCACCACCAGCGTGCAGCTGCTGCGCAAGCACGAGCGTGCCGGCGGCGTGAGCTTCGAGGAAGTGTTCGGCAAGGACCACGCCGACAGCTTCCTGCTGCTGGAGAGCGGCCGTGCCGACGCCTTCGTGATGGACGGCCAGATCCTGGCCGGCAACATCGCCAAGTCGAAGAACCCGGCGGACTTCAAGATCGTCGGCGAGGTGCTGTCGGTCGAGCCGATTGCCATCATGATCCGCAAGGACGACCCGGCATTCAAGAAGGCGGTCGACGGCAGCATCACGGCGATGATGAAGTCCGGCGAGATCGCCAAGCTCTACGACAAGTGGTTCATGCAGCCGATTCCGCCGGCCAACACCAAGGTCGGCCTGCCGGTCAGCGAGGCCACCAAGGCGGCGTGGGCGAACCCCAACGACAAGCCGATGGAAGACTACGCCAAGAAGTAAGCCGGCATCACGTAAGCCCTGAGCCTGCGGGCGCGGGGCTTGCTTATGCTGCGCAAGCGCGGCGACGGTGATCCCGCGTCGCGCTTGTTTTTTTGGCTGCGCACTCGAACAAGATCAGGAGGCAGCGGATGACTTGGGACTGGCAGGTCTTCCTGCAGGACACGGGGGGCGGCGAGACCTACCTCCAATGGATGCTCTCGGCCTGGGGCTGGACGCTCTCGGTGGCCGGCTGCTCGCTGGTGGTGGCGTTGGCGGTGGGCTCGCTGATGGGCATCCTGCGCACCACGCCGAGCAAGGGGCTGGTGTTCCTGGGCAACGCCTGGACCGAGCTGTTCCGCAATATCCCGCTGCTGGTGCAGATCTTCCTCTGGTACCACGTGGTGCCTTCGCTGATCCCGCCGCTCAAGAGCGTGTCGAGCTTCGTGCTGGTGGTGCTGGCGCTGGGCTTCTTCACCTCGGCGCGCATCGCCGAGCAGGTCAAGGCCGGCATCCAGGCGCTGCCGCGCGGCCAGCGCTACGCGGGCCTCGCGATGGGCCTGACGCTGCCGCAGACCTACCGCTACGTGCTGTTGCCGATGGCCTTCCGCATCGTCATCCCGCCGCTGACCAGCGAGTCGATGAACATCATCAAGAACTCGTCGGTGGCCTTCGCGGTGAGCATCGCCGAACTCACGATGTTCGCGATGCAGGCGCAGG
>NZ_JBFXIO010000282.1:0-7020 GCF_050175855.1 Piscinibacter sp.
CAGCTTGCCGATCTCGTGGAACAAGGCCTCGAACTGGCCGTCGTTGAGGGCTTTCAGCAGTTCGTCCGTGCCGCTCTGGTCGCCGGCCTCGATGGCGTCGACCAGGCGGCGGGCGAGCAGCAGGTGATCGGCCTGTAGCGCGTGCGCACTCATGGCGTTCCCTCAGGCAGCGGCGTTGAGACGCTCGAAGATCTTGCCGATCTTCTGTTCCAGGGTCTGGGCCGTGAACGGCTTGACGATGTAGCCGTTCACGCCGGCTTCGGCGGCCAGCACGATCTGCTCGCGGCGCGCCTCGGCGGTGACCATCAACACCGGCAGGTCGGCGAGCGCGGGATCGGCACGGATCTCCTTCAACAGCTGGATGCCTTCCATGACCGGCATGTTCCAGTCGGTGATGAGGAAATCGAACTTGCCGCTCTTCAACATCGGCAGCGCCGTGCTGCCGTCGTCCGCTTCCTCCATGTTGGTGAAGCCGAGATCGCGCAGCAGGTTCTTGATGATTCTCCGCATGGTGGAGAAGTCGTCGACGACAAGAATCTTCATGTTCTTATCCACGCTTGCCTCCGCTCAATTCGCTGTAGTGCTGTTTCATGAATGCTGTCCTCAGTTCTGCTCGGTCCACTCGGCCATGCGTGCCTTGAGGCGGATGAGCGCCTGGGAATGGATCTGGCAGACGCGCGATTCGCTGACGCCGAGCACTTCGCCGGTCTCGCGCAGGTTGAGTTCTTCCTTGTAGTAGAGCGACATCACCAGGCGCTCACGTTCGGGCAGGCCGGCAATGGCCTCGGCGAGGGCTTCGCGGAACAACTCGTCCTGCACGTTCTCGAACGGCTCCGGAATGCGGCCGTTGAGCCCCTCGGCCATGCCCTCCTCGCCGGCGGGCAGGTCCTCGAAGCTGAACACGCGGTAACCGGTGGCGTCCTGCAGGGTCGCGTAGTACTCGTCGAGCGACATGCCGACTTCCTTGGCGACCTCGGCGTCGCTCGCGTCGCGGGCGAAGCGCGCCTCGATGTCGGCGACCGCCTTGGTGATCGCGCGCACCTTGCGATGGAGCGAGCGCGGCGCCCAGTCGCCCTTGCGGATCTCGTCGAGCATCGCGCCGCGGATACGGATGCCCGCGTAGGTCTCGAAGCTCGCGCCCTGCGAAGGGTCGTAGTTCCGCGCCGCCTCGAGCAGCCCGATCATGCCGGACTGGATGAGGTCGTCGACCTGTACCGTCGGCGGCAGGCGGGTCATCAGGTGATAGGCGATGCGCTTGACCAGGGGCGCGTAGTCGTCGACCAGTTCGTTCTGGTCTCGCTCGGCGACCGCGGATGCCGCTGCCTTCTTGTAGGCCGCAATCTGTTTCATAGTTGAGCTACCCTCCGTAGCGACTCCGCCTGTGCCATGCGTTCGACGAAGAACTCGACGCGACCGCTGGCACTACGGGGTGCAGGCCAGTTATCGGTAACCTGAGCGAGTTTCTTGAATGCCTGGGCGGCAGGGCTCGTGGGGAAGCTCTGGACCAGGCACTGGCGTCGGCGCAGCGCCGTGGAGACGCGGGTGTCTAAAGGAATATTCCCAGCGAAATCGAGACTTACGTCGAGGTAGCGGTCGCACACCTCGAGCAGGCGGGCATACAGCCGGAGCGCCTGGCGGTCGTCCTCGGCGAGATTGACGAGGACGCGGAAACGGTGCCGCCGGGCGCTCTGGTTGAGCACCTTGATGGTGGCGTAGGCATCGGTGATCGAGGCCGGGTCGTCGCACACCACCACCAGCACCTCGTGCGAAGCGTTGCAGTAGTCGAGGGTGTTGGCGGCGATGCCGGCCGCGGTGTCGACGATCATGAAATCCTGGCGCTGCTCGAGCTGGCCGAAGGCGTTGATCAGGCCGGCGCGCTCGCGGGTGTCGAGTTCGGCCATGTGCTGGATGCCGGACGCGGCCGGCACGATGCGCATGCCGAGCGGTCCCTCCAGGATGACGTCCTCGAGCTCGCAGGCCCCGCTGACGACGTCGGCCAGGGTGTGCGTCGGCGCGAGCCCGAGCAGGACGTCGACATTGGCCAGGCCGAGGTCGGCGTCGAGCAGCAGCACGTCGTGACCGCGCTCGGCGAGTGCCGCGGCGAGGTTGATCGACACCGTCGTCTTGCCGATGCCGCCCTTGCCGCCGGTGACGGCAATGACGCGGGTAGCGGCGCCGTGCAGGCGTTGCGCGTCGTCGTGGAAGCTCATGCGCTGAACGCCCGTTCGATGCGCGCCTGGTCATCCGGCACGGGACTGGACTTGGCCAGCTCGACCATGCGTTCGACCAGGGCGCGCGGCGCGACCTCGTCGAGGTCGTCCGGCACGCGCTGGCCGGCGCAGGTCCAGGCCAGCGGCAGGCCCGCTTCGATCACCGCCGACAGGGACGGCCCGAGGCTCGCCGCCTCGTCCAGCTTGGTCAGCACGCAGGCGTCGAGCGGCAAGCCCGTGGTGCGGCGGAACATCGCCGCCGCGCTGGCGTAGTCGGTGGTCGCCGACAACACCTTGATCATGCGGATATCCGCGAGCAGGCCCTCGAGACCGAGCACCAGGTCGTTGTAGCGGCTGTCACCCGGGGCATGTCCGGGGGTGTCGATGACGACCAGTCGGCCGCGGTCGGCTTCGTCGTCGAGCACGTCGGCGAGTTCGTCGACGTTGCGCAGGGTGTAGACGCTCGATCCGATGAGACGGCCGAACGCCTTCATCTGCTGGTGCGCGCCGAGCCGGCGATCGTCCATCGACACGATGCTGACCTGCTCGGGGCCGTGGGTGAGCGCGTAGCGCGCGGCGAGCTTGCTGGCGAGCGTGCTCTTGCCGACGCCGGTCGGACCGAGCAGCGCGACCCGGCCACCGCGTTCGAGCAGGCCACCGTCCCAGACCTTCAGTCGCATCACCAGCAGCGCCAGCGCGCGGTGCCAGCCGGCGCGGTAGTCGAGTTCGTCCGGCACTTCGGCGACCAGCTGGCGCGCCAGCGCCGCCGCCAGGCCGACCTGCGAGAGCACGCGCAGCAGGCGCGCACGCAGCGGGTGGCGGTTGCCGAACTCCGACCAGGCGAGACCCGAGAGCTGGGTCTCGAGCAGGCCCTTCAAGCTGCGCAACTCCTCGCGCATCTGCGCCATCGTCGCGGCGTCGGTCCACAGGTACTCGGCCTGCTCGCCGAGATCGGCGAACAGCGGGCTCGGTGCGCGCGGCGGCGCGACGGGTCTTGCCGGTTCAGGCGCTGGTTCTGCCGCCTCGACGGCAACGTCCGGCCGCTTGCGCGGCGTGTTGCGCCGGGCGAGTTCCTCGGCTTCCTGCTCGGTGAGCTGATCGGCCGTGATCAGCTCGACGCCGCCGTCGACCTTGCGATTGGACAGGATGAGCACGTCGGGGCCCTGCTCCTGTTTGATCATGTCGAGCGCCGAGCGCATGTTGCTCGCGAAGTAACGCTTGACCTTCATCGTGCCGCTCCTGTGGTGCGGGGATCCGTCATGGTTCTACCCCTGTTCCGCTTCTTGACGCCGGGTCTCTGACACCGACGTCCTTCACTGCGCCCGCAAGGCCGGGTCGCCGACCGTCGCCACGATGCGGATCTGGGCATCGTTGGGCACCTCGTTGAACCCCAGCACGTGCAGTCCCTTGACCGAGGGACGGAGGAAACGCGCGAGGAAATCCCGCAGGTTGTCCGCCACCAGCAGCACGCTGGGCTGGTTGGCCGCCTCGCGCTGCCGGTGCACTTCGCCGAGCGAGGTGAGCAGGCGGTTGGCGAGATTGGGTTCGAGGGCCATGGCGTTGTTGCTCATCGTTTCCAGGGACTGTTGCAATATCCGTTCCAGCGACAGGTCAAGGGTGATCACCGGCAGTTCGCCCTGCGGGCCGTTGATCTGCTGGACGATGAGACGGCCGAGCGCGACGCGGGCGAAGGCGGTCAGCGTGGCCGCGTCCTGGGTGCGCGCGGCGTGCTCGGCGATGACCTCGAGCACGCTGCGGATGTCGCGCACCGGGATCTGTTCGGCGAGCAGGTTCTGCAACACCTTCACCACCACCGCCAGCGGCAGCACCTTGGGCACGAGGTCCTCGACCAGGCGCGGGTTGGTCTTCTTCAACCCGTCGAGCAGCTTCTGGGTCTCCTCGTGGCCGAGCAGCGCGTGGGCGTGGTCCTGTACGACCTGCGAGAGATGGGTGGCGATGACGGTGCTGGCGTCGACCACGGTGTAACCGAGCGATTGCGCCTGCTCGCGCTGGTCCTCGCCGATCCACACCGCCTCGAGGTCGAAGACCGGGTCACGCGTGACCGCGCCCTTGAGCTGGCCGTAGACCTGGCCCGGATTGATGGCGAGTTCGCGATCGGGCTGGATCTCGGAGCGCCCGACCACCGCGCCGTGCAGGGTGATCTGGTAACTGTTCGGTTCGAGGTCGAGGTTGTCGCGGATGTGCACGGCCGGCACCAGGAAGCCGAGTTCCTGCGAGAGCTTCTTGCGCACGCCGCGCAGGCGCCCGAGCAACTGGCCGTTCTGGCCGCGGTCGACCAGCGGGATCAGGCGGTAGCCGACTTCGAGGCCGATGGCATCGGTCGGCTGGACGTCGTCCCACGACAGCTCGGCGATCTCCTGCGGCGGTGGTGGCGGCGGTGGCGCGACCGCCGCGGCCGCCTCCCGCTGCTTGGCTTGCTCGTGGCGCCACCAGGCGGCGCCGAGTGCCGCCGCCGCCATGCTCAGGAAGGCGACGTTGGGCATGCCCGGGATCACGCCCATGATCAGCAGCACGGCGCCGGTCACGGCGAGCGTGCGCGGGTTGTCGAACAGCTGTTCCATGACCTGTTCGCCGACGTCGTGCTCGGTCGAGGTACGCGTGACCATCAGGGCCGAGGCAGTGGCGAGCAGCAGCGAAGGGATCTGTGCGACCAGGCCGTCGCCGATGGTCAGCAGGGTGAACACGCGCATGGCCTCGGCCAGCGCCATGTCGTGCTGGGCGGTGCCGATGACCAGCCCGCCGAGGATGTTGATGAACAGGATCATGATGCCGGCGATGGCGTCGCCGCGGACGAACTTGCTCGCACCGTCCATGGCGCCGTAGAAGTCGGCTTCGCCCGCGACCTCGCGCCGGCGCACCTTCGCCTCGTCCTGGGTGATGATGCCGGCGTTGAGATCGGCGTCGATCGCCATCTGCTTGCCAGGCATGGCGTCGAGGGTGAAGCGCGCGCTGACTTCCGAGATGCGCCCGGCGCCCTTGGTGACGACGACGAAGTTGATGATGACCAGGATGGCGAACACCACCAGGCCGACCGCGTAGTTGCCGCCGACGACGAAGTCACCGAAGGCCTCGATGACGTGCCCGGCCGCGCCCGGTCCGCTGTGACCGTTGAGCAGCACCACGCGGGTCGAGGCGACGTTGAGAGTCAGCCTGAGCAGCGTGGTGACCAGCAGCAGGGTCGGAAAGACCGCGAAGTCGAGCGGGCGGCGCGCGTAGATGCCCGCCATCAGCACGATCAGGGCGAGCGAGATGTTGAACGTGAACAGGATGTCGAGCAGGAACGGCGGCAGCGGGATGACCATCATCGCGAGCATCGCCAGCAGCAGCAGCGGCACGCCGATGCCGAGCCGTTGCAGGTTGCCGCTGATGTCCAGCCCGCTGTTCTGTCCTGCCAGGGTCGCCATGTCGTGGACCTCAGTAACTCAGTTCGTCGGGGATCGGGAGGTCGTTCGGCAGGCTCGCCCCGGCGATGCCGTCACGGACCTGGAACACGTAGGCCAGCACGCGCGCCACGGCCAGGTAGAGACCGGCCGGGATCTCCTGCTTGAGCCTGGTCGTGTGGTAGAGCGCACGCGCGAGCGGCGGCGTGCTGAGGATGGTCACGCCATGGGCCGCGGCGACCTTGCGGATGTTCGCCGCCACTTCCTCGACGCCCTTGGCCACCACCACCGGCGCGCGCATCTTCGCCGGATCGAACTTGAGCGCCACGGCGTAGTGCTCGGGGTTGGTGACGACGACGTCGGCCTTCGGCACCTCCTCCATCATGCGGCGCCGCGCGAGCTCGTGCTGCATGTTGCGGATGCGGCCCTTGAGCTCGGGCGAACCGTCGGTTTCCTTCATCTCCTCCTTGAGATCCTGGCGCGACATGCGCAACTGCTTGCTGTGTTCCCACAGCTGGAAGGGCACGTCGACCAGCGCGATGACGATGCTCGCCAGGCTGACGACGACAAAGACGTGGAACAGGATCGCGGTGCCCTGCTCGAGCCCGCCGACGGTGCTGCCGTGGCCGAGCGCCAGGATGGCGCCCTGCTCGCCTTTCAGCGCGACCACCGCGAAGGCCAGCACCAGCACGAACTTGGCCAGCGCCTTCAACATCTCGACCAGCCCGCGCACACCGAACACGCGCTTGATGCCCTTGAGCGGGTCGAGACGCTCGAACTTCGGTTGCAGGGCCTCGGCACTGAAGTTCCAGCCGCCCAGCGCGAGCGGCGCCAGCAGTGCCACGACCACGGCCATGAACAGCACCGGCGCCAGCGCCGCCAGGGCGTCGAGAACGACGCCGACGAAGCGCGTACCGAGCAGTCGCGGATCGTAGAGGTCGGCGCGACCGAAGGTGAAGCTGCCACGCATGACCCGTGCCATGCCCTCGCCCAGATGACCGCCGCTGAGGTAGAGCGTGGCGGCGCCGCCGAGCAGCACGAACATGGTGGTGAGCTCGCGCGAACGCGCGATCTGCCCCTTCTCGCGCGCGTCGTGCAGACGCTTGGCGCTGGGTTGTTCGGTGCGTTCCTGGGCGTCGTCCTGCTCGGCCATGGTCAGTGCGCCTCGAGCACGGCATGGGCGGCGTCGAAACCGCTGTCGAACAAACCCGCGGCGGCGGCGTCGAAGCCCTCCAGGGTGAGGACCACCAGCACCATGCCGAACAGGATCATGAGCGGAAAGCCGACGGCGAAGATGTTGAGCTGCGGCGCCGCCCGCGCCATCACGCCGAGGGCGAAGTTGATCGCGAGCAGGGCGACGATGACGGGCAGGCCGTGCAGGAGACCAGCGGCGATGAGCTGGCCGGTCC
>NZ_JBFXIO010000283.1:0-7009 GCF_050175855.1 Piscinibacter sp.
AGGAGCAGGGCGTCAACGTGGTGATCGGCAACTGGCGCGGCGTGTACGCCGCGCCCGGCATCACGCCCGAGCAGCGCAAGGCGCTGACGGACATGGTGGTCAAGGCCACCAGGTCCAAGGCCTGGGCCGAGTCGCTCGAGAAGAACGCCTGGACGCCTGCGCTGATGGCCGGTCCGGAGTTCGAGAAGTTCGTCGACGACGAGTTCGCTTCGCTGCGAGCCATCATGGTGAAGTCCGGGATGATCTGATGAACAAGCTGCACGCGGCGGTCGGCGCCGGCACGCTGGCGCTGGGCGTGCTGATCGTCGCGGGCGCCACGCAGATCCGCTCCGATGCCGGCTACGGCGGCGTCGGCCCCAACTTCCTGCCCTGGGTGGTGGGGCTGGCGCTGCTGGCCTGCGGCGCCTTCCTCGTCTGGGAAGCCCTCAGCGGCGGCTTCCGCCTGATGGAGGAGCCGTCGGGCGCCGAGACTGGCCACTGGCCGGGTTTCCTGTGGGTCTCGGCCGGCATCCTGTCCACCGCGATGCTGATCACGCGCATCGGCTTCGTGCTCGCCTGCGGACTGTGCTTCATGCTCGCGGTGCGCGGCTTCAAGTCGGCGCAGGGCCGCCTGGATCGTTCGCCGCTGACGTGGCTGGTCGACCTGCTGATCGGCATGGCGATCGCCGCGCCGGTGTACTGGATGTTCGGCAAGATGCTGGCGATCAGCCTGCCGGGGCTCACCGATACCGGCTGGATCTGAGGGCTCACGATGGACACCTGGAACGCCCTGCTGCAGGGTTTCGCCGTCGCGGCCACGCCCATCAACCTGCTGTGGGCGCTGCTGGGCTGCACCATCGGCACGGCGGTGGGCGTGCTGCCGGGCATCGGCCCGGCCACCGCGGTGGCGATGCTGCTGCCGATCACGCTGAAGGTCGACCCGACCGCGTCGATGATCTTCTTCGCCGGCATCTACTACGGCGCGATGTACGGCGGCTCGACCACCTCCATCCTGTTGAACACACCCGGCGAAGCGGGTTCGATGGTCACCGCGATGGAAGGCAACAAGATGGCCAAGCACGGCCGCGCCGGCGCGGCGCTGGCCACGGCGGCGATCGGCTCCTTCGTGGCAGGCACCATCGCCACGGTGGGCGTGACGCTGCTCGCGCCCTGGGTGGCGGAGAACGCCGTCAAGCTCGGCCCGCCCGAATATTTCCTGCTGATGGTGCTGGCCTTCTGCACGGTCTCGGCGGTGCTCGGCAAGAGCACGCTGCGCGGCCTGACCGCGCTCTTCGTCGGCCTGGCGATGGGGCTGGTGGGTCTCGACCAGATCTCCGGCCAGGCGCGCTACACCTTCGACACGCCGGAACTGCTCGACGGCCTGGAGGTGGTGCTGGTGGCGGTGGGCCTGTTCGCCGTGGCCGAGGCGCTGTATGCGGTGCTGTACGAAGGCCGCTCCGCGGAGACGCAGAACCGCATGAGCAAGGTGCACATGACGGCCAGCGAGTGGAAGCGCTCCTGGCCGGCCTGGCTGCGCGCGACCTTCATCGGCTTTCCCTTCGGCACCGTGCCGGCCGGCGGCAGCGAGATCCCGACCTTCCTCAGCTACGCCACCGAGAAGAAGCTCAGCAAGCACAAGGAGGAGTTCGGCACCACCGGCGCGATCGAGGGCGTGGCCGGGCCGGAAGCGGCCAACAACGCGGCCATCACCGCCACGCTGATCCCGCTGCTGACGCTGGGCATCCCGACCTCGAACACCACGGCCATCCTGCTCGGTGCGTTCCAGAACTACGGCATCAACCCGGGCCCGCAGCTGTTCGACAGCAACGCCGCGCTGGTGTGGGCGCTGATCGCCTCGCTGTACATCGGCAACGTGATGCTGCTGGTGCTCAACCTGCCGATGGTCGGCCTGTGGGTGAAGCTGCTGAAGATCCCGAAGCCGCCGCTGTATGCCGGCATCCTGATCTTCGCCACCGTGGGTGTCTACGGCATGCGCCAGTCGGCCTTCGACCTGGTGCTGCTGTACGGCATCGGCCTGCTCGGCGTGGTGATGCGGCGCTTCGACTTCCCGACCGCGCCGGTGGTGGTGGGCATGATCCTCGGGCCGCTGGCCGAGGCGCAGATGCGCAACGCGCTGTCGATCGGCGAGGGCAAGTGGAGCGTTTTCCTCGAGCGGCCGATGTCGCTCGCGCTGATCATCGTGATCGTGCTGCTGCTCGGCCTGCCGCGGCTGCTGCGGCTGCGCCGCAAGCTGCGCCGCGCGCCCTGAGCGGCGCTGCCCGGGTTCAGTCCGTTGCGCCCGCGGCCAGCGCGCGCTGGCGCTGCGCTTCGAGCGCGGGCGGATCCTCGGCGCGCGCCGGCCAGCCCTGCATGTGGCGGATGGCGATGTCGGCCATCGCCGCGATCCAAGGGTGGCTGTCGTTCAGGCAAGGGATGTAGTGGAAATCCTTGCCGCCCGATTCGAGGAAGGCCTCGCGCGCCTCCTGGTCGATCTCTTCCAGCGTCTCGAGACAGTCGGCGGTGAAGCCGGGGCACATCACGTCGACACGCGCCACGCCCTGCCTGGCCAGCTCGATCAGCGTCGGCTCGGTGTAGGGCTGCAGCCACTCGGCCTTGCCGAAGCGGCTCTGGAAGGTCACCACCAGCTGATCCGGCTTCAGGCCGAGGCGCTCGCCGAGCAGCCTCGCGGTCTTCAGGCATTCGCAGTGGTAGGGGTCACCCAGCAGCAGGGTGCGCTTGGGCACGCCGTGGAAACTGAGCACCAGCCTGTCGCCGCGGCCTTCGGCCTGCCAGTGCGCGAGCACGCGCTGGGCGAGCGCCTCGATGTAGCCCGCATCGTCGTGGTAGCGGTTGACGAAGCGGAACTCGGGCACGTGGCGCACGTTGCGCGACCAGTCGCCGACCGCGTCCCAGGCGCTGGCGGTGGTCGGGCCGGAGTACTGCGGGTACATCGGTAGCAGCAGGATGCGTGTCGCGCCGGCGGCCTTGAGTTCGTCGAGCACGCTGGGCACCGACGGATTGCCATAACGCATCGCATGGCGCACCAGCACCGGATGGCCTCGCTCACCCAGGTAGCCGCGCAGCAGCGTGGCCTGCTTCTCGCTCCACACCAGCAGCGGCGAGCCTTCGGGCATCCAGATGCTCTCGTACTTCTTTGCCGACTTGGCCGGCCGCACGCGCAGGATCACGCCGTGCAGGATGAGCCACCACACCAGGCGCGGAATCTCCACCACGCGCGGATCCCACAGGAACTGCGCGAGGTAGCGGCGCAGGGCCGCCGGGGTGGGCGCGTCGGGCGTGCCCAGATTGACGAGCAGGATGGCGGTCTGCGCTGGCGTGCCGTGGCGGAAGGGGGGTTCTGCGGCGAAGGTCATTTCGGGGCGCGGGTGGCGCGCGATTATCGGCGAGGCACCGTGCCGGGTTCAGCCTGGGGTCGTCTCGCGCAGGGCATCGAGCGCCGCGCTGACCTTGGCCATCTCGATCGGCTTGGTCCAGTAGCCCCGGAAGCCGCTGGCGCGTGCGCGTTCGAGGTCCTCGGGCATGGCATCGGCCGAGCACATGAAGGCGGGAACCGCGGCCAGTGCCGCGTCCCCGCGCAGACGGGCGAGCAGTTCGTGGCCGTTCATGTCGGGCAGGTTGGCGTCGAGCACCAGCACCTGCGGCGTCCAGCCTTCGATCAGGCGCAGGGCCTCCTCGCCGCTCTCGGCGATCTGCAGCTCGATGCCTCCGAGCAGGCGCATGGCCTCCTCGAACAGCAGCGCGTTGATGCGGTTGTCCTCGACATAGAGCACGCGCAACGGCTGCTGCTGCGCCGGCGGCGGCACGGGCACGGCGGTCTGCGGCGGCGCCAGCGGCGCCGGTGCGGTATCGGGCGGCTCGGCCGCCGGCAGCTCGATGCGCGCCAGCGTGCCGGCGCCCGGCACGCTGGACAGCGTGACCGAGCCGCCCATCTGCTCGATCAGGCTGCGCGTGATCACCAGCCCGAGCCCGGTGCCCTCGATGCTGGTGGTCTCGTGGCCGAGGCGCTCGAAGGGCTGGAACAGGCGGGCCAGTTGCTCGTCGGTGAGGCCCGAGCCGGTGTCCTCGATGGCGATGGTGCAGCGGCCCGGCGGTGCGTCGAGCAGGGTCACCAGCACCCAGCCGCCCGGGCGGTTGTACTTGACCGCGTTGGACACCATGTTCATCAGCACCTGGCGCAGGCAGCGTTCGTCGGCCAGCACCCAGTGGCCGCCGGGCACCTGGCTGGCCAGCGCGATGCCGCCGGACTGCGCCGCCGGGCGCAGCAGGTCCAGCGTGCTCTCCAGGAAGGGCGCCAGCTCGATCGGTCGCGGCTCCAGCGCGGCGCGGCCCTCCTCGACGCGCTGCAGGTCGAGCACCTCGTTGACCAGGCCGAGCAGGTGCTCGCTGGCACGCAGGATGTGGTCGGCGTATTCGGTCACCTTGGAGGCCGGGCCTTCGGGCTGCATACGCAGCAGCTGGGTGAAGCCGATCACCGCGTTCAGCGGCGTGCGCATCTCGTGGCTCATGCGCGAGAGGAACTCGCTCTTGGCGCGACTGGCCAGCTCGGCGGCCTGCTTGTCGAGCAGCGCCTGCGCCGCGGCCTGCTGGTCGGTGACGTCGCGGAAGCTCACCAGGCAGGACAGCGCCTTGCTGCCGCCGGACGGGCTCAGCGCCCGCGCGGTGAGCAGCACCCGGCGCACCACGCCATCGGGACGGTGAACCACCAAAGGCATTTCGCGAACGCCGTCGCCACCGCGCAGCACACGCTGGACGGGATGGGCGGTCGGGCTCAGCGGCTGGTCGTGGCTGTCGTGCAGGCGGTAGCCGAGCTCGCTCAGGCGACGGCCGGTGAGCGTCGCGGCGTCGCTGGCCAGCGTGTCGCAGGCCGACGGGTTGCAGGCGAGGATGCGCCCGTCGGGCCCGGCGACGATCAGGCCGTCGCTGATCGTCGCTGCCACCGACCGGTACAGCTCCTCGCTGATGCGCAACCGTTCGGCCGCGCGCACGCGCTCGGTGACATCGTGCAGCACGCCGAGGTGCTGGATCACCGCGCCGCGTGCATCGCGGATCGGCACGATGCTCAGTTCGTTGAGGAAGCCGCTGCCGTCGCGTCGCCGGTTGGCGAGCACCACGGTGCACGGCCGGCCGTCGGCCAGCGCCGAGCGCAGCTCGGCCAGGCCGGGCTGATCGCGTTGCGGGTCCATCAGGAAGCGGCAATTGCGCCCCAGCGCCTGGTCGCGCGGATAACCCGTCAGACGCTCGAAGGCCGCGTTGACGTAGACGATCGGCCGGTCCGGCTGCGTCGCGTCGGTGACCACCAGGGGCATCGCGGCATCGGCCTCCACCGCGCGCTGCAGCGTCACCAGCTCGCGCTCCATCCGGCGCAGCTCGGTGAGGTCGCGCGTGAGGTAGAGAACGTTGCCGTCGCCCATCGGGGCCAGGCGCGCCTCGAAGACGCGCCGGCTGCCGTCGGGCATCGCGCTCTCGTACTCGAGGCGCTGCATCTCGCCGGTCTTGCGGGCGCGGGCCATCGCCTCGCGGGCCAGGCGGTCGAACGGCGGCGCGAGCACGTCGCCGAAGCGCTGGCCGCGCTGCTGCTCGAAAGGCTCGATGAGCAGAGGGTGCTGCTCATCGCTGCACATCAGGTAGGTGTCGTCGGCGCCGACCACGAACCACAGGTCGGGCACTGCGCGCAGCACGGCCGACAGGCGCGCCTCGGACTCGCGGCGCTGCTGGGCGTCGCGCTGCCGTTCGCTGACGTCGACGGACAGGTGCACCGTGCTGCCGTCGGGCAGGCGCTGGTCACACACCAGCACCACCTGGTCGGCGAAGCGCAGTTCGTGCGGCGTGGCGTCGGGCGTGGCCAGCGACAACCGCCAGCGCACGAACTCCTCCTCGCGCCCGGCCGCATCGGGGTAGACGCCCTGCGCCACCATGGCGCGCAGCAGGGACTCCCAGGTGTCGCCGGCGCCGGTGGCAAAGCGGCCGACCTGGCGCTGCCAGGCGGCGTTGGCGGCCAGCACCTGGCCATCCGGCCCGCTGATCATCAGGCCGGCGTGCACGGCGTCCATGGCCTGCAGCAGCATCTGCCGCGCCTGCTGTGCCGCCTGCCGCTGCGCGACCTCGGCGGTCACGTCGCGCGCCGCGCCGCGGTAGCCGAGGAAGCGGCCGTCGGCGTCGAAACGCGGCCTCCCGCTCATCGCCACGAGCATCGTCCCGCGGGCGCAGTCGCGCTCGCCGATGCCGTCGCGGAAGGGCAGCCGCGCGGCGCGCAGGGCACGGTAGCGGTCCCAGCTCTCGCGCTCGGCAGCGCCCGGCGGCGGGCGGTTGAGGTGCATCGAATGCATGCCGATCTCGACGCTGGCCGGCCAGCCGGTGTGCTCGACGACGCTGTCGGACACCCAGGTCAGCACCCCGTCGGCATCGGTTTCCCACAGCCAGTCGCTGCCCGCGGCCGAGGCCAAGCGTTCGCGTTCGAGCCTGTCGCTCAGCTGCCGTTCGCGCTCGCGCGAGGCCAGCAGCGCCCCAGCCTGGAGGCTGGCGTCGGCCAGGGCCTCACCCGCATCGTGCTGCGGTGAACGAACGCAGACGCTGCCGACGACGAGCCCGTTCACGGTGATCGCGGCACGGGCGTCGTCCGCACGTGGCCAGTCGTCGTCTTGTGTGGCGGTGACATGCCGCCGGTTGCCATCGACCAGCACCACCGCGCCGGCCCGGGCGGCGGTCTGCCGGCACAGGCTGCGCACCAGCGCCAGCAGCGCCTCGTGCAGACCCGGGTCGGCGTGCGACGCCATCCTCAGAGGTACAGGTCGTGCGGCTGGGTGTCCGCGAACTTCATCACCTCGAAGCGGACGCAGGGGCCGTCGGCTTCGGTGGGCGGTGTGCCCAGGCCGATCAGGCCGCTGCCGTGCAGCGTGCAGGTGCCGCGCCGCAGGCTGATCACCTCGGGGTCGTGATCGAAGCGCACGTAGGTGCCGTTGTAGCTCAGGTCGGTGAGCTGGAAGGTGCCGCCGTGCCAGTCGATGCGGGC
>NZ_JBFXIO010000284.1:0-6960 GCF_050175855.1 Piscinibacter sp.
GACAGTCGGAGAATCTTCGCGCGCATACCTGGTTTGGTATTGCGTGTACTCAAGGCCCGGCATCGACCTCGCGCTGCCGGGCCGCAGTGTCAGCGAATCAACGCGTCACTTGCCACCGCCACCGCCGCCACCGCCGCCGCCGCCGCCACCTCCGCCCCCGCCGCCGCCGGCACCACCACCGGCGCCTGTGCCGGCACCCCGGCCGGGCCCGCGGCCTGCCGGCGGTGCGTCGGGCAGCGTCACGCCGCGCTCCTTGGCGCGCACCTTCATGCGCTCATGGTGCTCGGCGCGGATCTGCTCGCGCTCCTGCTCGGTCTTGGCGGCGCGCATGCGGTTGCGGTACTCGTTGCGCTCCTGCCTCGTCATCAGCTTGGAGCCGAAGATGTCGCGGTCGCGGATCTGGTCGCGCGTGCGGTCCTGATCGCGGGTCTGGTCAGCCGTCTTGTCGCGCGTCTGGTCGCGATCACGGGTCTGGTCCTGGGCCATGGCCGCCGACGCCGTCAGGGCGCCGGCGATCAGCCAGGGAATCACTCGTCTTGCCTTCATTGCCTGTTCTCCTTGTTGGGAAGCACGTCTTCAGGCATTCCACAAGAGCGGCATACCTGAAGGGGCATGATGGAAAGGCGTGTACCGACCCGTATTGAGGACGATCAACAGCCGCCCGCACCCCGCAACAATTTGGCAAGCGAGTGTCACGACGCGGCCCGGGCGGGCCGGTGCCCGGTGATCAGGGGTACAGGCCGCGCTCCTCGCGCGCGATCAGGATGCGCTCGCAGGCCACCGCGAAGGTGGCGGTGCGCAGCGTGACCTTGTGCTTGTCGGCCGTGTCCCAGATGCGCTTGAGCGCGCCGACCATGATCTTGTCGAGCTTCATGTTGATCTCGTCCTCGGTCCAGAAGAACGAGCTGAAGTCCTGCACCCACTCGAAGTAGCTGACGGTCACGCCGCCGGCGTTGCAGATCACGTCGGGCACGACGAGCACGCCGCGGTCGGCGAGGATGTCGTCGGCCGAGGGCAGCGTCGGGCCGTTGGCGCCTTCGAGCACCAGCTTCGCGCTGGTGCGCTGCGCGCGCTCGGGCGTGATCTGGCTTTCCAGCGCGGCGGGGATGAGGATGTCGCACTTCACGTCCCAGAACGACTCGTCGTCGATCTTGTCGGCACCCTTGAAGTCGCCCACGCCGCCGTACTGCTTGAGCGTGGGCATCAGCTCGGCCATGTCGATGCCGCGGTCGTTGAAGATGGTGCCGGTGTGGTCCTGGATGGCGACGATCTTCGCGCCGGCCTGGGCGAACAGCTCGGCCGCCGCCGAGCCGACGTTGCCGAAACCCTGCACCGCCACGCGCGCACCGTCGAGGTTCAGGCCGATGCGCCGCGCCGCCTCGCGGCCGGTGACGAACACGCCGCGGCCGGTGGCCTTGACGCGGCCGAGCGAGCCGCCGAGGTGGATGGGCTTGCCCGTCACCACGCCGGTGGCGGTGGTGCCGGTGTTCATCGAGTACGTGTCCATCATCCACGCCATGATCTGCGGGTTGGTGTTCACGTCGGGCGCCGGGATGTCCTGGTGCGGGCCGATGATGATGCCGATCTCGCTGGTGTAGCGGCGCGTCATGCGCTCGAGCTCCTTGTGCGAGAGCTGCTTCGGGTCGACACGGATGCCGCCCTTGGCGCCGCCGTAGGGCAGGTTCACCGCGGCATTCTTGATCGACATCCATGCGGCCAGCGCCATCACCTCCTCGAGCGTGACGTCCGGGTGGTAGCGCACGCCGCCCTTGCCCGGCCCGCGCGACAGGTTGTGCTGCACGCGGTAGCCCTCGAAGTGCGCCACGCTGCCGTCGTCGAGCTCGATGGGCACGTCGACGATCAACGTGCGCTTGGGGCGCTTGAGCGTCTCGCCCCAGCGGGCCAGGTGGCCGAGGTAGGGCAGCACGCGGTCGACCTGCGAGAGGTAGGTCTGCCAGGGGCCGTTCGGGTGCGGGGTGACGTAGGACAGCGGGCTCAGGATCATGGTGTCTCCGTGGGTGGTCATGCCTGCTCGGGCGCGCTCGTGACGAGGCCGGCGGCATGGGGCGAGACTGTAGGCCCGGGGGCGCCGAGTTTTTCACCATGCGCCATGCCAGCTTTGCATGGCTTGCGCTGCGCGCGGCATGCGCGGCGCGGGTTTGACCGGCCGGGCTCAGCCGAACTGGTCGCCCAGTTCCTTCGCGCGCTGCTGCGCCGCCTTGAGCGCCTTCACGAACGCCGCCTTCACGCCGCTGTTCTCGAGCGAGTTGAGCGCTGCATAGGTGGTGCCGCCCTTGGAGGTGACGCGCTCGCGCAGCACCTCCGGCGGCTCGTTCGACGCCTGCGCCAGCGCCGTGGCGCCGGCGAAGGTGGTCAGCGCGAGCTGCTTGCCCTGCTCGGCGCTCAGGCCCATCTCCTGCGCCGCCTGCATCATCGCCTCGACGAAGTAGAAGACGTAGGCCGGGCCCGAGCCCGACAGCGCGGTGACGGCGTCGAGATCCTCCTCGCGGGCCACCCACAGCGTGCGGCCGGTGGGCGCGAGCAAGGCCTCGGCGGTGCGACGCTCGTCGGCGCTCACCGCATCGCGCGCGTACAGGCCGGCGATCCCCTGGCCGATCAGCGCGGGCGTGTTGGGCATGCTGCGCACCACGCGCTGGCTGCCGGTGGCGCGCACGATCGCATCGCTGCGGATGCCGGCCATCACGCTGAACTGCAGCGCGCCGTGCACGTGGGCCGCGCAGGGTGCGGCGGCCTCGTTGAACAACTGCGGCTTGACCGCCCATACCACCACCTTGGCCTGCGCCAGCGCGGCATCGGCCGCGGCCTGGGTGCGCACGCCGTGCTCGGCGGCGAGCCTGGCGCGCTGCGCATCGCCCGGGTCGATCACGAGGATGGAATCGCTGCGGCGGCCGGCGGCCACCAGCCCGCCGATGATGGCCGCAGCCATGTTGCCGCCGCCGATGAAGGCCAGCACGTCTTGCGTCATCGCGGAATCCTCACTGCGAAGCGGCGGAGGCCGGTGCGGCCGGCTGCGTGGGCAGCGACACGCCGGGGCCGAGCGGGATGTCGGGCGTCTCGGCGATGCGGGTCACGAAGTAGCGCGTGTCGCCGAAGCAGCTGGTCGGCAGGCCGACCTTCTCCTCGTAGTGCAGGCTGACGCGCTTGCCCATTGCCGCGCTGATCTTCTGCGCCACCGCCTCGTCGTGGACCGTGAAGTAGAACTTCTCCACCGTGCTGCCCGGCAACGACACGAGGGCGAGTTCGCCCTCCCACGTCTTGCACAGCCAGCCCTTGTGGGAGAACTTCTGCACCCAGCCGGCGCGCTCGCCGCTGGAGTAGCTCCAGTTCAGGAAGATGCCGAACCAGGCGGCGGCGAGCAGGAGCAGCGCGACGATGGCGATGACGATGTTCTTGACCATGACCGTTATCGTCGCATACCGCCTGCGGCTTCAATGCGACAGCCCGGCGAGCAACTCCACGTTGCCGCCGGCCGCAGCGGTGTTGACCGTCAGCGTCTGCTCGGCGCAGAAGCGGTAGAGGTAGTGGGGCCCGCCGGCCTTCGGCCCGGTGCCCGAC
Organism: Piscinibacter sp.; assembly: GCF_050175855.1. Taxonomy (GTDB): domain Bacteria; phylum Pseudomonadota; class Gammaproteobacteria; order Burkholderiales; family Burkholderiaceae_C; genus Piscinibacter. The sequence goes on from NZ_JBFXIO010000284.1 coordinate 3,577, forward strand.
AAGCCCTCGCCGCCGAACGGCTGCACACCGACCACCGCGCCGATCATGTTGCGGTTGACATAGACGTTGCCAATGCGCGCGGCCTGAGCGATGCGCAGCGCACGGCCGTCGATGCGCGTCTGCACGCCCAGCGTGAGGCCATAGCCGAGCGCATTGACCTGCGCCACCACGGCCTCGATGTCGCCGCGCCAGCGCACCACGTGCAGCACCGGGCCGAAGATCTCCTGCTTCAGCTCGACCACCGACTTCAGCTCGAACGCCACCGGTGCAATCAGGCGGTCGGCGGTGGAGCTGACCGGCGTCTCGCCAATCAGGCGCGCCTCGCGGCGCAGCCGCTCCACATGGGCACGCAGGCCGGCGAAGGCCTCGGCGTCGATCACCGGGCCGACGTCAGTGGCCAGCCGGGCCGGGTCGCCCACGGCCAGCTCGGCCATCGCGCCGCGGATCATCTCGATCACCGCCTCGGCCACGCCCTCGTGCACCAGCAGCAGCCGCAGCGCGGAGCAGCGCTGGCCCGCCGAGCGGAAGGCGCTGGTCACGACGGCGTCGACCACCTGCTCGGGCAGCGCGGTGCTGTCGACGATCATCGCGTTGATGCCGCCGGTCTCGGCGATCAGCGGCACGATGGGGCCATCCTTGGCGGCGAGCGCGCGGTTGATGAGGCGCGCCACCGCCGTCGAGCCGGTGAAGCACACGCCGGCGCAGCGTGCATCGGCCACCAGTGCGGCGCCGACGGTCTCGCCGGGGCCGTGCAGCAGCGCCAGTGCATCGGCCGGCACGCCGGCCTCGTGCAGCAGCGCCACCATGCGCTGTGCCACCACCGGCGTCTGCTCGGCGGGCTTGGCGGCCACGGTGTTGCCGGCCACCAGCGCCGCTGCCACCTGGCCGGCGAAGATCGCCAGCGGGAAGTTCCACGGGCTGATGCAGACGAACACGCCGCGGCCGTGCAGGCGCAGCTCGTTGTGCTCGCCAGTCGGGCCGGGCAGGGCCTGCACCGCCAGGCGCTGCTCGGCCTGCTCGGCGTAGTAGCGCAGGAAGTCGACCGCCTCACGCACCTCGGCCACGCAGTCGGCCAGCGTCTTGTGCGCCTCCTTGACCAGCAGGCCGCAGAACTCGGGCAGGCGGGCGTCGAGCGCATCGGCCGCTCGGCGCAGCACCGTGGCGCGTTCGGCCACCGGCCGCGCGCTCCAGCGCGGGAAGGCGGCCTGCAGGCGCTGCATGGCGGCGTCGATCGCCACGGGCGCCGCTTCCGGCACCGGCTCCAGCCGCGTCGCCGCCACGGCAGCCAGCAGCGGTTCGCGCTGCGCGGGCACGGCGAGGTCGGCGCCGGTCGAGTTCTTCCGCGTGCCGTACAGCGCGCCCGGCATCGGCACGCCCGGTGCCGCGGCCGGCACCAGTGGCGAGGCCAGCAGCGCCTCGACGTCGACTTGCGGATCGGCGAGCTGGTGCACGAACGACGAGTTCGCGCCGTTCTCGAGCAGCCGCCGCACCAGGTAGGCGAGCAGGTCGCGGTGCTCGCCCACCGGCGCATAGATGCGCACCGGCACGCTCGCGTCGGCCATCACCTCGCGGTACACGCCTTCGCCCATGCCGTGCAGGCGCTGCATCTCGAAGCCGGCGTCGCTGCCTTCGGCCATCTGCAGGATGGCGGCAATGGTGCCGGCGTTGTGGGTGGCGAACTGCGGATAGATCACCTCGGCGTGCGACAGCAGCGCACGCGCGCAGGCGAGGTAGGAGATGTCGGTGTGGTGCTTGTGGGTGAACACCGGGTAGCCCGCCAGGCCGAGCTCCTGCGCGCGCTTGACCTCGCCGTCCCAGTAGGCGCCCTTGACCAGGCGCACCATGAAGCGCAGGTCGTGGGCGCGTGCGATGCGCGCGACCTCGTCGACGACGGCCAGCGAGCGGGTCTGGTAGGCCTGCACCGCCAGGCCGAAGCCGCGCCAGGCCGGGAACGACGCGGCGATGCGCGCGGCCAGCGCCTCGAAGACGTCGAGCGAGAGTTCGAGCCGGTCGCTCTCCTCGGCGTCGATGGTGAGGTTCATGTCGGCGCGCGCCGCCGCCTCGACCAGCGTCCACACCCGCGGCAGCAGCTCGGCGAACACCCGCTCGCGCTGCGCCACCTCGTAGCGCGAGAACAGCGCGCTGAGCTTGATCGAGATGCCATCCGACGATTCCGGGCCTTCGCTTCGGCGTGCGTCGGCAATGCGCGCGATCGCCTTCGCATAGGCCACGAGGTAGCGCTGCGCATCGGCCTCGGTGCGCGCGCCTTCGCCGAGCATGTCGTAGCTGAAGCGCAGGGCACCCTGGGTGCGGCGCTGCGCGTCGGCCTCGGCCATCGCTTCGCCGATGTGGCGGCCGAGCACGAACTGGCGGCCGAGCAGCTGGATCGCCCGCACCGTGGCCGCCACCACCGTCTGCGCGCCCAGGCGCCTGAGCAGCCCGGCATCGTGCTCGGCATCGGGCAGGAAACGCTTGGACATCGCGATCGCGCTCGCCGACAGGCTGGCCAGCATGCGGTGCGGGCCTTCACCGGCGTGGGCCTCGAAGCTCGCCTTGCCGAGCTGGTCGGCCGTGAGCGCGATGGCGGTCTCGGCATCGGGCACGCGCAGCAGAGCCTCGGCCAGCCGCATCAGCGCCAGGCCCTCGGCACTCGAGATCGGGTACTCGCGCAGCAGCGACTCCATCGCCCAGAACGGCGCTGGCGTGTCGCGCACGGCTTGCACCCAGGGCGTGGCGCGTGCCGCGGCGCGGGGCCAGTCGAGCCAGCCCGACAGGGTCTGCAGTGCGGCGGCAAGCACCTGCGGTTCCGGCCGGCAGGGCTCGGGCAGGCGGGCGGTCTCGGGCGGGGCGACGAACATGGCGGGACTCCGTGAAGGCGATCGGCCTCGAAGAAGTTGCTAGGTTAGACAGTCCCAGCTAGCATTAATCTCCAAAGCACGATCAACTAGCCGAACGAAGCTCGGCCAACACGATGAGCACTGACGACAGCCCGCGCGCCCTCTCGCTCGACAAGATCGACATCCGCATCCTGCGCGTGCTGCAGAAGGACGGGCGCATCTCCAACCTCAAGCTGGCCGAGGAGGTGCATCTGTCGCCGACCGCGGTGCTCGAGCGCGTGAAGCGGCTGACGCGCGACGGTTTCATCCTCGGCTACGAGGCGCGGCTGAACCCCGACAAGCTCGGCGCCGGCATGCTGGTCTTCATCGAGGTGGTGCTCGACCGCACCACGCACGACGCGATGAACGCCTTCAAGGCCGCCGTGCAGGTGCGCGCCGAGATCCAGGAATGCCACCCGGTGGCCGGCGGCTTCGACTACCTGATCAAGACGCGTGTGGCCAACATGCAGGCCTACCGCGAGCTGGTGGGCTCGGTGATCTGGGCGCT
>NZ_JBFXIO010000285.1:0-6941 GCF_050175855.1 Piscinibacter sp.
CAGCGTCGCCGGCCCGGCGCTGCTGACGATCTACGTCGACATCACCGCGCGCAAGGCGGCCGAGGCGGCGCTGCGCCGCTCCGAGGCGCTGCTGTCGCACCTGGTCGCCACCAGCCCCGACTGCCTGACGCTCACCGACCTGGAGACCGGCCGCTACGCGCTGGTCAACGACAGCTTCGTGAAGCTCACCGGCTTTGCCCGCGAAGAGGCGATCGGCCGCACGTCCGTCGAGCTCGGCGTCTGGCAGCGGCCCGAGGAGCGCGACACGCTGGTCACGGCGATCCGCCGCCACGGCAGCGTGCAGGCACTGCCGATCACCTTCCGCCACCGAGACGGCCACCGCATCCCGATGCTGGTGTCCGGCGCGCGCTTCGACTTCGACGGCCAGCGCTTCCTCGTGCTGGCCTCGCGCGACGTCAGCGCCAGCGAGCAGACGCGGCTGGAGGTGGAGGCGATCCTCAACACGGTGTCGCTGGCCATCGCCTTCGTGCGCCAGCAGCGCATCGTGCGCATCAACGCGCGCCACCGCGAGATGTTCGGCTGGAGCGAGGACGACCTGCGCCAGGCCACGCTGAGCGTGCTGTGGCCGGATCCGGCGGAGTTCCAGCGCATGCGCCGGCAGGCCGTCACGCGGCTGCGCCAGAAGCACGGCTACGAGTGCGAGACGCAGCTCAGGCGGCGCGACGGCAGCCTGTTCTGGGCGCGCCTGCAGGCACAGTCGGTCGACCCGAGCAACCCGATCGGCGGCGGCACGATCTGGAGCGCGGAAGACATCACCGAGCGCCGCCGCACCGACCAGGCGCTGGCCGACGCGCGCGACGCTGCCGAGGCGGCCAGCCGCGCCAAGAGCGCCTTCCTCGCCAACACCAGCCACGAGATACGCACGCCGCTCAACGGCCTGCTCGGCCTGGCCCGGCTGGCGATGCAGCCGGGGCTGAGCGAGGCGCGCCGCCAGCAGTACCTGGCGCAGATGATCGACAGCACGCAGAGCCTGACCGGCATCATCTCCGACATCCTCGACCTGTCGAAGGTCGAGGCCGGCCGCATCACGCTGGAAGACGTGCCCTTCGGCCTGCGCGACACCGTGGCCGCGGTGCACCATTCCTACCTGCCGCTGGCCGAGGCCAAGGGCCTGGCGCTGGTGCTGTCGATCGCCGAGGAGGTGCCGGCCACGGTGCGCGGCGATCCGCTGCGCGTGCGGCAGATCCTCACCAACTACGTCGCCAACGCGATCAAGTTCACCGAGCGCGGCAGTGTGCGCATCGAGGTGAGCCAGCGTGGCCCGGTGCTGCGCCTGGCGGTGCACGACACCGGCCCGGGCATCGATGCAGACACCCAGCAGCGCCTGTTCACGCCCTTCTCGCAGGCCGACGACTCGACCACGCGCCGCTACGGCGGCACCGGCCTGGGCCTGTCGATCTGCCGCGAGCTCGCCCAGCTGATGGGCGGCAGCGTGGGTGTGAACAGCGCACCCGGCTACGGCAGTGCCTTCTGGGCCGACCTGCCGCTGCCGGCGGCCAAGGCGCCGCCAGGCCCGGCCCCCGGCGACGCGCTGGCACCCCTGCAGGGCGGGCGCGTGCTGATCGCCGAGGACAACCCGGTGAACATGCTGATCGCGGTGGCCATGCTCGAGCAATGGGGCCTGGACGTGACGCAGGCCAGCGACGGCGCCAGCGCGATCGAGGCGGTCGAGCAGGCGGTGGCCGCCGGCCGTCCCTTCGACGTGGTGCTGATGGACGTGCACATGCCGGTGATGAGCGGCCACGCTGCGGTGCGCGTGCTGCGCGAGAAGCACGACGCGCAGTCGCTGCCCGTGGTGGCCCTGACTGCCGCCGCGCTGACCTCCGAGCGCGACGAGGCGCTGGCCGCCGGCATGAACGACTTCCTCACCAAGCCGATCGACGTGTCGCGGCTGCGCGAGACGCTGGCGCGCTACCTGCGGCGCACCGCGGCGGCCTGACGCCGCTTCTGGCTCAGGCGGCGCCGAGCCGGAACGTCGCCACCATCTGCGCCAGCCGGCCGGCCTGCTCCCTGAGCGACTCGGCCGCCGCGGCCGACTCCTCGACCAGCGCGGCGTTCTGCTGCGTCATCTGGTCGAGCTGCGTGACTGCGGTGTTGACCTGGCCGATGCCGTCGCGCTGCTCGCCGGCCGCCGCGGTGACCTCGCCGATCATGTCGGCCACCTTCTGCACCGAATCAACGATCTCGCGCATCGTGCTTCCGGCGTCGCCGACCAGGCGGGCGCCAGTGTCGACACGCTGCGTGCTGGCGCCGATCAGCGCCTTGATCTCGCGCGCGGCGGCCGCACTGCGCTGGGCCAGCGTGCGCACCTCGGCCGCCACCACAGCGAAGCCGCGGCCCTGCTCGCCGGCGCGCGCCGCCTCCACCGCCGCGTTCAGCGCCAGGATGTTGGTCTGGAAGGCGATGCCGTCGATCACGCCGATGATGTCGGCGATCTGCTTCGAGCTCTGGTTGATCTCGCCCATCGTCGCGACGACCTGCTCGACCACGCTGCCGCCACGCTGCGCCACCTCGGCGGCCGAGGCCGCCAGCTGGTTGGCCTGGCGTGCCGAGTCGGCGCTCTGCGCCACCGTGCCGGTGAGCTGCTCCATCGCACTGGCGGTCTGCTGCAGGTTGCTCGCCGTCTGCTCGGTGCGCACCGACAGGTCGTGGTTGCCAGTGGCGATCTCGGTGCTGGCCGTGCTGATGCTGTCGGTGCTGCGCTGCACCTGGGCGACCAGTTCGCGCAGGCGCTGGCGGGTACGTTGCAGTTCACCCATCAGGCCCTTGCCGGCAGGCTCCCCGTGCGGCGCGGCGAGATCCCCGTCAGCGATGCGGCGCAGCGCGTCGCGCGCGTCGGCCGGCTCGCCGCCGAGTTCGCGCGCCACCGTGCGCCGCATCAGCCACACCAGGGACGCCGCCGCGGCCAGCGCCAGCGCCGCCAGCACCAGCGAGAGCAGGGTCACCTGCCGGGCACGCTTCTGCGTCTGCTCGTTTGCCGCTGCAGCGGCCTGACGTCCCGCCTCGATCTGCTCGAGCAGCTTGCCGCGCAGCTGGCGCCACGCGGGTGTCTCGCTGGCGTTCAGGTGCTTGACGGCCCCGGGAACATCGGTGCCCACCAGCGCCAGCACACGCTCTTGCTGCACTGCCTGTGTCTCGCGCAGGTCGGCCAGTTCCTGCAACGCGGCCGCGAACGGCCCGCCGCGCGCCTTCTCGACGGTCTGCGCATGCGCGGCCGCGAAGGCGGCGTCGGCCGCCTCGAAATTGTCGTAGGCCTTGCGATTGGCCGGGTCGAGCACGATGTTGCGCAGGGCCTGCCCCATCTGCAGGCCCTGGGCGTACATCTCCGACAAGCCGTTGGCGACCGCCTGCTCCGTCGAGATGTAGCGGTCGAATTCGTTCTGCGTGCGCACCAAGCCCCACAGGCTGGTGGCCAGCGCGGCCACGAACAGCGCGGCCGGCAGGACGGCGCACAGGAGCAGACGGGTGTTGAACTTCATGGTGGCTCACGCGGATACAGTCACTTCGGGCTATATCGGCGATCTCACCGATGGCTTGAGCCATGTGGCCGCGCAGGCCCGGCCGGATCAGGCCGCCAGCGGCAGTTCGCGCACGCGCTTGCCCGTCAGCGCGAACCACGCATTGGCCAGCGCCGGTGCCAGCGGCGGCGTGCCTGGCTCGCCGACGCCGCCGGGCTCGCGGTTGCTCACCAGCAAGTGCGTCTCGATGCGCGGCGTCTGCGCCAGCGTGAGCAGAGGGTGGTTGGGGAAGTTGGTCTGCTGCACCACACCGCCGACGATGTCGATGCGGCCGAACAGCGCCGCGCTCAGGCCGAAGACGATCGCGCTTTCCATCTGCTGCGCGACGATGCCCGGATTGACCACCGTGCCCACGTCGGCCGCGCAGACCACGCGCTGCACCGCCGGCTTGCCGTCGGCCAGGCGCAGCTCCACCACCTGCGCCACGATGCTGCCGAAGCTCTCGTGCAGCGCCACGCCGCGCGCCGTGCCGGGCGGTGCCGGCGTGCCCCAGCCGGCGCGGTCGGCCGCCAGGCGCAGCACGGCGGCATGGCGCGGCAGGCCGTCGAGCAGCGCGAGGCGGAAGGCCACCGTGTCGCGGCCTGCGGCGTGGGCGAGCTCGTCGACGAAGCTCTCGATGAAGAAGGCGTTGTGCGAGTGACCCACCGAGCGCCAGTTGCCCACCGGCACGCCGCTCTTCGTGGCCACGTGCGCGATGCGCTGGTGCGGCACGAGATACGGGTGATCGAACAGGCCTTCGATGCTGGTCTTGTCCGGCAGCTCGATCGGGCCGGCCAGGGCCGGCGCATTGCGCTCGAGGAAGCGCGGCACGATCGCGTCGCCCGCGCTGGTGACCTTCAGCGCCACCACGCGGCCCTCCTCGCCGAGGCCGGCCTGCAGGAAAGCCGCGCCGGCCGGGCGGTAGAAGTCGTGCGTCAGGTCTTCCTCGCGCGGCCAGACCAGCTGCACCGGCCGGCCGCCCGTCTCGAGCGCCACGCGCACCGCCTGGCCGACCATGTCGACCTCCAGCCGCCGGCCGAAGCCGCCGCCGAGGTAGGTGACGTGCAGGTCGACATCCTCCTCCGCCACGCCGGCCACGCGCGCGGCGATGGCGCGGGCGAAGCTCGGCGCCTGCGTCGGCGCCCACAGCGTGACGCGGCCGTCGGCCACGCGCGCGGTGCAGTTGACCGGCTCCATCGCCGCATGGGCCAGGTAGGGCGCGCGGTACAGCGCTTCCACGCGCACCGGGGCGGCCGACAGCGCGACCTCGGGCTCGCCCTGCTGCGTGAAGGCGACACCCTCGCTGCGCTCGGCGGCTTCGCGCGCGGTCTCGGCCAGCACGTCGAGGATGCGCGCGCTGTCGGGCACCCGCGCCGGCGGCGGCTGCCAGTCCACCACCAGTGCCGCGGCGCCACGCCTCGCGTGCCAGGTGCTGCGGCCGACCACGGCCAGCGCCGGCGTCGAGCCGGCGAAGGAACCGAGCCGCACGACACGCTCGACACCGGGCAGGCGCATCGCCGGCTCGACGTCGACCCGCCCCGGGCTGCCGCCGAGCGCCGGCGCGTGGCGCACCACGGCGTAGACCATGCCGGGCAGGCGCACGTCGAGGCCGAAGCGCGCGCTGCCGTCGAGCTTGGCCGGCAGGTCGACACGTGGCGCGGTGCGGCCGATCAGGCGCCACTGCTCGCGCGGCTTGGGCGTCACGGTGCCCGGGGGCGTGGCCGCCGCCACGCGGGCCAGCTCGCCGTAGTGGGCGCGCTGGCCGCTGCCGGCGTGCGAGACCACGCCCTCTTCCACCATCAGCTCGTCGACCGGCAGCTTCCAGCCCAGCGAGGCGGCACCAAGCAGCTGGGCGCGCGCCGTGGCCGCCGCCAGGCGCAGCGGCTCCCAGGCGTCAGCCACGCTGGCCGAGCCGCCGGTCAGCGACAGGCCCAGCTCGCGCGCCAGCTTGGCGACGATCCAGCGGCCCAGGCGCACGCCGCGCGTCTCCGCGCCCGGCTCGGCATCGCGAGGGTGCTCGGGCAGCGCGGCCAGCGTGGCCGCGACGTTGCCGTAGATCGCCTCGGCACCGGCATCGACCAGCACGATGCGCGCCAGCGGCACGTCGAGCTCCTCGGCCACCAGCATCGCCAGCGCGGTGTGCACGCCCTGGCCCATCTCGCTGCGGTTCATCGCCAGCACCACCGCACCGTCGGCCGCGACGCGGATCCAGCCGTTGAGCGCGATGCGGCCTTGCGCATCAGGCCCGGCCGATGCCCGGCCGAGGCGGCTGCGCGGCGGCAGCACGGCCCAGCCGACCAGCAGCGCGCCCCCCGCGCCGGCGGCCGACAGCAGCAGGCTGCGGCGCCTCACGCCAGCCCCCGGGCGCCGCGCAGCTCGGCGGCCGCGGCATGGATCGCGGCGCGGACCCGCGGGTAGGTGCCGCAGCGGCACAGGTTGGTGATCGCCGCATCGATGTCGGCGTCGCTGGGTCTCGGGTTGCGCGCCAGCAGCGCGGCTGCGGCCATCAGCATGCCGCTCTGGCAGTAGCCGCACTGCGGCACCTGGTGATCGATCCACGCCGTCTGCAGCGCATGCGGCCGGCCGCCCTCGGCCAGGCCCTCGATGGTGCGCACCGCGCGACCGGCCACCGCCGACAACGGCGTCACGCAGGAACGCTGCGCCTGCCCGTCGACGTGCACCGTGCAGGCGCCGCAGGCGGCGACGCCGCAGCCGAACTTGGTGCCGGTGAGCTGCAGCACGTCGCGCAGCGCCCACAGCAGCGGCATGTCGGGGTCGATCGCGTCGTCGGGCAGCTCGCGGGCGCTGCCGTTGAGGAAGAGCTTCATCGCATGGGGGCCGGTGAAGGAGTTCCGGACCATTGTGGGCCCGCGCGCCGGCTCAGAACATGCGCCCCACGTTCAGCAAGGTTAGCGCACCCAGCACCGCGAAGATCAGCGCCGCGATGCCGTGCACCAGGCGCATCGGCACCTTCTTCGCCACCACGTCGCCGAGCAGCACCGCCGGCACGTTGGCGATCATCATGCCCAGCGTGGTGCCGGCCACCACGGCCACCAGGTCGGAGTAGCGCGCGGCCAGCGCCACGGTGGCGATCTGCGTCTTGTCGCCCATCTCGGCGAGGAAGAAGGCCAGCACCGTGGTGCCGAACACGCCGAAGCGCTGCGTGCCGCCCTCGGCCTCGTCGTCGATCTTGTCGGGAACCAGCATCCACGCGGCCATCGCCAGGAACGACAGGCCGATCACCCAGCGCAGCACGTCGGGGCCGAGCGCGCGCGCGATCCAGTCGCCCACCACGCCGGCCAGCGCATGGTTGACGAGCGTGGCCACCAGGATGCCCAGCACGATGGGCACGGGGCGGCGGAACTTCGCGGCCAGCAGCAAGGCGAGCAGCTGCGTCTTGTCACCCATTTCACCGAGGGCGAC
>NZ_JBFXIO010000286.1:0-6926 GCF_050175855.1 Piscinibacter sp.
GAGGCCGCCGCCCGGGCCGGCGGCAACCCTCGCGCCCGGCCCTGGCGGCATCGCGGGAAATCCTGAGTTTTCAAGAATTCCTGAAAATTCCTGTAGGCTCTTGATCGTCATCAAGACCTTCCTCGGCCCCATGAACACCCTCTCCCCCCTCGTGCGCAGCTTCGTCGCCCACTTCGGCGAGATGGGCAGCCGCTGGGGCATCAACCGCACGGTCGGCCAGATCTACGCGCTGATCTTCGTCTCGCCCGCACCGCTGAACGCCGACGAGATCGCCGAGAAGCTGGAGTTCTCGCGCTCCAACGTCAGCATGGGCCTGAAGGAACTGCAGGCCTGGCGGCTGGTGAAGCTGCGCCACCTGCCGGGCGACCGGCGCGAGTACTTCGAGGCGCCCTCCGACGCCTGGGAGATCTTCCGCACGCTGGCCGAGGAACGACGCCGCCGCGAGATCGAACCGACGCTGTCGATGCTGCGCAATGCGCTGCTCGAGGAGCCGGCCAGCGACGAAGACCGCGTGGCGCTGGAGCGCATGCGCGGCATGCACGACCTGATCGAGTTGACCACGAGCTGGTTCGACGACGTGCAGCGCATGGACCAGGCCACGCTGGCCAAGCTGATGAAGATGGGCGCCAAGGTGCAGCGCCTGCTCGAGTTCAGCGACAAGGTCAAGGTCGTCGCCGGCGCGCGCAAGTAGGAAAGGCAGCCGATGGACGCCCTGCTCCTGGCGCGCATGCAGTTCGCCGCCAACATCAGCTTCCACATCCTCTTTCCCACCATCACCATCGCGCTGGGCTGGCTGCTGCTGTTCTTCCGCTGGCGCTACCTGCGCGCGGCCGATGCCATCGCGAAACAGTCTTGGCTGGCCGCCTACCGCTTCTGGACCAAGGTGTTCGCGCTGTCCTTCGCGCTTGGCGTGGTCAGCGGCATCACGATGAGCTTCCAGTTCGGCACCAACTGGCCCGGCTTCATGGAGCGCGTGGGTAACGTGGCCGGCCCGCTGCTCGGCTACGAGGTGCTGACCGCCTTCTTCCTCGAGGCCGGCTTCCTCGGGATCATGCTGTTCGGCCACGGCCGCGTCAGCGAGCGCGTGCACCTGCTGTCGACCTTCCTGGTAGCGCTGGGCACCACGCTGTCGGCGTTCTGGATCCTCGCGCTGAACTCGTGGATGCAGACGCCGGCGGGCCACGAGATCGTCAACGGCGAGTTCCACGTGACGAGCTGGCTGCAGGTGATCTTCAACCCCTCGTTCCCCTACCGCTTCGCGCACACGCTGCTCGCCTCGGCGCTGACCTGCGCGTTCCTGATGGCCGGCCTGTCGGCCTGGCAGCTGCTCAAGGGCACCGGTCAGGCGGCGGCGCCGCGCGTGCTTCGCGTGGGCCTGACGCTGGCGGCGCTGCTGATCCCGGTGCAGATCTTCGTCGGCGACCTGCACGGCCTGAACACCCTGGAGCACCAGCCGCAGAAGGTCGCGGCGATGGAGGGCGTGTGGCAGACCGAGCGTGGCGCGCCGCTGCTGCTGTTCGCGATCCCCGACGAGACCGCGCGCGAGAACCACGCCGAGATCGGCATCCCCAAGCTGGCGAGCATCATCCTCAAGCACGACCCCGAAGGCGAGATCCGCGGCCTCGACGAGTTCCAGGGTGCGCACCCGCCGGTGGCGCCGGTGTTCTTCGCCTTCCGCATCATGGTCGGCGTGGGCGTGCTGATGCTGGCGGTCAGCTGGCTGGGCTGGTGGATCTACCGCCGCCGCGGTTGGCGCGCCGAGGCGCTGCCCCGAACGTTGCTGTGGACGCTGGCGGGCATGACCTTCTCCGGCTGGGTGGCCACGCTGGCCGGCTGGTACGTCACCGAGATCGGCCGCCAGCCGTTCATCGTCTTCGGCCTGCTTCGCACCGCCGACGTGGCCTCCACCGTACCCGGCTCGATGATCGCGCTGACGCTCACGCTCTACGTGACCGTCTATCTCGCGCTGATCGTCGCCTATATCGGCGTGCTCAAGTACATGGCCGAGAAGCCGGACGACGCCGCGGCCGACGAACCGGCGCCGGTGGCGCTGCCGACCCGGAGCGCCGCATGAACGTGATGAGCTTCGACCAGGCGCTGCCGGTGATCTTCATGGCGCTGATGGGGCTGGCCATGCTGGTCTACGTGATCAGCGACGGCTACGACCTCGGCGTGGGCATGCTGATGCACCGCGCTACGCCCGCCGAGAAGGACGTGATGATCGCCTCCATCGGCCCCTTCTGGGACGCCAACGAGACCTGGCTGGTGCTGGGCGTGGGCATCCTGCTGGTGGCCTTCCCGAAGGCACATGGCCTGGTGCTGACCGAGCTCTACCTGCCGGTGACGCTGATGCTCATCGGCCTGATCCTGCGCGGCGTGGCCTTCGACTTCCGCGTCAAGGCCAAGGCGGCGCGCAAGCCGATGTGGGACCGGCTCTTCTTCGCCGGCTCGACGCTGGCCGCGGCGTGCCAGGGCTGGATGCTCGGCCGCTACGTCAGCGGCTTCGGCGAGGGCTGGAACTACCCGCTGTTCGCTGCGGCCATCGCCGCCGCGCTGCCGATGGCCTACGTGCTGCTCGGCGCGGCCTGGCTGATCATGAAGACCGAGGGCGAGCTGCAGGCGCGCGCAGTGCGCTGGGCCAAGATCGCCTGGGCGCCGATGGCCGGTGGCCTGGTGCTGATCTCCATGGCCACACCCTGGATCAGCGAGACGGTGCGGCAGCGCTGGTTCGCCCTGCCCGAGGTGATCGCGCTGGCCGCCATCCCGCTGATGACCGCCGTGCTGCTGCTGGGCGTGCGCGGGCTGCTCAATTCGCGGCTGGTGCGCGGCGATGCCGCCTGGGCGCCCTTCGTGCTGCTGATCGCGGTGTTCGTTCTCGGCTTCCTCGGCCTGGCCTACAGCCTCTATCCCTGGGTGGTGATCGACCGGCTGACGATCTGGCAGGCCGCCAGCAGCCCGGCGGCGCTGAAGGTCATCCTCGTCGGCGTGTGCATCTCGGTGCCGGCGATCGTGGCCTACACCGTGTTCTCGTACCGCGTGTTCGGCGGCAAGACCGGCGAGCTGCGCTACGCCTGAGGCTACTTGGCCGCGGCGCGGCTGGCCACCAGCTGCTGCTCGATCTGCGCGGTGTTCATCGCGCCGGGTGAACGCTTGCCGTCCTCGAAGACGATGCCTGGTGTTCCGTTGATGCGGTACTTGCGGCCGAACTCGGCGTTGCGCTGCAGCGCCGCGGTGTCGCACTGGCCCATCACCTTGGTCGGCGCGCTGCCCTCGAGCATCCAGTCGCGCCAGGCGGCCGTTCGGTCCTTCGCGCACCAGATGTTCTTCGACTTCTCGATCGAATCCGGCCCGAGGATCGGGTACAGGAAGGTGTAGACGGTGACGTTCTTCACCTCGCTGAGATCGCGCTCGAAGCGCTTGCAGTAGCCGCAGTTCGGATCGGCGAAGACGGCCATCTTGCGCTCGCCGTTGCCCGATTTCCAGACGATCGCGTCCTTGAAGGGCAGCTTGGCGAAGTCGATCGCGGTGAGCTTGTCGATGCGCTCCTGCGTGAGGTTGGCGCGCGTGCGGGTGTCGATCAAACTGCCGTCGATGATGTGGTTGCCCTGCTCGTCGGCGTAGAAGATCTCGTTGCCCACGCGCACCTCGTACAGGCCGGGAATCGGGCTCTTGATGACTTCGTCGATCTTCGGAAAGTTGGGCAGCCGCTCGGCCAGGTTCTTGCGGATCGCCGCCTCCTGGGCCAGGGCCGGCGCGGCCAGTGCGAGGGCGAGAGACAGGGCGGCAAAGCGGTGCATGGTGGGGCCTTCAGCGATCGAGCGCGCGGGTGGTCAGCCAGCGCTTCAGGGGAGTGGCGCGGTTGACCAGACCCAGGCCGCGGTTGCGAAGTTCCCGCACCGCGGGCGAGGGCTGCGAGAAAAGCCGCAGCAAGCCGTCGGTCAGCTGGCCCATGGCCCAGGTCGGCAGGGCACGCTCGCGCACGTAGCGGCGCAGCAGCTTCTCGTCGGCCAGCGGCCGCCAGGGTTCGCGCGCGGCGATCACGCGGGTCAGCGCCGCCACGTCGGCCAGGCCGAGATTGAGGCCCTGGCCGGCCAGCGGGTGCACGAGATGGGCTGCATCGCCGAGCAACACCCAGCCGGGGCCGCACCAGGCGCTGGCCTGGGCAATGGCCAGCGGCCATTCGGCGCGCGGCGAGGCGAGTTGCAGGTCGCCGGCCGCGCCTTCGGTGGCCGCCATCAGCGCGGCGGCGAAGGCGGCGTCGTCCAGCGCCATCAGCTCGACGCAGCGCTCGCGCGGCACCGACCACACCAGCGCGTAGCTGCGCTGCGGCTCGGGCGAATCGAAGGGCAGCAGCGCCAGCACGTCGGGCGAGCGGAACCACTGCCGCGCCGTGCCCTGGTGCGGCACCGAGGCCACCAGACGCGCCGCGATGGCGCTGTGGCCATAGTCGTGGCGCTCGAACTGCACACCCAGCGCCGCGCGCGAGGCCGAGGCCTTGCCTTCGCACAAGGCGGCGAGGTCGGCCTGGACGTGATCGGCCTGCGCCGCCGTCAGCAGGTGCACGTGTGGGGAGAACCGCACCGCCGCGCCGAGCTCTCGCTCGAGCACCGGCGCATCGACGATCCAGGCCAGCTCGCCGGTGCGCTGCTCCCAGGCGGAGAAGTCGATCGCGCTGCCGTGCGCGTCGCCGCAGACATGCATGTCGTAGACCGGCGTGGCGGCATGGGCCGGCAGTGCATCCCAGACCTTCAGCGACTTCAGCAGCGCCACCGACGCGGCGTTCAGCGCGTAGGCGCGCACGTCGGGCGCGCCCTCGGGCCGCGGATCGTCGGGCCGCAGGCCGACTTGCAGGCCGAGCCTGCCCAGCGACAGCGCCAGGCTCTGCCCGACGATGCCCGCCCCCCGCACCAGCACGTCCACGTGTTTCATCGGCTTTCATTGTAGGCAGGGGGGTCATGTCAGCGGCGCCGTCATGGGGTGCACAATCCGCGCTCCCGTTTTTGCCTGCCACTTCGGCACCGAAGCCCTGCCATGTCCGTGTGGATCAAGCGAATCGCCATTGCGGTCGCCGTGCTGCTCCTGCTGGCCATCGCGGCCGGCGCCTGGCTGGTCGCCAGCTTCGACCCCAACCGCTACAAGGGCGTGGCGGTCGAGTGGATGAAGACGAACCGCAACCGCACGCTGGCCATCGACGGCCCGATCGAGCTGTCGGTGTTCCCACGCGTGGCCGTGAAGCTCAGCCAGCTGAGCCTGAGCGAAGCCGGCCGCAGCGAGACCTTCGCCTCGATCGACCGGGCCGCGCTGGCGGTGGACGTGCTGCCGTTGCTGCGCGGCCGCGTGGTGGTGGGCCGTGTCGAGGCCAGCGGCGTGCGCGTGCAGCTGCTGCGTGACGCGCAGGGACGCCGCAACACCGACGACCTGGCGGGCGCATCGCCCAAGCCCGCTGCCGAGGGCCAGCCAGCCCAGGGTGACACCGGCCAGCCGCTCGACCTGGACATCGACCGCATCGCGCTGACCGACGTGCGTGCCCGCGTGAAGGACGAGATCGCGAAGCTCGACGGCGAGCTGCTGCTGTCGCGCCTGGCCACCGGCCGCATCGCCAGCGGCGTGGCCACGCCGGTGGAGCTGGCCGCTGCGGCCGATTTCCGCCAGCCGCCGCTCAAGGGCGAGCTGTCGGGCCAGACCGCGCTGACGCCCGATCTCGCCAGCGGCTCGGTCAAGCTGGCCGGCATGAACCTGGCCTGGAAGGGCGACCTGCCCGGCGTGAGCGGCGTCGAGGCCGGCGTGCGTGGCGAACTCGCCTACGACGGCGGCAAGGGCTCGGTCGACGCGCGGCAGCTCGAGGTCCAGCTCGCGGCGCGCGCCGGCGCGATCCAGCTCAGCGGCAGCAGCCTGGCGATCGCCGCCTTCGCCTTCGACCCGGCGAAGCAGGCGCTGCGCGTCGAGGCGCTGAAGCTGCGCGTCAAGGGCACCCGCGGCAAGGACCCGCTCGCGCTGGACCTCGACTGGCCGCAGCTCGACGTGGCCGGCGAGAAGCTCACCGGCAGCCCGCTGCAGGGCCGCCTGGAGCTGGGCGGCGAGCTGCCCATCAACGCCAGCTTCAAGAGCGGCGCACCCACCGGCACCTTCGACGCCGTCGCCCTGCCCGGCTTCGAGGCGACCCTGAAGAGCGCCGGCTCCGGCCGCGCGCTCGACGGCACGCTGCGTGCCAACCTCGGCCTGCAGCCGGCCAAGCGCTCGCTGAGCCTGGCCGCGCTGGAGCTGAAGGCCAACCTGCAGGACAAGCAGCTCAAGCCGCTGGCGCTGGCCGTGCGCGGCAGCGCCAATGCCTCGCCCGAGGCGGCGAAGTGGTCGCTGGCCGGCTCGCTCAACACCAACAACTTCGCGGTCGACGGCAGCGCCAACCTCTCGGCCCGCCCGGTGTTCGTCAAGGCCAACGGCAAGTTCGACGCGCTCGATCTCAATACCCTGCTGCCCGAGACGGCCTCGGCCGGCACCGCGCCGGGGGCCGGCACGCCGGCACCGGCCGACGCGCCGGTGGACCTCGCCGGCCTGCGCTCGCTCGATGCCGAGTTGGCGCTGCGCGCCGGCAGCCTGGTGTTCCGCCAGTACCGCATCGCCGATGCGCGCATCGAGGCCAAGCTCGACAACGGCATGCTCAAGGTGCCGGTGCTGCAGGCCAAGGCCTGGGGCGGATCGCTCGACGCCAACGCCCTGGCCGACGCACGCGCCAGCCGCATCGCGGTGAAGGCCGTGGCCACCGGCGTCAACGTCAACGCGCTGCTGAAGGACGTGGCAGCCAAGGACATCCTCGAAGGCACCGGCCGCGTCAACCTCGACGTCGACACCACCGGCCGCACGGTCGGCGAACTGCGCTCGAAGCTGCGCGGCAACGCGGCGCTGAACCTGCGCGACGGCGCGATCAA
>NZ_JBFXIO010000287.1:0-6879 GCF_050175855.1 Piscinibacter sp.
CGGCGCCGCCTCTCGCGCTGCACCTGCGTCGCCTTGGCGAGCGTTTCGCGCTGGAGTGGATCCGCGAAGTCGGCCCGCAGGCGAACGCCATCTTCATCCCGTACCATTCCTCGAGCACGTCATGAACACCACCCCGTCCTCTCGCTGGCAGTTCTGGATCGACCGCGGCGGCACCTTCACCGACATCGTCGGCCGGCGCCCGGACGGATCGCTGGTCACCCACAAGCTGCTGTCCGAGAACCCGGAGCAATACCGGGATGCGGCGGTGGCCGGCATCCGCCACCTGCTCGGCCTCGCGCCCGGCGAGCCGATCACGCCGGAGCGCGTGGAGTGCGTGAAGATGGGCACCACGGTGGCCACCAACGCGCTACTCGAGCGCAAGGGCGAGCCGACGCTGCTGGTCACCACGCGTGGCTTCCGCGACGCCCTGCGCATCGCCTACCAGGACCGGCCGCGCCTGTTCGACCGCCACATCGTGCTGCCCGAGCTGCTCTACACGCGCGTGATCGAAGCGCAGGAGCGCATCGGCGCCGACGGCACCGTGGTCGAACCCTTCGACGAGGCGCACCTGCGCGAGCGGCTCTGGGCCGCCGTCGACGCCGGCCTGCGCAGCGTGGCCATCGTGTTCATGCACGGCTACCGCTACCCGGCGCACGAGATCGCGGCGGCAAGGCTGGCGCGCGAGATCGGCTTCACGCAGGTGAGCGTCTCGCACGAGGTCAGCCCGCTGATGAAGCTGGTGTCGCGCGGCGACACCACGGTGGTCGACGCCTACCTGTCGCCCATCCTGCGCCGCTACGTCGAGCAGGTGGCCGGCGAGATGCCCGGCGTGAAGCTCTTCTTCATGCAGAGCAGCGGCGGGCTGACCGACGCCCATGCCTTCCAGGGCAAGGATGCGATCCTCTCGGGGCCGGCCGGTGGCATCGTCGGCATGGTGCGCACGGCCCAGCTCGCGAAGAACGATCTCGGCGGCGACCGGGTGATCGGCTTCGACATGGGCGGCACCTCCACCGACGTCAGCCACTTCGCCGGCGAGTTCGAGCGCGCCTTCGAGACCCGCGTGGCCGGCGTGCGCATGCGCGCGCCGATGATGAGTATCCACACGGTGGCCGCCGGCGGCGGCTCGATCCTCAGCTTCGACGGCGCGCGCTTTCGCGCCGGGCCGGAGAGCGCCGGCGCCAACCCCGGCCCGGCCTGCTATCGCCGCGGCGGGCCGCTGGCGGTGACCGACGCCAACGTGATGGTCGGCAAGATCCAGCCGAGGTGGTTCCCGAAGGTGTTCGGGCCGGAGGCGAACGAGCCGCTCGACCGCGAGGTCGTGGTGGCGAAGTTCACCGAGCTGGCGCAGCGCATCGCGCAGGCCACCGGCACGCAGCGCACGCCGGAAGAAGTGGCCGAAGGCTTCATCGACATCGCGGTGGGCGCGATGGCCAACGCGATCAAGAAGATCTCGGTGGCACGCGGCTACGACGTGACGCGCTACACGCTGCAGTGCTTCGGCGGTGCCGGCGGGCAGCATGCTTGCCGCGTGGCCGATGCGCTGGGCATGGACCGTGTCTTCGCGCATCCGCTGGCCGGCGTGCTGTCGGCCTACGGCATGGGCCTGGCCGATCAGAGCGTGATGCGGGAGGCAGCGGTCGAACTGAAACTCGCCGAGGCGCTGGCCACGGTGGCCCATCGCCTCGACGCGCTGGCCGCGGAGGCCGAGGGCGAACTGCGCCGCCAGGGCGTGAGCGGCGGCGAGATCCGCACCCACCGCCGCGTGCACGTGCGCTACGAAGGCACCGACTCGGCGCTGGTGGTGCCCTTCGGCTCGGCGGTGGATATCCAGTCGGCCTTCGAGGCTGCCTACCGGCAGCGATTCGCCTTCCTGATGCAGGAGCGCGCGCTGGTCGTGGAGGCGGTATCGGTGGAATCGGTGGGGGCGGGCGATGCGCCGGCCGAGACGCCGCAGGCCACGCTGGCGCCGTCGCCCATGCCGGCCGAAGAGACGGTGAAGCTCTTCAGTGGCGGCCGCTGGTGGGATGCGGCGCTGGTCGTGCGCGAGGCCGCCAAGCCCGGCCTCTTCGTCGACGGCCCGGCGATCATCGCCGAGAAGAACGCCACCACCGTGGTCGAGCCCGGCTGGCGTGCGCGCGTCACTGCGCTCGACCACCTGGTGCTCGAGCGCGTGCAGCCGCGCGAGCAGCGCCGCGCCATCGGCACGACGGTCGACCCGGTGATGCTGGAGGTCTTCAACAACCTCTTCATGAACATCGCCGAGCAGATGGGCCTGCAGCTGCAGAACACCGCCTACTCGGTAAACATCAAGGAGCGGCTGGACTTCTCCTGCGCGCTGTTCGACGCGCAGGGCCAGCTCATCGCCAACGCGCCGCACATGCCGGTGCACCTGGGCTCGATGAGCGAGTCGATCAAGACGGTGATCGCCCGCAACGCCGGGCGCATGCAGCCGGGCGACGTCTATGCGCTCAACGACCCCTACCACGGCGGCACGCACCTGCCCGACGTGACCGTGGTCACCCCGGTGTTCGACGAGGCCGGCCGCGAGATCCTTTTCTACGTGGGCAGCCGTGGTCACCATGCCGACATCGGCGGCACCACGCCGGGCTCGATGCCGCCGTTCTCCACGCGCATCGAGGAAGAGGGCGTGCAGATCGACAACGTCAAGCTGGTCGAGGCCGGGCGGCTGCGCGAGGCGGAGATGCTGGCGCTGCTGGCCAGCGGCAAGTACCCCTCGCGCAACCCGCAGCAGAACCTCGCCGACCTGAAGGCGCAGATCGCCGCCAACGAGAAGGGCGTGCAGGAGCTGCGCAAGATGGTGGCGCAGTTCGGACTCGAGGTGGTGCAGGCCTACATGCGCCACGTGCAGGACAACGCCGAGGAGTCGGTGCGCCGCGTGATCACGAAGCTGAAGGACGGCTCGTTCACGCTGCCGCTCGACAACGGCGCGCAGATCTCGGTGGCGGTGCGGGTGAACGCCGCTGCACGAAGTGCGGAGATCGACTTCACCGGCACGAGCGCGCAGCTGGACAACAACTTCAACGCGCCCACCGCGGTGTGCATGGCCGCGGTGCTGTACGTCTTCCGCACGCTGGTGGGCGACGACATCCCGCTCAATGCCGGCTGCCTCAAGCCGCTGAAGGTGATCATCCCCGAGGGCTCGATGCTCAACCCGCGCCCGCCGGCCAGCGTGGTGGCGGGCAACGTCGAGACCTCGACCTGCATCACCAACGCGCTGTACGGTGCGCTCGGCGCGATGGCCGCCGGCCAGTGCACGATGAACAACTTCACCTTCGGCAACGCGCGCCACCAGTACTACGAGACGATCTCGGGCGGCTCCGGCGCCGGCCCGGGCTTCGACGGCACGAGCGTGGTGCAGACCCACATGACCAACTCGCGCCTGACCGACCCCGAAGTGCTGGAGTTCCGCTTCCCGGTGCGGCTGGAGAGCTACGCCATCCGCGCCGGCTCCGGCGGGGCGGGGCAGTGGAGCGGCGGCAACGGCGGCACGCGCCGCGTGCGCTTCCTCGAGCCGATGACTGCGTCCATCCTCTCCAACGGCCGCCGGCACGGCGCCTTCGGCATGGCCGGCGGCCAGCCGGGGCAGCCGGGGGCGAACCGCGTCGAGCGCGTGGATGGCCGTGTCGAGGTCCTCGGCCACATCGGTTCGGTGGAGATGGCCGCGGGCGACGTCTTCGTGATCGAGACGCCCGGCGGCGGCGGCTACGGCACGCCCGGCTGACACCGCCCTATGCTGCTGAAGCTGCTGCTCGTCGCGGCGTCGGCGCTGCTGTCGTCGCTCGCGGCGCGGCGCTTCGGCCATGGCGTGGGCGGCACGCTGGCCGGGCTGCCGATGATCGCCGGGCCGATCATGGGCTTCGTGCTGGCGTCCACGCCCGTCGACAGCGTGCGCGACATCGCACTGGCCACGCTGGTGTGCCTCCCGGCGACGGTGGCGCACCTGGTGGTGTTCGCCTGGAGCGCCACGCGCTGGCCGTGGTGGCTGTCGCTGGCGCTGGCCAACGTGGCGTTCTTCGGCTTGGGCGCGCTGCTGCCGATGCTGGAGCTGCCACCGGCGGTGGTGTGTGTGCTGGCGCTGGCCGTGCTGGCGATCGGCCGGCCGCTGATGCCGCGCCTGCCGGTGCGCCATGGCGCGGTGGACATCCCGGCCATCGAGCTGGCCTGCCGCGTCGCCGCGGCGATGCTCGTCGCCTGGCTGATCATCCGCAGCGCCGGCATCGCGCCGGCCACGTTCAGCGGCCTGCTGCTGGCCGTGCCGATCACCGGCAACGTGCTGCCCTGCTTCACGCTGCCGCGCTACGGCGATGCGGCCACGGTGGCGCTGCTGCGCGGCTTCGTGCGCGGGCTGTCTGGCTTCGGCGCCTTCTTCGTCACGCTGACGCTCGGTCTGGGCCATGCGCCGGCCTGGCTGGTCTATGGCCTGGCCTGGGCTGCGGCGCTGGCGGTGGCAGTATCGCTGTACGGGCTGTCGCAGCGGCGGCTGGCCAGGGCGGCATGACGGCGCCGCTGAGCATCGTCGTGCCCGTGCTGAACGAAGCGGCGGGCATCGAGGATACCCTCCGGGCGCTGGCGCCGCTGCGCGCGCGTGGCGCCGAGGTGATCGTCGTCGACGGCGGCAGCCGCGATGACACGGTGGCGTTGGCCACGCCGCTGGCCGACCAGGTGATCGACGGCCCGCGCGGCCGGGCGCGGCAGATGAATGCGGGCGCGGCACGAGCCTCGGCGCCTCGGCTGCTCTTCCTGCACGCCGACACGCGCCTGCCCGATTGTGCCGATGCGCTGATCGACGCGGCGCTGGAGGCGCACCCGCTGGCCTGGGGGCGCTTCGACGTGGTGATCGAAGGCCGCTCGCGCATGCTCCCCGTGGTTGCCGCGCTGATGAACCGCCGCTCGCGCTGGACCGGCATCGCCACCGGCGACCAGGCGATGTTCATGACCCGCGCGGCCTTCGACGCGGCGGGCGGGTTTCCCGACCAGCCACTGATGGAGGACATCGAGCTGTCGTCCCGCCTGAAGCGGCTGCGCGCCCCGGCCTGCCTGCGCGAACGCGTGCTCACCTCCGGCCGCCGCTGGGAGCAGCGCGGCGTGTGGCGCACCATCGTGCTGATGTGGCGGCTGCGCCTGCTCTACGCGCTCGGCGTGAGCGCCGATAGACTGGCCCCGTGGTACCGCTGAACCCCGAACCGACCGCTGACGACTGCGCCGTGCTGGTGATGGCCAAGGCCCCGCTGCCCGGGCTGGCCAAGACTCGGTTGATTCCGGCGCTCGGTGCGGCCGGCGCCGCCGCGCTGGCCGCGCGCATGCTCGATCACACGCTGGACGAAGCGCTCGCCGCGGGCCTCGGGCCGGTGACGCTGTGCGCCGCGCCGCAGGCGTCGCACCCGGCGTTCGCCGGGCTCGCGAAGGCCGGGCGCATCGGCCTCGCCGACCAGGGCGAAGGCGACCTCGGCGCGCGCATGCAGCGGGCCTTCGAACGCGCGTTGCCCCGTCACGCCGGTGCGCTGCTGATCGGCACCGATGCGCCGGCGCTCGATGCGGCCGTGCTGCGTGCCGCGCACGCGGCACTGAGGGAACACGATGCGGTGCTCGTGCCCGCGCACGATGGCGGCTATGTGCTGATCGGCCTGCGCCGCATGGCGCCGCGGCTGTTCACCGACATGCCCTGGAGCACGCCGCAGGTGCTGGCGATCACGCGCGAGCGGCTGCGCGAGGCGGGCCTGCGCTGGGCCGAACTGCCGGCATTGCACGACATCGACGAGCCGGCCGACCTCGTCCATCTCGCCGGCCGGGGCTGGACGTGAGCCTGGCCGACGATCTGCGCACGGCGCTGCGCGAGGTGCGCTCGCCCTGGGCCGAGGCGCCGCTCGAGCCGCTGCCCGACCTGGGCCTTGCCCATGCCCACCTCCGCCTGGCCGGCAGCGGCGTGCTGGCGCGCATTCCCAAGCAGAGCCAGATGGGCCTGGCCGCCGCCGACAACCTCGCCTACCAGGCCGCCTGCTTCGAGCGGGCTTCCGCAAGCGGCCACGCGCCGCGGCTGCACGGCGTGATGCCGCCCTCGGCCGCGCTGCCGCGCGGCGCGCTGCTGGTCGAGGAAATCGTCGGCCGCCCGGCGCGGCTGCCGCAGGACCTGCGCGCCGTCGCGCAGGCGCTGGCGGCGATCCACTCGCTGCCCTTGCCCGCGCCGGCCCTGCGCGCGCCGCTGCTCGATCCGAGCGATCCGCTCGCGCTGCTGCGCGGCGAGATCGAGGCGCAGGCGCAGCACTTCGACGCGGCCGGCCTGGCCCCCGCGGCCCGTGCTGCGATCGACTCTCAACGGCGCGCGCTCGACCAGCTCTGCGCCCGGCCCGAGCGGCCGCCGAAGCGGCTGATCGCCTTCGACGCCCACCCTGGCAACTTCATCGTGCGCGCCGACGGCCGTGCCGTACTCGTCGACCTGGAGAAGGCGCGCTATAGCCTGCCGCCCCTGGACCTGGCCCACGCCACGCTCTACACCTCGACGACCTGGGACGCGGCCAGCCATGCCGTGCTGACGATCGACGAGGTGCGGGCCTTCCAGTGCCACTGGCAGTCGCAGTGCGCCGACGCCCAGGCCTGGGCCGGCTGGCTCGTGCCGCTGCGTTCGGCGATGTGGCTGTGGTCGGTGAGCTGGTGCGCCAAGTGGCGTGTGCTGTCGGCGCAGGCCGCACGCGCCGGCGGCGACGGCGAGGACTGGTCGACGCAGCGCAGCGAGGCCGCCCTGGTGGCGCACGTGCGCGGCCGCGTCGACGACTACCTCTCGATCGAGGGGGTGAATCGGGTCGCCGGCGAACTGGCCGCGCTGGCCGCGTAGACTCGCGCCCCCATGAAGTTCCAGATGGC
>NZ_JBFXIO010000288.1:0-6825 GCF_050175855.1 Piscinibacter sp.
CCCTTATGTTGAATTCACTGTGTCAACAGTGGGCCAAGACGCGGCGTCTCACTGCCGCTGCAGGGTGGCAATCAATGGGCATGAAAGCTTGCCCCGCCTCGTGCAGCAGTCGCGAACGAGGCCAGCCAGCGCGGACTCGATCCGCCGCAGATCCTTCAGCTTCTGGCGCACGTCAGCGAGCTTTGCTTCAGCGAGCTTTCTCGCCTCGTCACAGTGCGTGCCGTCGTCCAGTCTCAGCAAGCCCGCAACCTCGTCGAGGCTGAAGCCCAGGCGCTGTGCGGCCTTCACGAACCGCACCCGTGCGACGTCCTTCGCCTCATAGCGCCGAATGCGGCCGTAGGGCTTGTCGGGTTCGGGCAGCAGCGCGCGGCGCTGGTAGAAGCGCACCGTCTCCACGTTGACCCCGGCCGCCTTGGCGACGGCCCCAATCGTCAGTCCCTGCTGATCGCTATCCATGCCGCTTGACTCCGTACATGAGTACGGAAATAAGCTTACGCCATCGTCTCTCCGACCGAGGAAAGTGCATGACGGAATCGCAGACCGGGCGCGGCGCGCTCGTCGGCGGCGGACTCGCCGCGATCCTGGCTTCCGCGTGCTGCCTGGGCCCGTTGGTGCTGTTGACCCTGGGCTTCAGCGGCGCGTGGATCGGCAACCTCACGGCGCTGGAGCCCTATCGGCCGTTGTTCATCGGCGTGGCGCTCGTCGCCATGGGCATCGCGTGGCGCCGCATCTATCGGCCTGCTCAGCAATGCAAACCGGGTCAGGCGTGCGCGATTCCGCAGGTTCGGTCCACCTACAAGGCCGTGTTCTGGATCGTGGCCGCGCTGGTGCTGATCGCGCTCGCCTTCCCCTACGTGTTGCCGCTGTTCTATTGACCAGGAGTGCTCCATGAAGAAGCTGATCATCATCGCCGCCCTCGCCATGTCCGGCGCGGCCGCCATCCAGGCGGCGCCGCAGACCGTGACGCTGGACGTGCCGGGCATGACCTGCGCGGCGTGCCCGATTACCGTGAAGAAGGCGATCTCGAAGGTCGATGGCGTGAGCAAAGTCGACGTGAGCTACGAGAAGCGCCAGGCCGTCGTGACCTTCGATGACGCCAAGGCCAGCGTGCAGAAGCTGACCCAGGCGACCGAGAACGCGGGCTATCCGTCCACCGTCAAGCGCTGACGCCGCAGCGATCGAGGAGGCCATCATGAGCGTCATGACGCGCGTCGCGGACAAGGCCGGAGCGCTGGGCAGCATCGTGTCGGCGATGGGTTGCGGGGCTTGCTTCCCGGCCCTGGCCAGCCTCGGCGCAGCACTCGGGCTCGGCTTCCTGAGCCAGTTCGAGGCCGTGTTCGTCACCGTGCTGCTGCCGCTGTTCGCGGCGCTGGCGCTGCTCGCCAACGCACTCGGCTGGTTCAGCCACCGCCAGTGGCAACGCAGCGTGCTCGGCATGATCGGTCCGGCCATCGTGCTGGTCGCCTGCTTCACCGTGGCCGAAAAGCTGCTCTACGTGGGCCTCGCGACGATGGTCGCGGTGTCGGTGTGGGACTTCGTCTCGCCGGCGAACCGGCGCTGCGGGCCGGACGGCTGCGAAGTCCCGCCCAAGCACGCCTGAAGCTATCACGCTGCGGCTGCCGGCGGAAGGTAACCCGATGACCGAACTCGCGATCAGCGGCATGACGTGCGAGTCGTGCGCCACGCACGTTCGCCAGGCCCTGGAGAAGGTGCCTGGTGTGCGTTCGGCGCAGGTGTCCTACCCCAAGGGAACCGCACGCCTCACGCTCGCCCCTGACACACCCGTGGCGGCACTCGTGTCGGCCGTGGCCGCAGCCGGCTATCGCGCGCGCGTCCCCGAGGCTGCGTCCGGTCCGTCGCGCGACGGCTTCTTCGAAAGGGCGCGCAGTTGGCTCGGCAGTGGTCAGAAGGCACGCGGCGGCGAGGTGCTGCACGTCGCCGTCATCGGCAGCGGCGGTGCCGCGATGGCCGCCGCGCTCGAATCGGCCGAGCGCGGCGCGCGGGTCACGCTCATCGAACGCGGCACGACCGGCGGCACCTGCGTCAATGTCGGCTGCGTGCCGTCCAAGATCATGATCCGTGCTGCGCACGTCGCGCACCTGCGGCGGCGCAGCCCGTTCGACGCCGGGGTGTCCGCTGCCGAGCCGACCATCCTGCGCGACCGCCTGCTCGCCCAGCAGCAGGCGCGGGTGGACGAACTGCGCCACGGCAAGTACGAGAGCATCCTGCAGGGCAGCCCGGCCATCACAGTGGTGCACGGCACGGCGCGCTTCACAGACGCTCGGTCGTTGACGGTGGTGCTGCGCGACAGGGGCGAGCAGGTCGTGGCGTTCGACCGCTGCCTGTTGGCCACTGGCGCCAGTGCGGCGGTGCCGCGGATTCCAGGCCTTGCCGATACGCCGTTCTGGACTTCGACCGAAGCGCTGGCCAGCAGCGAGATTCCGCCGCGGCTGGCGGTGATCGGTTCGTCCGTCGTCGCGGTGGAACTCGCACAGGCATTTGCGCGTCTCGGCAGCCAGGTCACGATCCTCGCGCGCAACAAGCTGTTCTTCCGCGAGGACGTGGCCATCGGCGAGGCGCTCACCGCCGCGTTCCGCGACGAAGGCGTCGAAGTGCTCGAGCAGACGCAAGCCAGCCGCGTTGCGCATGCCGGTGGCGAATTCGTGCTGACGACGAATCATGGCGAGCTGCATGCCGAGCGGCTGCTGGTGGCCACGGGCCGCACGCCGAACACGCGCGGGCTCAACCTCGAAGCCGCCGGCGTGAAGGTGGACGAGCAAGGCGCCATCGTGGTCGACGATCACATGCGCACCAGTGCGCCGAACATCTATGCCGCAGGCGACTGCACCACCCAGCCCCAGTTCGTGTACGTCGCGGCCGCCGCGGGCACGCGGGCGGCGATCAACATGGCCGGCGGCGACGCGGCGCTGGACCTGAGCGCGATGCCGGCCGTCGTGTTCACCGATCCGCAGGTCGCGACGGTCGGTCTCAGCGAAGCTGAAGCGCGCCAAGCGGGGATCGAAACCGACAGCCGCACGTTGACGCTCGACAACGTGCCGCGTGCGCTGGTCAACTTCGACACGCGCGGCTTCATCAAGCTGGTGGCCGAAGCCGGTACCGGCCGGCTGCTGGGCGTGCAGGCGGTCGCCGCCGAAGCGGGGGAACTCATCCAGACCGCCGCCATCGCCATCCGTGCCGGCATGACCGTGCACGATCTGGCCGACCAGTTGTTCCCGTACCTGACGATGGTCGAAGCCCTGAAGCTTGCGGCGCAGACCTTCACGAAGGATGTGAAGCAACTGTCGTGCTGCGCCGGCTGAGCTTCAGCTGGACTTGAACAAGGAACTGCGCGGCGCATCGCCGCCTTGCGGCCAAGCGCGTGAAGGGTCGCGACTGACGACCGTTGAAAGCGTCGCCGGCCATGCGAGCCTGATCGGAGACCAACTCCGAGGCATGCCATGCAGCCACTCCGACTCACCCTCAAGGGCTTCCGCGGCATCCGCGACGGCCTGGGTCTCGACGAGATCACGCTTGACCTGGAGCGCCTTGCCGACGGTGCAGAACTGATCGCCATCGCGGGCCCGAACGGCAGCGGCAAGAGCACGATCATGGACAATCTCGTGCCCTATCTCGGCCTCCAAAGTCGTGCCTCGATGTCGGCACCCGGCGGCTTCTCGTACTACGAGCACGTCCATCTGCCGGAGAGCCTGAAGGACCTGACCTGGGCGCACGAAGGGCGGTGCTATCGCTCGCAGATCGTCATTCGAGTCAGTGGCCGGCGACGCACTGAGGCATTCCTGCTCACGCTCGATGATGGCGGACGCTGGTCCCCCGTGACGCTCGAGGATGGGACCATCTCGGATGGCCGGGTCGAGACGTACACGCGCTGTGTGGAGAGCATCTGCGGCAGTGCAGAAACCTTCTTCACCTCCGTGTTCGCAGCCCAGGGCAAGCGCCAGCTCAGCACCTATCGCAACGCCGAGATCAAGACGTTGTTGGCCGACCTGCTGGGGCAGGAGGAGATCCAGGCGCTGGGCCAGAAGGCAGCGGAGACCGCCCGCCTGCTGAAAGCTGGGCTGGCAACACTGCGTCAGGAACTCGCCGCGGTCGACGCGGAGGATCAGCACCTCGAGGCGGCGCGCCGAAAACTCGACGGCGCCGGCGATCGCGTGTCGGCGGCCGATCGCGCGAAGAGGTCAACGCAGTCTGCCCTGGAGGCCGCCCAGACGGGGCATGCCCGCGTGGTGGTCGAACGCGAGCAGTCGCGAGCCACCGATGCCCGGCGGGTACAGCTCATGGCCGAACGGCAATCCAACCTGGCAGGCGCGGCACAAGCGCAGAGCGCGCTCGATGTTCAGGAACGGGCCGAGCACCAGCGGCTGGAGCGCCTCGATCAGCGGGTCGCCAATCGGCTGCAGCAGGAACGTTCGCGGCGCCAGGCCTTGACCCAATCCCGGCAGCGATGCCTTGCGGCGCTCGCCGAGGCCGGCGCGGTGCGTCGCGCCGAAAGGCGCCTGCCGCTGGCGCAACGTGTGCAGGCGCTGCTTGGCGCACGCACGCTCGCCTGCCGCGAGCAGGTCCATCAGCTGACGCAGTGCCAAGGCGCGGTGCGCCTCGCGGAGCAGCGCGCCGCCGCCATCGAACGGGATGCGGGTCGAGCCGCGCTGAAGGCCGAGGAACTCGCGCGCCGGTTCGGACTGACCGGCGAGGTGCCCTGCGCCGGCACGGACCTGCAGGGACGTTGCAAGTTGCTCGCTGACGCGCGCGAGGCGCAGACGCTGATCCCCAACGCCCAGGCCCAGGTCGCCCGTCTGGTGAGCGAGAAGTCCGAGGTCCAGCGGGAACTTATCGATGCCCGCCGGCGTTGCGGGGCACTGGCCGGCGCGCCGCACGCCCTGGCGCGGGCCGAGGTCCGCGAGGCCGTCGCACGCGAGCGGGCGAACCGCTTGTCGGTCGTGCGTTCGAAGGCCCAGGCGTGCGCGCAGGCGCAGGCGACCCTGGTCGAGATCGAGCAGGAACTTCAGGCGCTGGGGCTGCAGGCGAGTGAGGGCGCCGCTGCCGAGACCATCGACGAACGTGCGGAGCGCCAACAGATCGCGGCGGCACGAAAGGC
Source organism: Piscinibacter sp. (assembly GCF_050175855.1). Lineage (GTDB taxonomy): Bacteria > Pseudomonadota > Gammaproteobacteria > Burkholderiales > Burkholderiaceae_C > Piscinibacter. The sequence continues at coordinate 5,114 of NZ_JBFXIO010000288.1, forward strand.
GATCGAGGCGCAACGAGGTCAGCAGGCCAGGCAGACCGAAGCGGCGCTGGCGCGCCTGGATCAGGCGCTCGCAACGCTGCCGCCCGCCTTCGACGAGCAGCAAGCCGCGCGCGCAGCCCGTGCGCTGGGTGCCGCGAAGGAGGCCCTCGCTGCGGCGGAGCGGGCAATGCTCACCGCGGTGCGTGAGTCGCAGCAGCTCGAGGAGGTCTCCAAGCAGTCGGCCCGGCTGGGCGAACGCCGCGAAAGCCTGCGCGCGCGCTGCGCTCGAGTCGAGGATGAGCTGGGCAACTGGAACCTCTTCGCCCGTTGCATGAGCAATGACGGGCTGATCGCTCTGGCGATCGACGATGCGGGACCTGCGCTGTCGGCGCTGGCAAATGACCTGCTGCTGGCCTGCTACGGGCCGCGCTTCACGGTGTCCATCCGAACCTTGCTGGAGACGGCCAAGGGCGAGCAGAAGGAGGGCTTCGACATCGTCGTCCACGACGGCGATACCGGCGACAGCAAGAGCGTCGGCATGATGAGCGGGGGCGAGCGGACGTTGGTGGAGCTTTGCCTGACCCGGGCGATCGCGCTGTACCTGGCCCGAAACACGGGACGCCGATACACGACCCTGTTCACCGACGAGGCGGACGGCGCGCTGGATCCGCAGCGCAAGCGCATGTTCATGGCGATGAAGAGGGAAGTCCTGCGCCTGGGTGGCTATGAGCGTGAGTACTTCATCTCGCAGACGCCCGAGCTGACGGCGATGGCGGATGCCGTGATCGACGTCGACGCGCTGAAGGCGGATGCGTGCGATGTCGATCGCGGCGTGTCAATGGCGTAGTCGCGGTCGTGGCGCGAGCCCGGCGCCGACAGCGCTGGTCACTGCGTGCCGGACCCTGGCATGCGCGGCTGTGCGACACCGACCCGCGCACCAAGGCCCCACAGGTACGCTTGGTCGAGTATCGGCTCGCATGCCGGCTCGCTTCGGGCGAGTTCCTCCAGGGCGCGCAGCAGGTGATCGGTGACACCGGGGCGTCCGGCGATCATGGCCAGCTTGTAGAGCCGCAACAGCGCTCGCGCGAGAGCGAGGTCCGACATGAGGGCGCATGTCATCGCAGACCTCCAGCGGGGCACCTGTGCCCCTGTCCTTCGCAGCTTAGACCTTGCTCCTGTGTCAAGGTCAAGACTTGGCCCGCGGCTCAGCGGCGCATCGAAACCACGTGCGGGCCGGCGGCGCGGCGCAGCTCGGCCAGTTCTCGCTCTCGCCGTTCGAGCATGAGGTGAGCGTCCTGCCAAGCCGCGAAGTAGTGATCGACGAGCGCGGCCAACTTACCCAACTGCTCGCGCAACTCGCGGTTCTCCTGGCGCAGCAGCTTCGCCTGACGTGCGGGGGCGCCTGACGGGCCGCGTGCGCTTCGCTGGGCCTCGTGCAGCGCCGCCAAGACCTCGGGGTGGTACCGATACAGCGCATTGCGGGAGATCCCGGCGATCTGACACAGGGTCGTCGCGGTGAGCGGCTGCACCGCGACGCCTGTGCTTGGCGTGCGAACCATGGTGGCCAACGCGTCCCGAAGCCGCTGCGCCGTGGTCCGGCTATCGGCGTCGACCTTTACCTCACGCATGGCTGTTCTCCTCGGCGCTTCCCGCGTCGAGCGTCCGAAGCAGGGCATGGGCCTCGTTCAGGCGCTCGCGGACGATGCGCAGCGTTTGCCGCGGCAGAGCGGGTT
>NZ_JBFXIO010000289.1:0-3118 GCF_050175855.1 Piscinibacter sp.
TGAGCACGGCGCCGTCTCGGCGGCTCAGCAGCGGTTCGGCGTCTTCGGCCATGGGCACCTCGGGGTTGATCTGCATTCATCGACCGATCGGTCAATGAATGCTTAATGTAGATCAAACCCATGCCGCCGGCAAGGCGGCAGCGGCTGCGGGGTTCTACCGAGGATCCTGCGAGATCGGGGAGGGGCGGCTAGCTGGTCTTCTTCCAGACGAACGGGAAGGCCAGCTGCTTGAGGAAGCCATCGGGCACGTAGTCGCCCTGCACGCCGTAGCGCTCCGGCCACTGGCGGTCGGACTGCACCGCGGTGCCGAACAGGTGGTCGAGGAAGGCGAAGTGCGCCGCGTAGTTTCGGTCGATCGCCTCGTCGTCCTGCGAGTGGTGCCAGTGGTGGAAGTTGGGCGTGACGATCACATAGCGCAGCGGACCGAGCCGCACGCTCACGTTGGCGTGGTTGAACACCGCCTGGAAGCCGACGATCACGATGTAGGCGTCGATCACTTCCTTGCTGAAGCCAAGCACGTAGATCGGCGCCAGCACCAGCGTGCGCGTGATCAGCAGCTCGACGATGTGCTGGCGCGAGCCGGCCAGCCAGTCCATGCTCTTGGCGCTGTGGTGCACCGCGTGCAGCCGCCACAGCAGCGGCACCTCGTGGTAGGCGCGGTGCGTCCAGTACTGCACCAGGTCGGCCACCAGGATGATGCCGAAGAGGGCGACGGGGAAGGGCAGGTCCTGCACCCAGAAGCGGATGCCGTCCTTGGCCGCCCAGCCGAACAGCTTGTGCACCAGCAGGTTGGTGGCCAGCAGCACGAAGCCCACCACCATGTGGTTGACGATGAAGTGGTGGAAGTCGGTCTGCCACTCGGCGCGGAAGACAGGCTGGTCCTTGCGCAGCGGGAACAGCTTCTCGATGAAGATGAAGATCAGCGAGGAGCCGAGCAGGTCGAGGATGAACCAGTCGAGTCCGATGTACGGCGTGTTGTCGGCGAAGTCGTTGACCGGCACCTTGTGGCCGCCCAGCAGCGCGGTCAGCGCCACCAGCACGAAGGCGCCGGCGGCCAGCCAGCGCGAGCGGCCGAACACGATGTTGACCAGCGCGATGCCGCCGGCGGCCACCATCGCCCAGTACATCACCTGGCGCAGCATCTCGACGTCGTAGCTCTTGCGCAGCTGCGGCGTGGTCAGGTACTCGGGGAAATGGAAGGCGAGCACGCCCAGGAAACAGAGAATCGCCAGGGACAGCGCGATCACGCCGGAGATCAGCCCCTTGCCCGGGCGCAGCGCGCCATGCGATTCGGTGAGCCGGTTGAGCTTGTCGAGTTCCTGCATCGGCGTGCGCCTCCCTGGTGGCGCCGGATGATACGGGCCGACCGCGGTCTCAGGCGCTGCGCTCGTGTTTCATCGGTTGCGCTTGTGCCGCGGCGTGATGCAAGCCACGCAGCACGTCGCCGACCACGATGATCGCCGGGCTGGCCAGGCCGTGCGCGTGCACCAGCTCGGCCAGCCCGCCGAGCGTGCCCGTGGCCTGGCGCTGGGTGGGCAGGCTGGCGTGCTGCACCACGGCCACCGGCGTGCCGCCGGGCAGGGCGCCGAGCAGCCCGTGCTGCAGTTCGCGCACCGTGGTGACGCCCATGTAGACCACCAGCGTGAGCCCCTGTGCGGCCGCGGCGGCAAGCGTCGGCCAGTGCAGTGCCGCGTTGTCGCCGCGGGCGTGTCCGGTGACCAGCATCACGCCGTGGGCATGGTCGCGGTGGGTCAGCGGCACGCCCAGCGACGTGGCCGCGGCCAGCCCGGCGGTGATGCCGTTGACCACCTCGACATCGATGCCCTGGGCGCGCAGGTGCTCGGCCTCCTCGCCGCCGCGCCCGAACACGAACGGGTCGCCGCCCTTCAGGCGCACCACGCGTTCGCCCTTCATCGCCTCGGCGGCCATCAGCTTCTCGATGAAGGCCTGCGGCGTGCTGGCGCAGCCACCGCGCTTGCCCACGTGCACGATGCGCGCCGAGCGCCGTGCGAAGCGCAGCACCCCGTCGCCGACCAGGTCGTCGACCAGCAGCACCGTCGCCGCGCGGATCGCGCGGACGGCCTTGAGCGTGAGCAGTTCCGGGTCACCCGGCCCGGCGCCGACCAGCGTGACTCGGCCGCTACTCATGCGATCAGCTCCTGCGATGCCGGCTGCGCCAGCGCGGCCAGCGCGCCCTGCAGCGCCGCCACCTGCTGCGCCAGCGGCCCGGGCGCCGGCTTCTCGCCGCTGACCACCGACTGGATGTACAGCGACGTGGTGGCTGCGTCGTGGCTGCGCGGCAGCACCGGCATCTCGGTGAGCACGCCCTCCTGCGCGGGCAGCGAGAGGTCGTTGCGCAGCTGCCCGCCGATGAACAGGTCGAGCCGCGGCAGGCGGCGCGGATCGGCCACCGGCTCGCCTTCGGTGCCGCGCATCAGCATGGCATCGGCCTGCGTCGCGGCGAGGAACTGAGCCAGCGTCAGGCCGTACTCCGGATGCGTGTAGTTCACCACCCGCAGCGATCGGGCGCCCTGCGCCGGGGCCATCAGCTTGGCCACGGTGTGGGCCGGGTTGCGCAGCCCGATGACCCGGCGAACGTCGAGCAGCCGGGCCAGCGGGGGGCACAGCGCCTCGGTGCGGATGAAGACGGGCTCGCGGCGCGCCCAGGCGGCGTGCATGTCGGCGGCATCCGTCGCGCAGGGCAGGCCGAGCGTCTGGAAGATCTCGGCGGTGGTCACCCGGCCGGGGTCGTGCTCGGGCCCGTGCACGAGCACCGGCACGCCCTCCTGCGCCAGCAGCAGGGCCAGCAGCGCGGTGAGGTTGGGCAGCTTGCGCGCGCCGTTGTACGACGGCAGCACCACCATCGGCTGCTGTGGGTGCACGGGGATGCAGCGCTCGTGGACGGCGCGCAGGAAGCCGGCCAGTTCGTCCACGCTCTCGCCCTTGATGCGCATCGCGATCGCGAAGGCGCCGATCTCCAGGTCACTCGCGTGTCCGTCGAGCACCTGGCTCATCAGGTCATGGGCCTGTTGCGGATCGAGTGACCGGGCGCCTTCCTTGCCGCGGCCGATCTCCTTGATGTAGGGGGCGATGCTCATGCGATGTTGTCTCCATTCGC
>NZ_JBFXIO010000289.1:3218-6814 GCF_050175855.1 Piscinibacter sp.
TGTCCGTCGAGCACCTGGCTCATCAGGTCATGGGCCTGTTGCGGATCGAGTGACCGGGCGCCTTCCTTGCCGCGGCCGATCTCCTTGATGTAGGGGGCGATGCTCATGCGATGTTGTCTCCATTCGCGGCATCGCAAGCTTCATGCCGCTTGTTCTCGGAGACGCACGATACGACGGAGTTCCGGCAGGCAGGAACCGCAGTTGGTGCCGCAGCGCAGCTCTGCTTGAAGTTGCGCAAGTTTCGTGTCGATGCCGCCGGCGCAGCGGTCCAGCACGTCGGCGATCTGCGGCTCGCGCACGTCGAAACAGCTGCACACCTGCCGGCCGCTGTCGGGCACGGCCACGGGCGGCCGGGCGCCGCCTTGCAGCAGGGCACGGCCGAACGCCGCAGCACTGCCACCCTCGCGCAGCAGCGGCTGCACCCAGGCCTCGGCCTGCGTGTCGCCCGCGAGCAGGAAGGCTTCCAGCCGGGCATCGCCGCCGGTCGCGGCCAGCTTCATGCGGCGCTGCTGGCCGCGGCGGATGTCGTCGTAGCGCAACATGCCGTTGCCATCCAGCCCGAGCAACGCGGACAGTTCGGCCAGCAACGATGGCGCGGCGGCCTCGTAGGCGGCGGCCCGGAACATGACCCCGCAGCGATCGCGCCCGAACGGCACCACGGTGGCGTAGGCGAAGTGCGCCATCAGCGGTCGCAGCCGCTCACGCGTGCTCAGCGCCTCGGCCTCCGGCAGCCAGGCCATGGCCAGCAGCCGCCAGGGCAGTTCCGCCTTGAGGATGCGCACCGCAGCATGCTTGAGCTCGGGCTGCTTCGAGCTCGGGCAGAACGCCGGGCTGGTCAGCGCATTCACGCCGGCCCCGGCCACGCCGTTCGTGCCGCGGCCGCCGAGGTACTCCTCGCCCCAGTGCATGGCGATGAAGGCCTGCGCCGGCGCCATCTCGGCGCTGGCACGCGCCGGCAGCACGATCGATCCGCGGCGCGAGGTCACGTGCACCAGGTCGCCGTCGGCGAGCTTGAGTCGCGCCATGTCCTGCGCGTGGAGCTCGATCGAGGGTTCCGCCACCTGGCCGAACAGGCGCGCCACCGTGCCGGTGCGGCTCATGCCGTGCCACTGGTCGCGCAGCCGCCCGGTGGTCAGCGAGAAGGGATGGCGCGCGTCGCGGGGCTCGGCCAGCGGGCGGTGGGCGGTGTCGACGAAGCGGGCGCGCCCATCGGCCGTGGGGAACACGCCGTCTTCGTAGAGCCTGGCCCGGCCCTGGGCGGCGCCGGTCGGGAAAGGCCACTGCTGCGGCGCCGCTTCGAGCGCGGCGTAAGTCAGGCCGGCGATGTCGAGATCGCGGCCGCGGGTCGTTTCGCGGTGCTCGTTCCAGATCGCCTCCGGCGACTCGTAGGCGAACAGCGGCGGCAGGTCGGGCCGCAGGCGCGATTGCAGCCGGCGGGCCAGGGCGGTGGCGATCCACCAGTCGTGGCGGGCCTCGCCGGGGGCCCACACCGCCGGCCGCACGCGGCTGATGCGGCGCTCGCTGTTGGTGACCGTGCCTTCCTTCTCGCCCCAGGTGGTGGCGGGCAGCAGCAGGTCGGCGCGGGCGCAGGTGGCGGTGGTGGCGAAGGCCTCCTGCACCACGACGAACTCGGCGCGCTCCAGCGCCCGGCGCACCGTGGCCTGGTCCGGCATGGACTGCGCCGGGTTGGTGCAAGCGATCCACAGCGCCTTGATCTCGCCGTCGGCCGCGGCCTGGAACATCTCCACCGCCGTCTTGCCGGGCGTGGCCGGCACCTGCTCCACGCCCCACAGGCGGGCCACCTCGGCGCGGTGCTCGGCATTGGCCATGTCGCGGTGCGCGCTGAGCAGGTTGGCCAGGCCGCCGACCTCGCGCCCGCCCATCGCGTTGGGCTGGCCGGTCAGCGAGAAGGGTCCGGCGCCGGCCTTGCCGATCTGGCCGGTGGCCAGGTGCAGGTTGATCAGCGCGGCGTTCTTGGCCGTGCCGCTGTTGCTCTGGTTCAGCCCCTGGCAGTACAGCGACAGCGTGGGCCGGCGCGGGCCATCGGCCTCCAGGCCGGCGAACCAGCGCGCGGCGGTGACCAGGTCGGCCTCGGCGATGCCGCACAGGGCGGCGGTGTGCTTCGGCGTGAACTCGCGCACCCGGTCGCGCAGCGCCTCGAAGCCGGTGGTGTGGACCTCGATGTAGCCGCGGTCGACCAGGCCTTCCCACAGCATCAGATGCAGCATGCCGTTGAACAGCGCGACATCGGTACCCGGCAGGATCTGCAGGTGCAGGTCGGCCGCGGCGGCGGTCTCGGTGCGGCGCGGGTCGACCACGATCATCCGCAGCGCCGGGTTGGCGCGCTTGGCGTCCTCGATGCGCCGGAACAGCACGGGGTGCGCGTAGGCGGTGTTCGAGCCGGCGACGAACAGGGTGTGCGCCAAGGCGAGATCGTCGTAACAGGCCGGGGGGGCATCGGCGCCCAGCGTGGCCTTGTAGCCCGCCACCGCCGAGCTCATGCACAGCCGCGAGTTGGTGTCGACGTTGTTGGTGCCGATCAGGCCCTTGGCCAGCTTGTTGAAGACGTAGTAGTCCTCGGTGAGCAGCTGCCCGGAGAGGTAGAAGCCGACCGCATCCGGCCCGTGCGAGCGCACGATGCCGGCCAGACGGTCGGCGGCCAGGTCCAGCGCGGTGTCCCAGCCGAGCCGCTGCGGCGCTGCGCCGCGCTGCGTTCGCAGTTGCGGGTACAGCAACCGGGTCTGCAGGGTGACTGCGGCACTGGCCGACAGGTGCAGCGTGCTGCCCTTGCTGCACAGACGGCCGAAGTTGGCCGGATGGTCGGGGTCGCCGCGCACGCCGCTGATCTGCCGGCCGTCGGATTCGACGATCACGCCGCAGCCCACGCCGCAGTAGGGGCAGGTGGTCTTGGTCTCGGCCACGTCAGACCACGCCGCTCGCCGGGTGCAGGGCGAGCGCGTTGAGTTCGTCGAGATCCAGCGACACCGTGCCGCCCTCGACCTTCACGCTGAATCGCTGAGCGCAGCCTTCGTCGGGCGCACGGGCGCAGCCGTCGTCCAGGGCGATGGTCCAGTTGTGCAGCGGGCAGGCCACGCTGCGACCGAACACGATGCCCTGGCTGAGCGGCCCGCCCTTGTGCGGGCAGCGGTCGATCAGGGCGAAGACCTCGTTCTCGGCGTTGCGGAAGATCGCCACCTCCGGCCCGTTGTCGCGCGCCACGCGGCGCGCGCCCAGCACCGGGATATCGTCCACCGCGCAGATCGGCTTCCACTGGCTCATCACAGCGCTCCCACGGGGTTGAACTGGCGGGTGTCGACGCGCGCCTTGTCGAACTCGAACCAGGGGTCCGGCTCGCCGTCGAGCGAGAACTGCAGCCGCTCCCACAGCGCGCGGCGGCCGCTCGCGTCGTCGAGGATCCGCTTCTTCACGTGGTCGAGCCCGACTCGGCCCACGTAGTGGCAGGTGCGCTCGAGGTACCAGCCTTCCTCGCGGTAGAGCTGCAGGAAGGCGCCGCTGTACTCGAGCACCTCCTCGGCGGTCTTGAGCTTGACCAGGAACTGCGCCACCTCGGTCTTGATGCCGCCGTTGCCCGCGAC
>NZ_JBFXIO010000290.1:0-6812 GCF_050175855.1 Piscinibacter sp.
CAGCGTCTGGATGCGGCGGTCGAGGAAGACGACGTTCTGGAACGGCGGCGGCAGCTTGACCTTCAGGCCCGGCTCGGTGATCACTTCCTTGATCTCGCCGAGCGCGTAGATGACGGCCACCTGGCGCTGGTCGACGACGAAGAGCGTCGAGGCCGCGCCCATCAGCGCGAGCAGCACGAGTCCGACGAGGAATCCGATGCGGTTCATGTTCTGGTTCTCCCGGATCGATCAGCGGCCTTCGCGATCACGGCTGCGCTGGCCGTCTCGCGAACGTGAGTCGAGCGCCGCCGGGGCCGTCACGGCGCTGGCGTCCACGGCGCCGGTCGCCGGCGCCGCGCCCGGCGTGGTGGGCGCTGCCCCGGCCTGCTGCATCAGCTTCTCCAGCGGCAGGTACAGCAGGTTGGAGTTGTTGCGGCTGTCGATCATCACCTTGCTGACGTTCGAGTACACCTGCTGCATGGTCTCGATGTAGAGGCGGTCGCGCGTCACGCCCGGCGCCTTCTGGTATTCGGTCAGCACGCGGCTGAAGCGCTGTGCGTCACCCTCGGCCTGGGCGATCACGCTGGCCTTGTAGCCCTCGGCTTCCTCGCGCAGGCGCGCGGCCGTGCCCTGCGCTTTCGGGATCACGTCGCTGGCGTATGCCAGGCCTTCCTTCTTGAGGCGGTCGCCGTCCTGGCCGGCCTTGAGCGTGTCTTCGAACGCCGCCTGCACCTGCTCGGGCGGCTGCACGCTCTGCATGTTGACGTTGGCCACGATGATGCCGGTGTTCAGCCGGTCGAGCTGGCTCTGGATCGACTTCACCAGCTCGGCGGCGATCGCGTCGCGCTGCTCGTAGAGCACCGCGTCGATGTTGGTGCGGCCGACGATCTCGCGCACCGCCGACTCGGCGGCCAGCGTCACCGCCTCTTCCGGATCGCGGTTCTCGAACAGGAAGGCACGCGCATCCTTCAACCGGTACTGCACGGTGAAGCGGATGTCGATGATGTTCTCGTCCTGCGTCAGCATCGACGAGTCGCGCAGCCCCGTGGCCTGCACCACGGCATTGCGCCCGACTTCGCGCGAGCGCAACTGGGTGACGCTGACCGTCTCGTGCGCCTGGAACGGATACGGCATGCGCCACTGGAAGCCGGCGTCGGCGGTGTGGCTGTACTTGCCGAACGAGGTGACCACGGCCTGCTGGCCTTCCTGCACGATGAAGAAGCCGCTGCCCAGCCAGATCAGCGCCACCACGCCGGCGATCAGTCCGGCGCCGATGCCGGCGCTCTTCATGTCGGGCTGGAAATTGCTGCCGCCACCGTCGTCCGGCGGGCCACCGGGCCGCTGACCGCCGCCCTTGCCGCCGAACAGGCCGCCGAGCTTGCGGTTGAAGTCGCGCCAGAGCTCGTCGAGATCCGGCGGACCGTCATTGCGGCCGTTGCTAAGCAAGCGGCCAGCGGCGACGCGAAGGGCGTGCAGGGGATTCATGGTCATGCCTGTGAATCGTGGGTTCCGGTGGAAGTCGCCGGCTGCCGCTCGGGCGCGGCGAACCGGATGTCGGAGGAGTCGTCGGCCGGCGCAGCGTCGACGGCCAGCGTGCCGGCCACCGCCTCGGTGAGGACCTGGCGCAGTTCGGCCAGGCCGGTGCCGTCGAGCGCGCTGACGAACACGCGCGGCACGCGCTGCCCGCCGTCGCGCTCGATCAGGTCGCGCAAGGCACGCGGCCGCTGGCTGGGCTCGAGCCGGTCGACCTTGTTGAAGACCAGCACCTGCGGGATCTGGCCGGCACCGATCTCGTCGAGCACACGCTCGACCTCGGCCATCTGCTCGTCGAGCACCGGGCTGGCGCAGTCGACCACGTGCAGCAGCAGGTCGGCGTCGGCCGCCTCCTGCAGCGTCGCCTCGAACGCCTCGACCAGCTTGTGCGGCAGGTCGCGGATGAAGCCGACCGTGTCGGACAGCGACACGGCCCGCCCCGCTTCTTCGAGGTAGAGCTGGCGGGTGGTGGTGTCGAGCGTGGCGAACAGCTGGTCGGCGGCGTAGCTGCGCGCCTTGACCAGCGCGTTGAACAGCGTCGACTTGCCGGCGTTGGTGTAGCCCACCAGCGAGACACGGAAGGTCTCGTTGCGCTCGCGGGCGCGCCGCTGGGTCTTGCGCTGCTTCTTGACGCGGTCGAGCCGGGACTTCACCGTCTTGATGCGTTCGTCGATCATGCGGCGGTCGAGCTCGATCTGCGCCTCGCCGGGGCCGCCGCGGGTGCCGATGCCGCCCTGCTGGCGCTCGAGGTGGCTCCAGCGCCGCACCAGCCGCGTGGCCAGGTACTGCAAGCGCGCCAGTTCGACCTGCAGCTTTCCCTCGTGGCTCTTGGCACGCGCGGCGAAGATCTCGAGGATGAGCATGGTGCGGTCGGCCACCGCCACACCGAGGTGCCGCTCGAGGTTGCGCTGCTGCGCTGGCGACAGGGCCTGGTCGAACAGCACCGCCTCGGCACGGTGGCCTTCGACCAGCGCCTTGATCTCGTCGGCCTTGCCCGAGCCGACAAACAGCGCCGGGTCCGGCGCCTTGCGGCGGGCGACGACACGCGCCACCGGCTCGTCGCCGGCGGATTCGGCCAGCAGGGCGAGTTCGTCGAGGGATTCGTCGAACGGGCCACGCCCGCCGAAATCGACGCCCACGAGGATCGCCCGCGCCGGGCCGGCGGCCGCGACGGTGGCTTGCGGAGAACTCAAGCCTGCTCTTGGGATTCGTTGGCGTGGAAGTTCACGGCTCGGCCGGGCACCACGGTGGAGATCGCGTGCTTGTAGACCATCTGCGTGACGGTATTGCGCAGCAGCACCACGTACTGATCGAAAGACTCGATGTGCCCCTGCAACTTGATGCCGTTGACGAGGTAGATGGAAACCGGAACATGCTCCTTGCACAGCAGGTTCAGGAACGGGTCTTGTAGGAGTTGCCCTTTGTTGCTCACGATATGCTCCGTGATGAAAGTTCGTAGATCGGAGACGTTAACACAGCCCCCGTGGGCGCTGATGGAATCCCCGCATTGACCTTGCGATCAGTCTTTGGGATCACTTCTCGTCGAACGGGTTCCGCGAGGAGCGCATCTCGATGCGCAGCGGCGTGCCGATCAGCTTGAAGTGATCGCGGAAGCGCCCTTCGAGGAAGCGCTTGTACGAATCGGTCACATGGTCGAGCGAGTTGCCGTGGATCACGATGATGGGCGGGTTCATGCCGCCCTGGTGGGCATAACGGAGCTTGGGGCGGAACATCCCGGCCCGCTTGGGCGCCTGGTGCTCCACCGCCTCATGCAACAGGCGTGTCAGCACCGGGGTGGGCATCTTCCGCGTGGCCGATGCATGGGCATCGGCGATCGCCTTCCACACCGGGCCAAGGCCCTGCCGCTTCTTCGCGGAGATGTGGAGCAGCGGCGCGAATTTCAAGAAGGCCAGCCGCTGCTCGATGGAGCGCTGCAGCAGCTGCTTCTGGTAGTCGTCGACCGCATCCCACTTGTTCACGGCCAGCACCACGGCCCGGCCGCTGTCGAGGATGTAGCCGGCGATGTGGGCGTCCTGGTCGGTCACGCCCTGTGTGGCGTCGAGCAGCAGCAGCACCACGTTGGCGTCAGCGATGGCCTGCAGCGTCTTGACCACCGAGAACTTCTCGATCGCCTCGAAGACTCGACCCTTGCGGCGCAGACCGGCGGTGTCGATCAGCTCGAACTTCTGCCCATGGCGCTCGAACGGCACGTGAATGGCGTCTCGCGTGGTACCGGGCAGGTCGAAGGCCACCAGGCGCTCCTCGCCCAGCCAGGTATTGATGAGCGTCGACTTGCCGACGTTGGGTCGTCCGGCCACTGCCAGCCGGATCGGCGCATCGGGATCGACCTCGGCCTCCTCGTCCTCGTCGAACGGAAAGTCGACCAGTGCCGCCTCGGTCAGGCTGCGCACGCCCTGCCCGTGCGCCGCCGACACCGGATGCGGCGCGCCCAGGCCGAGTTCGTAGAACTCGCCGAGCAGCGGCGAATCGGTCATGCCCTCGGCCTTGTTGGCCGCCAGCAGGATCTTCTTGCCGGTGGTGCGCAGGAAGCGGGCGATGTCGTGGTCCTGCGCCGACAGGCCGCCGCGCACGTCGACCACGAAGATCACCGCATCCGCCTCGGCCACGGCCTGGCGGGTCTGCTTGGCCATCTCCTTGACGATGCCCGACTCGGCCGTGGGCTCGAAGCCGCCGGTGTCGATGACGATGAACTCGCGATCGCCCAGGTGTCCGTCGCCGTAGTGCCGGTCGCGCGTCAGGCCGGCGAAGTCGGCCACGATCGCGTCGCGGCTCTTCGTCATCCGGTTGAACAGCGTGGACTTGCCGACGTTGGGCCGCCCGACCAGGGCGATGACCGGCTTCACGGCGTGGGTTCCGGGCGAGGGTTGGTCATCTCACTCGGGGCGGAACGCGTACAGGCCGCCGTTGCGGGTGACGACCAGCAGCGTGGTGCCCACGGCCACGGGCGCAGCAGCAGGGGCCGAGCCGTCGGTCGTCAGGCGCAGCAGCGCCTCGCCCTTGTCGATGGACAGCCAGTGCACGGTGCCGTCGCCGTCGACGAACACCACCGTCGGGCCGGCCACCAGCGGGGCGCCCAGGCTGCGGTAGAGCAGCGATTCGGTGCTCCAGGCGACTTCACCGCTGGCCGTGCGCCAGGCGGTGATGCGGTCGGAGGCATCGGCGCCGACGATCACGCTGTCGTTGCCCCCCACGCCTTCGACGCCGCCCACCGTCTTGGTCCACTGCAGGTTGCCGCGCTCGGCGTTGACACAACCGACCGCCGACTGGAAGGCGCGCATGCAGACGCTGTCACCCAGACGCACCACCGGGGCCACGAGGTCGGCGAGACGCTCCACCTCGTTGGTGCCGCGTGGTGCCGCCACCGGCACTTCCCAGCGCACGTTGCCGTTCAAGGGGTCGAGGCCCGCCAGCCGCGGCCCCTGGCCGACCAGCAGGGTGTTCTTGAAGGCAGCAATAACGCCGCCCTGCGCCAGCGTCAGCGGCTCGCCGGGGCGCTGCTGCTGCCAGAGCTTGCGGCCGTCGAGCACGTCCCAGGCGACCACGCGGCGGTCGACGCCGAGCACGAAGACGCGCTCGCCGGCCACCAGCGGCGCCGTCACCACCTTGGTGCCCACCGGCTTGCGCCACAGCGGCTTGCCGCCGTCGAGCACGACCAGATCGCCCTCACGCGTGACCACGGCCGCGAAACGGCCGTCGCTGCCCACGCCGGCGACGATGCGGCCGTCGACGCTGGTGCGCCACAGCTCCCGGCCGTTGTCGGCCTGCAGCGCGGCCACCGTGCCGTCGCTGCTGGCCACGGTGAAGATGCCGCCGTTGACGGCCACGGCCAGCGGGAAGTCGACACTGCCGACGCGCTGCGACCACACCTGCTTGCCGGCGATCGGCGCGGCGATCGGCTCGAGCGGCTTGGGCTTGGGGCGCTCGGGGCCGCTCGAGCAGGCGGCCAGCGTCAGCGCCAGCACGAACGCGGCCGTGCCGCGCAGCATCGTCACTTCGCCGCTCCCGCGGTCTTCGGCGCCTCGGCCGGCGGCGCGGCGCCGAGCGCGGTCAGCTTGGCGTCGATCAGGCGGCGGTACTGGATGGCCGGATCCATCGTGTCCCAGGCCTTGCGAAAGGCCGCCTTCGCTTCGTCGGTCTTGCCCTGCGCGAGCAGGATGTCGCCGCGGCGGTCGGCCACCAGGGCTTCGAACTCCTTGGCCGTGGCGCCATCGAGCTGCTTGAGCGCCTCGTCGTACTTCTTCTGGTCGGCCAGCAGGCCCGCCAGGCGCAGCCGCGCCACGGTCTGGTATTCGCCTTCCTTGGCCTGGCCTGCCACCCAGCCGAGCGTCGCGGCCGCCGCGTCGGCTTGCTCCTTCTCGGCCTGCACCTTGGCGGTGATCAGCCCGCCCTGCTGGGCGAAGGCCGTGCTGCCGAAGCGCTCCTTGAGGTCGTTGAAGATGCCGGCGGTCTTGGCGGCATCGCCGGCATCGGCGGCCTTCTGCAGTTCGTCGAACATGGCCGCCGCCTTGACGGCCTGGTCGCGCTGCCACCAGTTCCAGCCGTTCCAGGCCGCGAAGCCCGCCAGCACCAGGGTCAGCGCCCAGGTGATCAGGTTGCCGTACTGCTTCCAGAACGCCTTGAGCTGGTCGAGCTGTTCCTGTTCTTCGAGGTCGAGATGGGTGGCCATGAGGGGTCTTCGTGAAAGGCGGGATTATGCGGTGGCGAGGTCGGCGGCCCAGCCGGATGCGCCGGCCAGCGGCAGGCTGCGCTGCGGAGCGGCGGCATCGCGCAGGTCCTTCAGCGACACCTCGCCGCGGGCGATCTCGTCGTCGCCGAAGATCAGCGCGTAGCGCGCGCCGCTGGCGTCGGCCCGCTTGAACTGCGACTTCATGCCGGCGAAGCCGGCATTCATCTGCACGGCGATACCAGCGGCACGCAAGGTTTCGACGACCGTCATCGCTGGCACCAGGGCAGCCGGCGATGGCACCACGGCGTACACGCGCGGCGGATTCGGAGGCGGCGCGATGCCGAGTTCCTCGAGCAGCAGCAGCACGCGCTCCATGCCGAGGCCGAAGCCCACCGCCGGCGCCGGCTTGCCGCCGAGCTGCTCGATCAGGCCGTCGTAGCGCCCGCCGCCGCACACCGTGCCCTGTGCGCCGAGCTTGTCGGTGACCCACTCGAACACGGTCAGGTTGTAGTAGTCCATGCCGCGCACCAGTCGCGGGTTGATGCGGTACGCCAGGCCCGCGGCGTCGAGCACCGCGCGCACGGCGTCGAAGTGCGCCAGCGACTCGGCGCCG
>NZ_JBFXIO010000291.1:0-6803 GCF_050175855.1 Piscinibacter sp.
GCGCCGCACCTGCATCGTCAGGTAGGTCACGTTGGCGGCGCGCGCCACGCCGGGCAGTCCGAGCACACTGCGCACGGCGTCGTCGCGCAGGCTCGACGATTCCGCGTAAGGTCCCTGCGTGTCCTGCTGCACCACCCACAGGTCGGCGCCGCTGTTGTCGAGCAGCGCCCGCGCGTCGTCCACCATGCCGCGGTACACCCCCGCCATGGTCAGGGTCACGCCGATCAGCAGGCCCAGGCCGATGCCGGTCAGCACGAACTTGCTCCAGGAGTGCAGGATGTCCCTGCCGGCCAGGCTGATCACGGCTGCCGCCCTGCGAGTGCGTCGACCACGGTGATGCGGCTGCGCTCGCCGAGTTCCTTCTCGCTGTGCACGACGACGGTCGTGCCGGGCTGCACGCCGTCGAGCACCTGGACCTGGCCGCCCAGGCTCATCTGACCGATCCGAACGGGTGCGAAGCGCAAGGTGCCGGCGTCGATCACCCAGACCCCGGTCTGCGCCTGCCGGTGCTTGATGGCGGCGTTGGGCAGCAGCACCGCCTTTGTGGTCGCCGGCAGCGACAAGGTCACCTCCGCCAGTTCGCCCACCGACAGGCCGGCGGGCACCTGGTCGAAGCGGATCTGCGCCATGCGCTCTTCGGTCACGCTGTCGCTGAGGGCCTCGACGCGGGCGACCTTCCCTGGGAGGGGGTGGCCCGGGTTCGAACGCAGCACGATCTGCGCAGGCAGGCCCACCGCCAGGCTGCCCGAGCGCGCCTGGTCCAGCCGCGCCTTGACCCACAACGACGAGGGCTCGATCACGCGCAGCACCGCCTGCCCGGCCACGACCGTCGAGCCAGGTTCGGCATCGCGGCTGGTGACCACGCCGTCGGCCGGCGCCAGCAGGCGCACGTTTGCTCGCTGCTGGCGCAGGCCGGCGCGTTCGGCCGCCAGGCGCTGCTGGTCCTGCCGGGCTGCAACCAGGTTGGCTTCGGCAGCGGTGAGGAGGGCGTCGGCCGACGCCTGCTCCTGCAACCGGGCCTCGACCGCGCCGGTGCTGATGAAGTTCTGCCGGCCGAGCTCGACGTAGCGGCGCGCGTTGACAGCCGCGAGTTCCCTGCGCGCCTGGGCGTCGCGACGCTGCGCCTCTGCGGCGGCCATGGCGCTGCCCGCGCGGGCCACCGAGGCGTCGAGTGCGGCGGTGCGTTCATCCAGGTCCACTGGGTCCATTTCGGCCACCGGCTGGCCGGCTTTGACCGTGTCGCCCACATCGACAGTCACCGAACGCACCCGGCCGGCCGTGGTCGGCCCGATCAGGTAGCTGCGCCGGGCCTCGACCGTGCCGATGCCGAACAGTTGTGGGGTGATCTGGCCCTCGGCCGCCTGCACGACCGTGACGCGGGTCGGCGCCAACGGCCCGGAGCGCATGACCACGTAGCTCATCGCTGCTATCAGCAGGATGCCGAGCCCGATCAGCGCAAGCCGGCGCGTTCCGATCGATGAGGCTTTCATCGCGCCTCCCCGAGACCGCGCCGGTAGAGGGCGAAGATGGCGTTGGCCTGCTGGCGCATGGCCGCGGGTTTGCCGGTCAGCATCGATTGCATGACAAGACCCTGGATCAGGCCGATGAAGCTGGTGGCGGCAGCCTCGGGGTCCAGGTCCGCGCTGACCTGTCGCTGTTCGATCGATTCGGCCAGTTGGCCGAGCAGCAGCTTGCGGTAGCCCTGGAGCACGCCACGCACCTCGAGCTTGGCCGCTGAGTCAGCAGGTTGCTGGAGCTCGTGGAAGATGAACCGAGGCACGCCCGGATGCGCGATGACGAACTCGACGTGCGCGCGGAACATCCCGGCCAGCGCGTCCACCGGCGTGGCGGCCTCTTCCGCAGCGGCCCGAACCTTGTGCAGCAGGGTTTCGCGGACCCAGCGCATGGCAGCCAGCCAGATGGCGTCCTTGGTGGGGAAGTGCTTGAAGACCGCACCCTGCGTGACGCCGATCGCCGTGGCGATATCGGCAGTGGTGATCAGCGCCGGGCTGCTTTCGCACGCCAGACGCAAGGCGGCCTCGACGATCTCGACCTGGCGTTCTTCGGTGGAGAGACGGGTCTGCATAGTGGTCGCGGCGTGTGGTAAGTCATCAACTACTTACCACTATACTCCGACTACGAAATACCCTGCGATGTATCGGCAAATGCGCGTCAGCCGCCACTGCGCGACAGCGGGTATATGCACCTGTCGGTACGGCAGGCTGCCCCTTGCTCCCGGCCACAACGCCTCGAGAGGTCTGACATGTACGGATTCGCCACCACACTCACGGGACTGTCCTTCGACGACGCCTTGGCCAAGACCACGGTGGCACTCAAGGCCTGGGGTTCGGCGTGCTGAGCGACATCGATGTCCAGCGCGCGATCAAGGAGGGGCTCGGCACCGACATACTGCCCTACCGCATCTTGGGCGCCTGAAATCCGCCGCTGGCGCATCAGACCCTGCAGGCCGAGCCGGACGTCGGTCTGCTGCTGCCGTGCAATGTGATCGTCCGCGAGGAGGCTCGCCTTTTTCTATCCACTGGTAGGCAGTTCGCCCTTGTTGATCGCCGGGTGGAGCCTGCTGTTCTTCGGCGAGTCGCTGGGAGCATTGGCCTGGACCGGCATCGCCATCAGCGTTCTGGGACTGGTGGCGATGGCCCTCATGGCGCGCGGCAACGACGAGAGCAAGGCATTGCCCTGGACGCTGCTGGCCATGCTGGCCATGACGGGGCGACTGCGACGCAGCGCGGGCCGGTGGATGCCCAGGGCCCGACCAGGTGCCATGGCACTGCTGGTGGGCAGTCTGTGCGTCGGCCTGGCCTACGCCCTGGTCATCCACGCCATGCGCACGCTGCCAGCGGCCGAGGTGGTGGCCTACACCAACACCGGCATCGTGCTGGCGACCGTGATGTCGCTGCTCGTGTTCCGCGAGCGTATGCAGTGGCGGCAGCGGGCCGTGGCGGCCGGCGTGGTCTGTGCGGGGCTGGCCTGCATCGGGGTGGGGCGGGCGCTGTAGGGGCGAGGGTCCGCCTGCGCTGGCGCGGCCTTGGGTGCTGGTCAGGCCTCGTGCCGCCCCTGGTCAGCCTTGCGCCAGTCCCGAGGCGCCACACCGTAGCGCTGCTTGAAGGCCTTGGACAGCGCCGTGGCGCTGCCGTAGCCCACCGCATCGGCCACGGCCTTGAGCAGTCCGCCCGCGCGCAGCTCGGACATGGCCAGCGTCAATCGCCAGTCGGCGAGGTAGCCCGCCGGGGTGGCGCCGGTGGCCTGCTTGAAGGCCACGGCAAACGCGGTGCGCGACATGCCGGCCTGCGCTGCCATGCGCTCCAGCGACCAGGTCTCGGCAGGCGCCGCGT
The DNA here is from genome assembly GCF_050175855.1 of Piscinibacter sp. Taxonomy (GTDB): domain Bacteria; phylum Pseudomonadota; class Gammaproteobacteria; order Burkholderiales; family Burkholderiaceae_C; genus Piscinibacter. The sequence continues at coordinate 3,354 of NZ_JBFXIO010000291.1, forward strand.
GCAGCGCAACGAGCAGCCTGGCCAGCCGCGGATCCGCCAACCCTGAAATGAGGCCGCTGCCGATGCCGGCCGCGCCCGGGTGGTCGATCAGCCAGCGCAGCAGCTGGATCAGCACGACCTCGAACAGGCGGTCGGCCAGCAGCCGCGAGCCGCAGCGCACGCGGTCGGTCTCGGCAAACAGCAGGTCCAGCGCCGGCTGCAGGCCATCGACCTGATCCAGGGGGACGAGCACCAGGGCCGGCAGCGCGGCCACCAGCGGGTTGTGCTCGGCACCATCGAAGTCGAGCGTCGCACAGGTGAAATCCGAACCGTCGCGCGGTGGGTTGTGGAAGGTGTGCGCCACCGGCCGGGGGTAGAGCATCAACGTCGGCTCGTGCACGACAACGCGGCGCTTGAGGCCTTGCGCCCGGCCGTGGGTCACGACCAGCTCGCCCCGCCGAAGCACGTGCAGGAAGGCGCGGCCCGGCTTCGCCTCGAAGGCCGTCGTGCCGCACAGCGCGCCGGCGTGGAACAGGTGGGCGCGGACGCGGAAGCGGTCCAGCAGGCCGGAGAGACGATCGATGGACGGTGGTGCCGCGCTACCGGCAGTCTTGAACGATGGATTGCTTTTTACGTACGCCACAGCACCCATGGTACAGGCTCTGTGGACACACTGGCTGCGTTGCGCAACGACATCCGGGTCCTGTACCCGTCCCATCCCAAGACACGAGGAGTTGTTCATGAAGATGCTGAAACTGCTGCTTGCGGCCACCTCGCTCGGTGTGGTCGCGGATGCCGGAGCGGCTCCGCCGCGCCGTGACGTGCCCGGCTATGCGCTGGGCCAGGCAACGCTGGCCCGGGCACCCTATTCGATGGCCGACCTCACGGCACTGCAGAAGTCGATGCTGTTCGGTGCCGACGACGTGGCCGCGTTGCGCCAGAGCAAGGCCATCCTGGCCGACCAGACCGAGGCCATCCTCGATGTCTGGTACGGCTTTGTGGCCTCGACTCCCGAACTGGTGGTGTTCTTCGGCGACACCCGCAGCGGCCAGCCCGACGCCAACTACCTGGGCGCCGTGCGCAAGCGATTTGCGCTGTGGATCCTGGACACTGCCGATGCCACCTACGACCAGGCTTGGCTCGACTGGCAGTACGAGATCGGCCTGCGCCACAATCGGTTGAAGAAGAACAAGACCGACGGCGCGCATGGCCCGGCCCAGGTGGACTTCCGCTACCTGCCGGCGCTGACCATCCCCATCACCACGACGCTCAAGCCCTTCCTGGCCAAGAAGGGCGCTTCGGTTGCGGACGTCGAGAGGATGCACGCAGCTTGGGTGAAGGCCGTGCTGATGCAGGCCATCCTGTGGAGCCACCCGTACATCAAGGATGGGGAGTTCTGATGCCGTCGCCTGCGACGCCGCGGCGTGCGGGCACCGAGTCGCCAGCCGGGCAGTCCACTGGGCTGCCCGGCTGGCAGATCTCGCACTGGTTCAACACCACGACGCGCATCGATCTGGACGACCTTCGGGGGCGCGTTGTGCTGATCCATGCGTTCCAGATGCTGTGCCCGGCGTGCGTGGCGCACGGCCTGCCCCAGGCGCTGCGTGTGCATGAGGTGTTTCAGGGCGAGGCCGTGACGGTCATTGGGCTGCACACGGTGTTCGAGCATCGCGAGGTGATGGGGTCACCGGCCTTGCAGGCCTTCATCCACGAGTACCGATTGCCATTCCCGATTGGCATCGACCAGGCAGACGAGACTGGACCGCTGCCTGTGACCATGTCGCAGTGGGGTCTGCGTGGCACGCCGAGTGTCGTGCTGCTCGATCGGCAGGGCCGCGCGAGACTGCACCGCTTTGGGGTTGTCGACGATCTGGTGCTGGGCGCAGCGATCGGGCAGTTGCTGGCCGAAAGTCCGGCGGTCGCTGCCTCGGTGCTCCCAGATCGCGTCGGAACTGGCAAGGCACGGCCAGCATGCGACGGCGAGGGCTGTGTGTCGCAGTAACGCCAACACTCACGTCGACGGCCTGTCCCTCGGAAGGTGGAATTGCCGCCGCCAAGTGCCTTCGTACGAGCTTGCAGCCCGCCGTGCGGTGCACGTAGTACCCGCAATCCTCCAGAGTTGACATAAACATTATCGGGACTCGGTCTCCCTGCTGCGGATGTCTGCTCTTCAAGCGACCGTACTTCAGCAATGGGTCGGTTCCGGCCAGCCAACTTGACGAACAGGCCGCCATAGACCGGTCATTGGCCTCCGGCCCGATGCACGCCGGGGCGCAAGTACCGTCAGTTCGAAGCAAACTCGTCGCCCAAGATCGCGGCGATGTCCTGGCGCTCGCCCAGCAGCCGGACCACATCCAGGTACTCCCCGAGTTCGAAGTAGCACCAGAGCAGCGGGAACTTCGAGACCCGCCAGGTCCGAAGCCCTGGAATACCAAGGAGCTTTCCGAGCGTCGGCGAGCCGATCCCTGGGTCGAGTTCGATCTGGTCAAGCGCGGCGTTGGTGGCGTTGGCCAGCTTCACGGCCACGCGGGTGCCACCCTCCTTGCGGTAGTAACGGACTTCGCCCTGCTGATCGCGCAGCGCCTGCGGGCGCAGAACTGCAGGCTTCAATCGATCTCGCCGCGAGCGATCGCCAGAAGTTCCTTCTCGTCCGCCTTGGTGCGACGACGGCCGGGACCGGATGCCAGCCCTTCTTCGATGAGATCGCGAAGCCTTTTCTTGGCCTGTTCCTCCTGGTCGCGCCGGACCAAGTCGCGGATGTACTCGCTCGTGTTGCCGTAGTTGCCATCGGCGACCCGGTTGTCGATGTACTCCCGCATCGACTCGGGCAAGGCGAAACTCATGGTTTGGCGACTCATGGCGAGATCTTGGGCGGTTTGACAACGGTTGTCAACTCGCCTCGCTGACCGCGTTTCTCCAGGTCCAGGGATGCCGAAGCGTTCCTCGTCAGGAAGCCATCCGAGTTGCCTGGCCCGGCGTGCGCTGGATCAGCGCCGCAGCAAATTTCTCGACGCCGAATTTCATCGTGCCGCGGAAGTTGATGTGCGAGAAGTGAACTGGGCCGATGCGGCGCAGCCAGTCGTCGTCGACCGGGATCCCGTCTCGCTTGAGTCTCTCGACCACCTCATGCATCCGGGCGGTGTTCCAGGCCAGAACAATGTTCGTCAGCAGGGCGTGCGAACCGGAGATCGCCTTCATCTCGTCGCGACGCCTGCCACGCTCGGGCGCTACCTTGCCTGAGTACACGGCGCGCTGCAGCTGATGCACCGACTCACCCCGGTTCAGCAAGGTATGGATCTCGCGCCGGAAGTCCTCGATGCCGATGTAGTCGCACAGGAACACGGTTCGCAGCAGTCGGCCCAGGTGCTCCGCGGCCCGGTGCAGTGGATCCCCCTGAGCGGCCGACCCGAAGCGCTGCAACGCCAGCGTAGCGGAGACACGTCCCGAACGGATCGACGCCACCAGGCGCAG
>NZ_JBFXIO010000292.1:0-6792 GCF_050175855.1 Piscinibacter sp.
TCGGTGGCGCAGGTGCGCGAGTGCGCGGCGCACCTCACGCGCACCGCCAAGGCCAGCGGCACCACGGTGATCCTGGTCGGCCACGTCACCAAGGACGGCCAGCTCGCCGGGCCGCGCGTGCTGGAGCACATCGTCGACACGGTGCTGTACTTCGAGGGCGACACGCACTCCAGCTTCCGCCTCGTGCGGGCGATCAAGAACCGCTTCGGCGCGGTCAACGAGATCGGCGTGTTCGCGATGACCGAGCGAGGCCTCAAGGGCGTGGCCAACCCGAGCGCGATCTTCCTGTCCACCCATGGCGAGCCGGTGCCCGGCTCCTGCGTGCTGGTCACGCTGGAGGGCACGCGGCCGCTGCTGGTGGAGATCCAGGCGCTGGTCGATGCCGGCGGGCCGAGCCCGCGGCGGTTGTCGGTCGGCCTGGAGCGCGACCGGCTGGCGATGATGCTGGCGGTGCTGCACCGCCATGCCGGCATCGCCGCCTTCGACCAGGACGTGTTCGTCAACGCGGTCGGCGGCGTGCGCATCAGCGAGCCGGCGGCCGACCTGGCGGTGATGCTGGCCATCCAGGGATCGCTGCGCGCGAAGCCGCTGCCGCGCGGCTTCTTCGCCTTCGGCGAGGTCGGCCTGGCCGGCGAGGTGCGACCCGCCCCGCGCGGGCAGGAGCGCCTGAAGGAGGCCGCCAAGCTCGGTTTCTCGGTGGCGGTCGTACCCAAGGCCAATGTGCCGAAGAAGGCGATCGAGGGCCTCACCATCCATGCGGTCGAGCGCATCGAGGAAGCCATCGACCTCGTGCGCAGCCTGTGAGGGCCGGGCCATGAGCATCGCGGTGATCTCCGACGTGCACGGCAACCTGCCGGCGCTCGAGGCCGTGCTGGCCGACATCGCCGCCAGCGGCGCCGAGCTGACGCTCAACCTCGGCGACATCCTCAGTGGCCCGCTGTGGCCGGCCGAGACGGCGCAGCGGCTGATGGCGCTGGACCTTCCGACCATCCGCGGCAACCACGAGCGCCAGCTGCTCACGCTGCCGCGCGAGCGCATGGGGGCGTCGGACGCTTTCGCCGCCGAGGCGATCACGGCCTCGCAGCGCGATTGGCTGGCTTCGCTGCCGGCGACGATGGAGCCTGCCGACGGCGTGTACTGCTGCCATGGCACGCCGGACAGCGACCTGCGCTACTTCCTCGAAACCGTGACACCCGAGGGCTGGCGCGGCCCGGCTGAGCCGGGCCTGCGCGCCGCAACGCCGGCCGAGGTGGCAGAGCGCGCCGGCGGCGTGCGCCATGGCCTGATCCTGTGCGGCCACACCCATGTGCCGCGCGCCCTGCGCCTGCACGACGGCCGGCTGGTCGTCAACCCCGGCAGCGTCGGCCTGCAGGCCTACGACGACGGCCACCCGCGGCCGCACGTGGTCGAGAACGGCACGCCGCATGCGCGCTATGCGCTGCTCACGCGGCGGGGCGCCGAGTGGCAGATCGAGCTGCGCGCCATCGCCTACGACTGGGAATCGGCGGCCCGCCGCGCCGAGGCTCAGGGCCGTGGCGACTGGGCCGATGCGCTGCGCCAAGGGCGCGTCGGTCGCTGGGAGCGTGACGCGCAGGCCTCGCCGCCGCAGCCCGGCTGATATCCTGCGCCGCTCCAAAACCAGGGAGCCCGCCATGATCGTCCGCCGCCCTCTCTTCTTCACGATCGCACTGTGTGCCTGCAGCTCGCCGGCGCTGGCCCAGCTCAGCCCCAAGCCCGAGCTGGGGCTGTGGGAGACGCGCACCAAGATCACCGTCAACGGCCGCGACATGCTCGCCGACATGCGCGCCGCCCAGGAGGCGATGATGAAATCGCTGTCGCCGGCCGAGCGCGCGCAGATGGCCGAGGCGATGAAGGCGCAGGGCGCCGGCGCGCCCGCCGAGACCGACCAGATGTGCATCGACGCGAAGAGCCTGGCGGACTGGTCCGATTCCAAGGCCCGGCTGCGCGAGATGGAGCAGGACATGCCGGGCTGCAAGTTCGAGCAGATGAGCATGAGCGGCTCGACCCTGCAGTTCAAGGGCCGCTGCGCCGATCCGCAGGGCTTCACCGGCGACATGCTGGGCACGATGACGATGAAGGGTCCGCGCGCCTGGACCTCGGTGTACACCGGCAAGGGTCAGTCCGAGGGGCGGCCGATGGACATGCGCGTGGAGAGCAGCAGCCGCTGGCTGGCGGCGAGCTGCGGCGCCGTCAAGCCGGAGCGCTGAACGCGACGATGAATCCCTGGATCGGCTGGGCGCTGGCCGCCCTGTTCGTCGCCCTCGCCTGGCAGCAGTACGGGTGGCAGGGCGTGCTGTTCGCGTTCACCGTGGTGGTCTTCTGGCTGCTGCTTCAGTTCAGCCGCACGCTGCGGGTGATGCGCGGTACGGCGCAGCGGCCGGTGGGCCATGTCGACAGCGCGGTGATGCTGCATGCGAAGCTGAAACCGGGCCTGACCATGCTGCAGGTGGTGGCGCTGACGCGCAGCCTCGGCCGCAGGCTCGGCGAAGGTGACGACGACTGGGCCTGGACCGACGACGGCGGCAGCACCGTGAGGCTGCACTTCGTCAACGGCAAGCTCGCCGGCTTCGAGCTCGACCGACCCGCGCCGTAAAATCGCCGGTTCGGGCAAAACAGGAGAGCCGCCATGTCGATGGCCGATCGCGACGGAAAGATCTGGATGGATGGCCAGCTGGTGGAGTGGCGTGACGCCAAGATCCACGTGCTGAGCCACACGCTGCACTACGGCTGCGGCGCCTTCGAGGGCGTGCGGGCCTACAACACGGCCGGCGGCACCGCGATCTTCCGCCTGCGCGAGCACACCGAGCGGCTGTTCAACAGCGCCAAGATCCTGCGCATGAAGATCCCCTTCACCGTCGAGCAGGTGATGGACGCGCAGCGCGAGGTGGTGCGCTCCAACAAGCTGGAGAGCTGCTACATCCGCCCGCTGACCTGGATCGGCTCGGAGAAGCTCGGCGTCAGCCCCAAAGGCAACACCATCCACCTGATGGTGGCCGCCTGGGCCTGGGGCGCCTACCTCGGCGAGGAGGGTCTCAAGCGCGGCATCCGCGTCAAGACCAGCAGCTACACGCGCCACCACGTCAACATCACGATGACGCAGGCCAAGGCGGTGAGCAACTACACCAACTCCATCCTCGCCAACATGGAAGCCACCGACGAGGGCTACGACGAGGCGCTGTTGCTCGACTCGGCCGGCTTCGTCTCCGAAGGCGCGGGCGAGAACCTGTTCGTCATCAAGAAGGGCGTGGTCTACACGCCCGACCTCTCCGCCGGCGCGCTCAACGGCATCACCCGCGACACCATCTTCGCGATCTGCCAGGACCTCGGCCTGAAGCTGGTCGAGAAGCGCATCACCCGCGACGAGGTCTACATCTGCGACGAGGCCTTCTTCACCGGCACCGCCGCCGAGGTCACGCCGATCCGCGAACTCGACCGCATCGAGATCGGCCGCGGCTCGCGCGGGCCGATCACCGAGAAGATCCAGAGCGCGTTCTTCGACATCGTCAACGGACGCAACCCCAAGTACGCCGAGTGGCTGACGAAGGTCTGAACATCATGAGCAGCGAAGCCAAGGCCGTGGTCGAGGTGACCGCGAAGGATCTGCAGGGCGAGGGCGTGGTCTTCTGCCCCAACCCGAAGATGACGCTGTGGAGCGGCCACCCGCGCGTGTTCATCGACGTGGCCACCACCGGCGAGGGCAAGTGCCCCTACTGCGGCACGGTCTACCGGCTGAAGGCCGGCGAGAAGCTGCACGCGCACTGACGTTGCTGGCTTCATGAACCGCTCGCTGGTCATCGCGCCGCAGTGGATCGGCGACGCGGTGATGAGCGAGCCGCTGCTGGCGCTCCTCGCGGCACGTGGCGAAGAGCTCTGCGTGGCCGCCCTGCCCTGGGTGGCGCCGGTCTACCGCGCGATGCCGCAGGTGCGCGAGGTGATCGAGCTGCCCTTCGCCCACGGCCGGCTCGACTGGGCGGCGCGGCGGCGCATCGCCGCCACGCTGCGCGGCCGTTTCGACGCCGCGTACGTGCTGCCGAACTCCATCAAGGCGGCGCTGATCCCCTGGTTCGCCGGCATTCCGAAGCGCATCGGCTACCGCGGCGAGGGCCGCTGGGGCCTGCTCAACCGGCAACTGCCCAACCCCGCCGGCCGCCCGCCGATGGTGGCCTTCTACGCCGCCCTGGCCGGCGAACCGCTGCGCGGCGACGAGCGGCCGAGGCTGGCCTTCGACAGCGCCGTCATCGGTGGCTCGGCGCGCCGTGCGAGTGTCGAGCCGGGCGGCTACTGGGCCCTCGCGCCCGGCGCCGAGTACGGCCCGGCCAAGTGCTGGCCGGCCGGCCACTACGCCGAGCTCGCCCGCCGCCTGCACGAGCGCGACGGCCTGCCGGTGCTGCTGCTCGGCTCGGGCAAGGAGGCGGCGCTGGCGCGCGAGATCGCCGAGGCCGCGCCGGGCGCCTGCCGCGTGATGGCCGGCGAGACCTCGCTGCTCGACGCGATGGCGCTGATCGCCGGCGCGCGCGGCCTGGTCAGCAACGATTCCGGGCTGATGCACGTGGCGGCGGCCTTCGGGCTGCCGCAGGTGGCGGTATTCGGCTCGACGAGCCCCGAGCACACGCCGCCGCTGAACCCGCGGGCGCGGGTGCTGTGGCTGAAGGACGAGCTGAAGCTCGACTGCATGCCCTGCTTCGAGCGGCAGTGCCGCTTCGGCCACTACCGCTGCCTGAGCGAAGTGGCGCCGCAGCGCGTCGAGGCGGCGCTGCGCGAGGCGCTGGCCGACCGATGAAGTCGCGCGGCCGCATCACCGAAGCGCTGATGCGCGAGGCGCTGCTCGGCGCCGGCACCTCGGTGTGGGAGTGGGACGTGCGCAACGACCGCCTGTCGAGCACCGACGCCAGCGCGGCGCTGCTGGGCTATGCACCGGGCGAGATCGCCGACTCGCAGATCGCCTGGAACGCGCTGATCCACCCCGACGACCTCGACGCCAACCACGCGGCCTACCTGCGCCATGCACGCGGCGAGACACCGATCTACGAGCATGAGTACCGCGCACGCTGCAAGGACGGCTCGTGGCGCTGGCTGGCCGAGCGCGGGCGGGTGATCGAGCGTGCCGCCGACGGCGAGCCGCTGCGCGCGGTCGGCACCCTGTCCGACATCACCCAGCGGCGCCAGGCGCAGGGCGCCGCGCTGGAACTGGCCGAACGGCTGGGCAAGCTGGCGCGCCACGTGCCGGGCCTGCTCTATCAGTACCGCAGCACCGCCAGCGATCCGCTGCGCGGCAGCTTCCCGTACATCAGCGACAGCGTCATCGACATGCTTGGCCTGCCGCCGGCCGAGCTGACGCGCGACGCGACCGCGGTATTCCGGCTGATCCACCGCGATGACCTCGAGCGAGTGCGGCAGGGCGTGCTCGAGGCGGCGCGAATGCTGCGACCCTGGCGCTGCGAGTTCCGCCTGGTCCACCGCGATGCCGCGCCGCGATGGGTGAACGTGCTGGCCACGCCGCAGCGCGAGCCCGAGGGCACGCTGCTGTGGCACGGCTACATCCAGGACGTGAGTGACCTGCACGAGCTGCAGCGGGCGCGCGCCGACGCGGCAGCGGCACAGGCGGCCAATCGCGCCAAGACCGAATTTCTCTCGCGCATGAGCCACGAACTGCGCACGCCGCTGAACGCGGTGCTCGGCTTCGCTCAGCTGCTCGAGATCGACGAGCGCGAGACGCTGAGCGAGCAGCAGCGCCGCCGCGTGGCGCTGATCCGCGAGGCCGGGGCCCACCTGCTGGAGATGATCAGCGAGCTGCTCGACCTGACGCGCATCGAGTCGGGCCAGATGGCCGTGGCCTTGGTGCCCATGGCGCCGTGGCCGCTGATCGCCGAGTGCGTGGAACTGGTGCGTCCGCAGGCCGACGCGGCGGGCGTGTCGCTGCTGCCGGTGGCCGGCCAGGCTGGCGGCCCGGTGATGGCGGACGCCACGCGGCTGCGCCAGGTGCTGCTCAACCTGCTGGGCAATGCGATCAAGTACAACCGGCGCGGCGGCAGCGTCGAGGTGACGCTGGCGGCGGCTGCGGGTGAGGTGCGCATCGACGTGATCGACAGCGGCGTCGGCATTGCGCCCGAGGATCTGGGCACCCTGTTCCAGCCCTTCCAGCGCGGCGCGCAGGCGCGCGGCCCGATCGAGGGTGTCGGCATCGGCCTGGCGGTGACACGGGCCCTGGTCGAGCTGATGGGCGGCCACATCACCGTGCGCAGTGCGCCGGGTGCCGGCTCGACCTTCAGCGTGACGTTGCGCAGCGCCGGCTGAGGCGCTAGGGCCTGTTCACACTACGGGAAGGCTCACGCCGGGGTGGCCCAAGGTGCTGGGCAAGGCGCGGCGCGCCGCCCAGGCAGGCCGCCTGGACCAGCGGCGCAACGTCGCCCAGCACCTTGGGGTACCCCGGCCCGCAGGGTGATCTCGGCAAACAGGCGCCCGCCGCGTTGCACCTCTTGCCCAGGCAGCCAGCCTGGGCTGCGCCGTGCGCCTTGCGGGCGCCCGTTTGCCGAGTCACGCGAGCCTCCCCGTAGTGCGAACGGGCCCTAGAGGTTGCCCACGGCCAGCACCGGCCCGGTGGGTGCGCCGGTCGGCGAACCGCCCGGCGGCTCCAGGCTGACGGCGAGGTGGTCGGTACCGGTCGGCAGCTGCGCGCGGCGCACCACCGTGGCGCCCTGGGCGGAGATCAGCCCGAGCGAGCGCGGCGGGTTCTTGCCCGCAGCGGCCCAGAGCTCGAGCACGCGGTCCTGG